>DATGLW010000101.1:0-9174 GCA_035293965.1 Acidimicrobiales bacterium
CCCGGCCGTGCCCGTCTGGGAGGGCGAGATCAGCCGGCCCCTCCTCGGTTGCGACGTGGTGGCGGCGGGCCCCGGCGGGGCACCCGTGGACGTCGGCGAGGAAGGCGAGCTCGTGGTTCGTGCCCCGATGCCGTCGATGCCGGCCGGCCTGTGGGGCGACGACGGGACGCGCTTTCGCGCCGCGTACTTCGAGCAGGTCCCCGGCGCGTGGACCCACGGCGACCGGATCCGCTTCACACAGCGGGGCAGCTGCGTGATCTCGGGCCGGAGCGACGCAACCCTGAACCGTGCTGGGGTCCGCCTTGGGACTGCGGAGCTCTACTCGGTGGTCGACGGCCTGGCGGGGGTGACCGACAGCCTTGCCATCCACCTCGACGACAGCGACGAGCTGTGGCTGTTCGTGGTAATCGAGGGCCGCCCAGTCGACGAGGTCCGCCATGACGTGCTCGAATCCATCCGCCGCGAGCTCTCGCCGCGCCACGTTCCCGACCGGATCGAGCCGGTGCCGGCGATCCCGAGGACGCTCAGCGGCAAGAAGCTCGAGGTGCCGGTGAAGCGCATCCTCCAGGGAGCACCTCCCGAGGAAGCCGCCTCGGCGGGGGCCCTCGAGGATCCTGCCAGCCTCCGCCCGTTCGTCGCGCTCGCGCGACGGCGGGACGCCGCCCGGGCGGGCGGCCGGACCCCGGCCACGACGGAGCGCCGTGCTCCGGGGCGGCGATCGTGAAGATCGCGTTGCGCCCCTGGCCGGAAGCCGGCGGCCGGCGCACAATGGTGGTCTCGCGAAGGGGGCGCAGCGTGACGGACGGGTCGGGACCGCTTCGGACGACGGGGACCCCCTCCGGGCCGCAGCCCGCGTGCACGGCATGCCACCGGCCCCTGCGAGCGGTGCACGACAACTGGGGCACGAACCTCCACTGCGACGGCTGCGGGGGCTGCTGGCAGGAGGTCCTCGGCTGGGTGCGGGCCGTCGACCCCGCCACCTGCAGCCGGTGCCAGCCGACGGAGGCGCGGGTGCCCGGGTGCACCGGGCTCGTCGGCACCTCCGACGCCGCCTGACCCCTGGGCGGGCGAGGACCCTCCCCAGGGCCCTTCTCGAGCCCTGCCCGCGCTCGACGACGTGCTCGGCCACCTGCGTTGCGACCGTCGCCGGCACCGCGTGCGACCATCGTCAGTGCCGCGTCGCGCCCGTCGCCGGCCGCAGGCGGCTCGCCGTTCGGCGGGGCATGTCCCCGCGACCGGAGCACACGATGCCGGCGGCGACAGGCCTCGCCGAACCGGGCGTCAGGCGATCGGCTGGGTGAGGCCGAGGAAGCCCATCAGCTCCGCGAGCGGCTCGCCACCAGCCTCTCCTGCCACCTCGAGCGCCTTGGGCACGTCGAGGTCGTCGACCAGGGCCCGGACCACTTCGGCCGCGGCACTGGCCGTGCGGGTCGGACGCCTGCTGGCTGCCGCGAGCTCATCGAGCCGGCCGGCCGAGCGGTCGAGCTCGGCCTCGGAGAACTCCCACTCCTCGTGCCACCGGCGGCACAGGAGGAGCAACCGGAGGGGGCCAGCACCGAAGCGCTCGAGCAGGTCGTCGACGAACACGAGGTTGCCGGCCGATTTCGCCATCTTGTGGCCACCGAACATGACCGAGCCCACGTGCAGCCGAGCCCGCGAGAACGGCGTGACGCGCGTGAAGGCCTCGGCCTGGGCAGCCTGGTAGGCGTGATGGGGGAAGGCGAGCTCGGCCCCCCCGGCGTGCACATCGACGCTCGCGCCGAACGTGGCGACGGCCATGGCGGTGCACTCCGCGTGCCAGCCCGGGCGTCCCGGCCCCCACGGGCTCGACCACGCGGGCTCGTCGTCCACCGCGTGCCGCCAGAGCACGGCGTCGAGCGGGTCGTCCTTGTCCGGGTCGTCGGGCTCCCCGCCGCGGGCTCGTGCCAGCTCCAACGCCTCGGCGCGCTCGAGCCCGACGCGGGCGTGCACCGCGCCACCCCGGAAGTACACGTTGCCGTGCCGCTCGTAGGCGGCGCCGGCGGCGAGCAGCTCGACGGCCAGGCGGATGACGTCCTCGACGTGGTCGAAGCTCCGCGGCTCGTAGGTCGGCTGCACCACGCCGAGCTCGGACATGTCGCGCTCGAACCGGTAGGTCTGCTCCGCCGCGAGCGCACGCCAGCTGACGGAGCGGGCTCGTGCTTGAGCCAGCAGGTCGTCGTCGACGTCGGTGATGTTGCGGCACACCTCGACGTCGATCCCGCCGAGGCCGAGGACGCGCGCGGCGAGGTCTGCCCACGCGAAGGTGGCGGCGTGCCCGACATGGGTCGTGTCGTACGGGGTGATCCCGCAGACGTACAGCCGCGCCCTACCCAGCGAGGGCAGGCGGACGCCGCCGAGTCGTAGGACGGGCGGCTCGGCTGGCGCCGCCCGCTCGACGAGGCGCCGCGACCAGGTCCCGACGTCGGTCGGCCACCGCGGCTGGGGGCGGTCGCCCGACCACTCCTGCCACGACACCGACCGCGACCGCTCGGCCACGCTGCGCCTCCCTTTCGAAGCCGTCCGCCCGGACCAGGGCGGTCCCGCGGCTCGTCCCCCGGGCCCTCGGGATTGCCCGGACCCCGAGGGGGCTCGGTCCAGCCCCAGGCTACGACTCCCAGAAGACCGTGAAGGACCCGCCGCTCAGGGAACCCTCCGGCGATGCCAGCGTGGTGCTCCCGCGCTGCATGATCACCTCGTCGGGAGACAGGCTCTCGAGCGGGCTGCCGTTCGCGCTGGCGCCTGTGAAGCTCACCTGGCCGAAGTCAGCCAGCGGCAGCCCGCCGAAGGGACCGTGGTTGGACGAGGGCGCCTCCACGATCACTTCTGCCGACGAACGGCGAGCCGAGGGGCTCCGAGCCGTGACGGTGAACGGCGTGGCGCCATCGGCGGCGTCGGTGAGCTCCAGGGTGAACGAGCCGTTGAGGTAGGCGACCGAGGCTGCGATGTGGTCGCCCGATGCCACCTGCAGCGGGACCCGCACCGGGAACTTCGGGTACAGCTCGTACCAGGCGTAGTACGAGGGCGTGCCGCGCACGCAGTCGGCCTCGGTGCCGACCTGCTCGACCGTGTGGCTGTTGTAGCCGTCGAGGCCCACCCAGTAGGAGGAGTACGCCGTCTGGCTCGGCGCGCAGCTGACCGCCGGCTGCATCCACGCAGCGGAGACGCTCGAGAACGCACCCTTGGCGCCTGCCAGCGCGTACCCGGCCCAGATGGGCGTGGTCACGGTGGCGGCGCTCACGCGCTGGACCGCGCCGACCGTCCCACGCGCCACGGCGGCCGCCGGCGGCCCCAGGATGAGGGCCGGCACCCCGATCATCACCAACCCCGCGCCGAGGCGCACTCGTCGCATGGCACTGACCTCCTCCTTGGCCCCACGCTACCCCTGCCTGGCCAGGGCGGCCATCACCCCCTCGGCATGCTCGGCCCTGCAGATGAGCAGGTCGGGAAGGCACGGATCGACCCGGTCGTAGCAGGGGCGTGCCGTCGAGCCGCCGGGGCCACGTGCACAGCCCAGTCGGTGCGGAGCGCGCAGCCGGCACCCCGACGACGATGCCAGGCGTCGAGCCGGGAGGCACGACTACGATGCCGCCCGGTCCGGCACCACCGACAGGAGCGTTCCGGACGGGAACGTCACCGACAGGGAGCTCGACACCACCGACAGGAGCTCGACACCACCGGCGGGGATCACGACCGACGGCGAGCTCGGCATCATCGACAGGAGGGGCACGCCGGGATGGAGTTCGGAACGATGAGCATGGTCGGCCCCCGGCGGTGGGCCGACGTCGCCCGGGCAGCCGAGGCCGCCGGCTTCGAGTCAGTCTGGGTGCCCGAGCACCTGGTCATGCCCGTGGCCATGACGGGCAAGCCCAACTCGCCACACGACGGCGAGCCGCCGATCTCGGCGTCGACCCCGGCATTCGACCCGTGGGTGCAGCTGGCCACCATGGCGGCCGTCACCGAGCGGATCAAGCTCGGGACCAACGTCTACAACATCGGCCTGCGCCACCCGATCATCACCGCGCGCTCGCTGACCACGCTCGACAACGTGTCCAACGGGCGCGCCATCCTGGGCATCGGCGCCAGCTGGCTCCGCCAGGAGTGGGAGGTGATGGAACTTCCCTTCGACACCCGCGGACGACGGGTCGACGAGGCGATCGGCGTCGTCAAGCGGCTCCTCACCGAGGACGAGATCGCCCACGACGGCGAGTTCTTCCGGTTCCAGCCCGTGGGGTTCCTGCCCAAGCCGGTGCAGAAGCCGTGGCCACCCTTGCTCGTGGGTGGCGACTCGCGTGCGGCCATGCGGCGAGCAGCGCTCCTCGGCGACGGCTGGATCCCCATGGAGCAGACCCCCCACACCCTGCCGAAGAACCTCGAGCGCATCCACCGCATGCGGGCCGAGGCCGGCCGGACCGGTCCGTTCCAGGTCACGATGAGCGCTCGTATCGCGTCCGTGGACGATGTCAAGCGCTACGAGGACGCGGGGGCGACGAGGCTCCTCATCGGCCTCGATCCCCGCGACCGCGACGCAGTCGCCCGCTTCGGCGAGGAGGTCATCGCCCGGCTGTAAAGACGTGACCGCGACCGGGTGCCCGTCAACGGGGACCACCAACGAGGGCTCATCCGCTGCGTCGCCGGGCCTGTGCCTCGCTCCCGGCCCTTTTTGACACCCCATTCCGTTATCCCTACGATCAGCTCGGCGGCTCGGCCGGGCCATGGAGCTGCCAGAGGGGGGCACGATGGGCGGCCTTCGGCCAATGGGCGACGTGGCGGACGACGGGGCATGACGGCGCCCTGCCGCCGATCGCTCGTGGCGGCAGTGCTCGTGGGCATGCTCGCCGCCGTGGCAGCAATGACCAGCAACGGCGGGGGGCTGGGACGTGCCTACGGCGACTCGACGCAGGCGGGGCGCAACAGGGCGAGCGCGCCGGGCGTCACGGCGAGGACCGTGATCGTCGGCATGCTCACCTCGGTGACCGGCCCGAACGCGTCGGCCTACCCGGGCGCGGTCGCCGGCACGAAGGCCCGCCTGGACCTCCAGAACGCCGAGGGCGGCGTGCACGGCCGGCGGATCGACCTCGTGGTCGGCGACGACCAGTCGACCCTCTCCTCAGTCGTGCCCGCCGTCGAGAACATGGTGGCCAACCAGCACGCGTTCGCCATCTTGGCCGAGACCGGACTGTTCTTCCTGGCCGCCCACTATCTCCAGCAGAACGGCGTGCCCGTCGTCGGCTCCTCGGCTGACGGCAGCGAGTGGTACATCAAGCCGTACACGAACATGTTCTCGTTCTCGCCTTCCACTCGGGGGTACCCCGCCTACTCGGGCACCGCCGCCTTCATGAAGGCCCGTGGCGTCACCAACGTCGCGAGCCTCGGGTACGGCATCTCGCCGTCGTCGGCCGCTGCCGCCCGGGGCTTCGCGCTCTCCGCAGAGAAAGAGGGCATGAAGGTGGGCTACCTCGACACGAGCGTCCCCTTCGCCGGGGTCAACGTCACGACCGACGTGCTCGCGATGACCAAGGCCCACGTGAACGGCCTCTACCTGCCGCTGGCCTTCGACACCAACCTGGCGATGATCCTCGGAGCCAAGCAGGCGGGCCTCGACCTCAAGGTGGCCCTGTCGGCCACCGGCTACGGGTCCACCCTGCTCAGCCAGCCGACCGCGGTGCAGGCGATGCAAGGGGCGTACTTCTCGGTCTCCCAGACGCCCGTCGAGCTGAAGACACCGGCCACCAGGGTCGAGCAGGCAGCCCTCGAGCGCTACGCCCACTTCACGGGCGTGCCCGACTTCGGCTACACGATCGGCTGGCTGTCTGCCGACCTGTTCGTCAAGGGCCTCGAGGTCGCCGGGCGCAACCCGACCCGCCAGTCGTTCATGACCGCCCTGCGCAAGGTCACGCACTACGACGCCGGGGGTCTGCTACCTCAGGCGGTGGACCTCTCCAAGGCCTTCGGGAACCCGCCCCGCACCACCTGCGGCTATATCGTCCGCCTCGAGGGGAGATCCTTCGTGCCCACCCCGAGCGACGGCAAGCCGGTGTGCGGCACGATCGTGGGCAACGGCTAGGACGCTCAGCGGGCGAGGGGCGACGACCCGACGGGCACGGATGCATGGACGGTGGTGGCGGGGAACTGGGACGAGGAGGAGGACGATGGAGGAGGAGGACCATGACCCTCTTGCCTGACCCCGAGCCACGCCCGCGCACCCTGACGGTGATCTCGGTCGACGACCACCTGATCGAGCCGCCCGACCTCTTCGAGGGCCGCATGCCGGCCCGCCTGGCAGAGCGCGCCCCTCGGCTGGTCGAGTCGGACGACGGGAGCCAGGCCTGGGTCTACGAGGGAAGCCTCTATCCCAACGTCGGGCTCAACGCGGTGGTCGGCCGGCCAGTCGAGGAGTGGACGATGGAGCCGGCGCGCTTCGACGAGATGCGCAAGGGCTGCTACGACATCCACGCCCGCGTCGCCGACATGGACACGGCAGGCATCTGGGCCTCGCTGTGCTTCCCTTCGCTCATCGCCGGGTTCGCCGGCGTGGTCTTCTCGAAGAGCAAAGACCCTGACCTCGGTCTTGCCTGTGTGCGGGCATGGAACGACTGGCACCACGAGGTGTGGGCCGGCACCTACCCGGAGCGCATCATTCCCCTCCAGATCACCTGGCTCCTCGACCCAGCCGTGGCCGCTCACGAGGTCCGCCGCAACGCGGCGCGGGGGTTCAAGGCCCTCAGCTTCCCGGAGAACCCGGCCAACATCGACCTTCCCTCGGTCCACACCTCGTACTGGGACCCCTTGCTCGCCGCCTGCGAGGAGACCGGCACCGTGGTCTGCCTCCATACCGGGTCGGCCGGGGGCGGCTTCAGCCGCTCCCCCGAAGCTCCCCTCGAGCAGGGGACGAGCCTCTTCCCCGTGTGCGGCATGCTCTCGACGGCCGAGTGGCTGTGGGCGGGGATCCCCCTCCGCTTCCCGCGCCTCGACATCGCCCTGTCCGAGGGTGGGATCGGCTGGGTGCCGATGTTCCTCGACCGCCTCGACTACGTCATGGCCCACTCGGGCATCGGCGGCGCCGGTGTGTGGCACGGCGACGTCACGCCAAGCGAGGCCGTGCAGCGCAACTTCTGGTTCTGCAGCATCGACGACCCGACCGCGCTGCGGGTCCGCGATCGGATCGGCGTCGACCACATCATGGTGGAGAGCGACTACCCGCACGCCGACTCGAGCTGGCCCGACACCCAGGAGCTCCTCGCCCGGCGCTTCGACGGCCTGCCGGCCGACGAGGTGGCCGCCATGACCCACCTGAACGCGGCCCGCCTGTTCCGCCATCCCCTGCCCCCTACAGAGTGGAAGGAAGCGGTCCGTGCTTGACCTCCTCATCCGGGGGGGCACGGTCGTCGACGGCACCGGTGGGCCGGCCCGGCGAGCCGACGTCGGGGTGCGCGACGGTCGCATCGCCTCGATTGGCCCGACCGACGAGCCTGCGGCGCGGACCATCGACGCCGGGGGGCTCGTCGTGGCGCCCGGCTTCGTCGACATCCACACCCACTACGACGCCCAGCTCTTCTGGGACCCGACGGCCAGCCCGTCGCCGCTGCACGGGGTGACCACCGTGTTCGGTGGCAACTGCGGCTTCAGCCTGGCACCAGCGGGGGCTGCCCACGCCGAGTACCTCATGAAGATGATGGCCAAGGTGGAAGGGATGCCCCTCGCCGCGCTGCAGCAGGGACTGACGTGGGACTGGTCCTCCTTTGCCGAGTGGCTGACCGCACTCGAGCGACCCCTCGGTGTCAACGCCGGGTTCCTCTGTGGCCACTCAGCCCTCCGGCGCGCCGTCATGGGGGAGGACGCGGTCGGCGGGCGCGCCTCGCCGGCGCACGTCGAGGCCATGACCCGGCTCCTCCACCAGGCCCTCGAGGCCGGGGCGATGGGCTTTTCCACCTCGACCGCACCCCCGCACAACGACGGGTCCGGCCAGCCGGTCCCCTCGAGGGCGGCAGGCACCGAGGAGCTGGTCGCCCTGGCCGGCGCGGCTGGCGACCACGCCGGCACGACCCTCGAGCTCATCTTGGCCGGGTCGCTCAGCGGCTACACCGACGAGGAGGTCGACCTGCTCACCGCCATGTCGCTGGCCGCGAACCGGCCCGTCAACTGGAACGTCCTCGGGGTGTCGGCCGACGGCCGTGCGTTCTGCGAGCACCAGCTCGGCGCCTCGACCCGTGCCGCGGCGCAGGGCGCGCGGGTCGTCGCCCTCACCTTGCCGCCGGGCAACCCGATGCGCATGACCTTCCTCTCCGGGTCCCCCCTCGACGGGCTCCCCGGGTGGCGTGAGGTCATCACGTTGCCGGTGCCCGAACGGATGCGGGCCCTCGCCGACCCCGAGGTGCGCCGCCGCCTGGCAGCCGGGGCGGCCTCGGAGGAGGCCGGCGTCCTGCGCGGGGTGGCCAATTGGCCCGTGCTGCGCTTCGTGGAGACGTTCTCGCCGGCCACCGCCCCCTACGCCGGCCGCTCGGTCGCCGAGGTGGCCGCCGAGCGGGGCCAGGACCCCTTCGACGCTCTGCTCGACGTGGTGCTGGCCGACGACCTGCGAACCGGGCTGCGCCCTCCGCCACGGCCCGAGAGCGCGGCGGACCGGGCGTACCGGGTCGAGGTGTGGCGCGACGAGCGAACGGTGATCGGCGGCAGCGACGCGGGCGCCCACCTCGACATGATGTGCGGCGCCACGTACTCGACGTCGATGCTCGCCGGCGTCCGCCAGCACGGCGACCTGGGCCTCGAAGAGGCCATCCAGCTGCTGGCGGACCGACCCGCCCGCCTCTACGGGCTACGCGAACGAGGCCGGCTCGTCGAGGGCTGGCATGCCGACCTCGTGGTCTTCGACCCCTCGACCGTGGGCTACGGGCCCGAGACGACCCGGTGGGACCTGCCGGGGGGTGCCATGCGCCTCTACACCGAGTCGACGGGCGTCGTGCACGTGCTGTGCAACGGCGGGCAGGTGGTGGCTCACGGCAAGCTCACCGGCGCGCTGCCCGGTCGCCTCCTGCGCTCGGGCCGCGACACCGGCACCGTCGGCGTGCCCGGAGGGCGGGGCGCCCGGTCGGGCTAACGTCTGGCCCGCCGCCCCGGCGCAGGTCCGCCAGCACCGTGCGCGGCGCGGTAGCGCTC
>DATGLW010000102.1:0-47397 GCA_035293965.1 Acidimicrobiales bacterium
AAAGCCTTCGTCCCCCACGCGGCGTTGCTGCGTCAGGCTTTCGCCCATTGCGCAAGATTCCCCACTGCTGCCTCCCGTAGGAGTCTGGGCCGTGTCTCAGTCCCAGTGTGGCTGATCGTCCTCTCAGACCAGCTACCCGTCACCGCCTTGGTAGGCCGTTACCCCACCAACAAGCTGATAGGCCGCGAGCCCCTCCCGAAGCGGAAACCCATTTCCTCACCTGACCATGCGATCTGGTGGGGACATCCGGTATTAGCACCGGTTTCCCGGTGTTATCCCGGTCTTCGGGGCAGGTTGCTCACGTGTTACTCACCCGTTCGCCACTCGGTCTTCTCCGGTGTTGCCACCAGATGGACCTCGTTCGACTTGCATGTGTTAAGCACGCCGCCAGCGTTCGTCCTGAGCCAGGATCAAACTCTCCATCGAGGTCTCGAGGTCGGGCCCGAAGGGCCCTTGCTCACGACCAGAGAGCCAGCCGGGTTGACTCGCCCCGGCTGGCCGGCGGGCATGTGACCCCAGGGGGCCGCAGACCCGCCGTTGCATCCGTGTACATCCGGATTTGACGTTCGGCTCGGCGGGCATGCGCCCGCCAGCCGCCCGCACTGGCTTTTGGCTCTCGCTCTTCCGTTTTCAAGGAACGACCCGGGCACGCACCGTCGGGCGTTGGTGCCGGTAGCACCGCGGGCCGACGTGGAGGGCAGCCCTCCGTTCGACCAGCGGCCCGCTGCACAGTACAGCCTCTCGGCTCACCCCCTGCAGCGGGAGACCCATGATAGCAGATGTCGGCGAGCCATCAACGCCCGGCCGCCACATGAGACCGGCGTGCCGGGCGGCCCCCTCCGGCCGTCGACCTCCGACGCGATCGTCCTCACCCTCCGGCGCCGGTCGGCGTCCTGCGCCTCCCCTTGGCTCGCTCCGAGGCGGCCGGCGGGCGCGTGCGCGAGACGTGCTCGTCGCCGTCCACCCACCATCGCAGAGGCAGATCGGCGGCAGCGGCCACACCGATCCGAGGTCCACAGCGGGGCCGAGCGGGCGGCGGGGTGCCGTCGTCCGCCAGCCATACCTGGCGATCGCCGGTGACGAGGTCGGCCCCGTCGAGGTCCCGCGTGATGCCGAACGCCTGGCACAGCTTGGCCGGCCCGTTGCACAGGTCGCGGGCCGTGCGCGCCGCCGGGCGCGCCACCTGCATCTCGGCCAGGCCCGCCACCGGGCGGGCGGCCCGCAGCAGGACGGCACGCGCCGCCCCGTCGGCGCCGCACACCACGTTGGCACACCAGTGCATGCCGTAGGTGAAGTAGACGTACAGCAACCCCGGCCGCCCGAACATCGTCCGGTTCCGGTCCGTCGGCCCGCGGTAGGCGTGCGACGCGGGATCCTCTGCGCCCCGGTACCCCTCCACCTCGACGATCCGGGCCGCACGAGCGCCCCGGACGAGCAGCTTGTTGAGGAGCCACGGCCCGACCTCGGCCACGTCGTCCGCCAGGTCCGCGCGTACGATGCCGGCCCAGCCGCTCGCGACCGGCATCGGCACGGCGCCCGGCACCGGCACGGCTGCGGCGGCAGCGCCTGCTTCCCCCGTGCCCGAGCCGGCGCTCGAAGGCGTCACTCGCCCGGCGGCCGCCCGAGCCTGGCCCCCGGAGCCAGCCCCAGGCGGGAACGGTCCACGCCGAGACGCCGGCCGAACCGCTCGAGCTGCTCAGCCACCGAAGCCGGGCCGGCGCCCCCCGGCGTCGTGCGCCTCGTGACCGCCACCCCGGGCTCCAGGAGCGCCGCCCCCTCATCGCCGAGATCGGGGTGCGCCTGCACCAGCTCCACCAGAGGCACGTGCCGCTCGAGCGAGTCGCGCACCAGCCCGGCTACGAGGGTGTGGGCCTGGCGGAACGGCATGCCTCGCTCGACGAGGAGCTCGGCCAGGTCGACGGCGGCCGCCGCCGGCCCGTCGGCCGCCACCTGCATCCGCTCGTGCTGCCAGGTCGCGGTGGCATAGAGGCCCCGCAGCGCGCGCAGCGTCCGGCGGACCTGGCTGACCGCGTCGAAGAGCGGTTCCTTGTCCTCCTGGAGGTCGCGGTTGTAGGCGAGCGGCAGCCCCTTGAGCACGACCAGCAGGCCCGTGAGGTGCCCGATCAACCGGCCGGCCTTGCCCCGTGCCAGCTCGGCCACGTCAGGGTTCTTCTTCTGGGGGAGCATGGAGCTGCCCGTGGCGTAGCGGTCGTCGAGCACGCAGAATCCGAACTCGTCGCTCGACCACAGCACCACCTCCTCTCCCATGCGGGACAGGTGCACGGCGAGGAGCGCCACGTCGAAGAGCGCCTCGGCCACGAAGTCGCGGTCGGACACCGCGTCGAGCGAGTTCTCGAACCGGCTGGTGAAGCCCAGCTCCTCGGCGACGAAGTCGGGGTCCAGCGGCAGCGAGGAGCCGGCCAAGGCACCCGCGCCGAGCGGCGACACGTTGAGGCGCTCGACCGTGCCGACCAGACGGTCGACGTCACGCGACAAGGCCCAGCCGTGCGCGAGGAGGTGGTGGGCGAGCAGGACCGGCTGCGCCCGCTGCAGATGGGTGTAGCCCGGGAGGTAGGCGTCTCCTGCGTCGAGCGCCCGCTGTGCCAGCACCTCCTGGAGCGACACCACCTCGGCCGCCACGGCCACCAGCTCGCGCCGGCACCACAGGCGCAGGTCCGTCACCACCTGGTCGTTCCGGCTCCGCCCGGTGTGCAGCTTGGCACCCACGTCGCCGACCAGCTCGGTGACGCGGCGCTCGACCGCCGTGTGCACGTCCTCGTCGCCGGGGAGGAAGCGGAAGCTCCCCGAGGCGAGCTCGCCCTCGACGCGATCGAGCGCGCCGAGCAACGTCGCAACCTCGTCGCCCGGGAGGACGCCGGCCCTGCCCAGGCCCTTGACGTGGGCCCGCGAGCCCGCGATGTCGTCCAGCGCGAGGTGCCGATCGACGTCCACGCTCACCGACAGCTCGGCCACCTCGGGGGCCATGTCCTCGCCCAGGCGCCCCTGCCAGAGGGTCACCGATCCTCGCCCCCCGGCTCCGCGGGCCCGGCCCCGCCTTGGCGGGCCGCCCACGTCGCGACGCCCAGCCCCCAGAGGCGCACGAACCCCTCGGCGTCGGCGTGGCGGAACGTGTCGGTGCGGTCATAGGTTGCCAGTCCCCGGTCGTAGAGGGACACCGGGCTGCGACGTCCCTCCACGTGGCCTGCTCCCGGCGGGTCGAAGCGGAGGCGAACCTCGCCGGTCACGTGACGCTGCGACTCGCGCACGAAGGCGTCGAGCGCCTGCTTGAGCGGGGAGAACCACATGCCGTCGTACACCAGCTCCGCCCACCGGGGCTCAAGGCGGGCCTTCTCGTGGTGGAGGTCCCGCTCCAAGGTGAGGTCCTCGAGGTCGGCGTGGGCCATGAGGAGGGCCAGAGCCGCCGGGCACTCGTAGACCTCCCGGCTCTTGATCCCCACCCGGCGGTTCTCCACCATGTCGAGCCGCCCGAACCCCGTCGACCCGGCGCGGGCCCCCACCGCCGCGATGACCTCGGCCACTGCCGCCCGGTGCCCGTCGACCGACACCGGCACCCCGGCCTCGAAGCCGACGACCAGCTCGACCGGCTCCGTCGCGGTGACCCGCGTGAGCGTGTAGGCGTCCTCGGGGGCCGTGGCCCAGGGGTCCTCGATCTCGCCGCACTCGATGGCCTTGCCCCAGAGGTTCTCGTCGATCGAGTACGGCTTCTCCTTGGTGGCCGCCACCGGGATATCCCAGCGGGCAGCCAGCTCGACGCACTGCTCGCGGCTCAAGCCCCAGACCCGTGCCGGCGCGAGCACCTCGAGGTCAGGGGCGAGCGAGCGGATCCCGACCTCGAAACGGACCTGATCGTTGCCCTTGCCCGTGCAGCCATGGGCAACGGCCCCGGCGCCGTGGGCGCGAGCCGCGCGGACGAGGTGGCGGACGATCACCGGCCGCGACAGGGCCGAGACGAGCGGGTACTTGCCCTCGTAGCGGGCGTTGGCCTGGAGGGCCGGCACGCAGAACTCCTCGGCCATCTCGCGCCGCGCGTCCACGACGACGGCCTCGACCGCGCCCGCCGCCAGGGCCCGGTGACGGATCGCGTCCCAGTCCTCGGACCCGGGACCACTCTGCTGGCCGACGTCCACGGCCACCGCGATGACCTCGGCGCCGGCATGCTCCTCGAGCCAGCGCACCGCCACCGACGTGTCGAGGCCTCCGCTGTACGCCAGCACCACGCGCCTGGGCATCGTCGTTCCTTCCTCGGTTCTGCGATCTCGTGCGCCGGCGGTGCGCCGGCGGCCCGTTCAGGACGCCGCCCCTCGGGGTGCGCCACCTCCACCGGGAGCGGCCGGTCCTCAACCGGCGGGCCAGCCGATCACGTCGGCTCCCGCAGGCCGGCCAGCGCGGCGAGGCCGCCGGCCACCTCGCCTCCCCCTTGGCGCTCGTCCACCACCACGAGCACCGTGTCGTCGCCGGCGACGGTGCCGAGCACGCCCTCGAGCCCGCTCCGGTCGAGCGCCGAGCCTACGACATGGGCCGACCCCGGGGGAGTGCGGAGCACCACGAGGTTCCCCGAATGGGCGACCTCGACCACCCACTCCCCGAGCACCCGGCGGAGATGGTCCTCCGGCGCGACCTGCTGGGCCGGCAGCTCGGGCAGGACATAGGCTGCCTGGCCCCCGGGCAGCCGGACCTTGACGGCGCCGAGGTCCTCGAGGTCGCGCGACACCGTCGCCTGCGTGGCGTCGATGCCGTCCGCAGCGAGCAGCGCCACCAGCTGGGCCTGGTTGGTCACCACCTGGGACTCGAGGAGCCCCGCGATCCGGTGCTGCCGCTGGTGCTTCGCCACCCTCACCGCGGGCCCTCCCCCGGCTTGCCGGATCCCGGCGGGCGCGCCACCGTGACCGCCCGGGTGCCCGGGTCCGCCTGGCGCTCGTGGGAGACGAGCCACCACAGCAGCCCGCGCATCGTCGGGAGCCGGTTGGCCGCCTGCCGCCACACGACGCTCTGCGGGCCGTCGATCACGTCGGCTGCGATCTCCTCGCCGCGATGCGCCGGCAGGCAGTGCAGCACCGCAGCTCCGGGGGCTGCCACCTCGAGCAGCGCCCGGTCCACCTGGAACCCCGCGAAGTCGCGGCGGCGGCGTTCGGCGTCGCCCTCCTGGCCCATGGACGTCCACACGTCCGTGTACAAAGCCTCCGCGCGCTCCGCGGCCGCCCGGGGCTCCTCGGTGACCGTGAGCGAGCCCCCGCGACCGGCGGCGGCGGCCACCTGCGCCACGGCGGCCACGTCCTCGGGTGAGAGCCCGTAGCCCGGTGGTGACGCCACCCTGACCTCCATCCCCACCGTCACCGCCGCCTTGGCGAGCGACCGGCACACGTTGTTGGCGTCGCCCACGTAGGCGATGGACCTGCCGGCCAGGGACCACGTGGTCGTGGCGCCGGGTGCCAGCGTCTGGTAGAGGGTGAGCAGGTCGGCGAGAGCCTGGCAGGGATGGGCACGATCCGAGAGCAGGTTCACGACCGGCACCTCGACCCCGGCGTCGTCGAGCGCGGCCGCCATCTTGGCCAGGACGCCGTGGTCGTTCACGCGGGCGCACAGCACCCGGTGGAAGCCCGCCATGGTTCGGGCCACGTCCTCGACCGACTCTCGGCTCCCGAGGCCCACCTCGGACCCGTGGACGTACACGGCGTGGCCGCCCAGCTGGAAGGCTGCCAGCTCGGTCGACGCCCGGGTGCGGAGCGACGGCTTCTCGAAGACCATCGCCACCCCCTGGCCGGACAGCACGGCCGGCGCCGGCCACCGCTCCGCCCGCAGCAGCACCTCGTCGAGCTCGCCGGCGGACAGGTCGTCGACGTCGAGGACGTGGCGGGCAGTCACCTGGCCCCCTCCATCGGGGCAGCGAGCACGGAGGCGAGGATCTCAAGCGCCTCGTCGATCTCGCCGTCGCGCACGAGCAGGGGCGGCGCGAGCCGCAGGGCGTCGGGTCGCACCGGGTTGACGAGCAGCCCGGCGGCCAGCGCGGCGGCGGCCCGCTCCTTGGCAATCGGCTCCGCCAGGACCGCGGCCAGCAGCAGGCCGCGTCCCCGGACGGACGCGACCCCCGGCAGCCCAGCCAGCCCCTCGGCGAGCCGCGCCCCCGCACGCCGGGCTCGCGCGGGCACGTCCTCGGCCTCCATCACCTCGAGGGTCGCCCGGACGGCTGCCATCGCCAGCGGCTGGCCGCCGAAGGTGGACCCGTGGTCGCCGGGCGAGAAGGCCGCCGCCACCTCCGCCCGCGCCCAGCACGCGCCGACGGGCATGCCGTTGCCGAGGGCCTTGGCCATCGTGACGACGTCGGGCGACGAACCCTGGGACCCCAACGCGGACTGGAAGGCGAACCAGTGGCCGGTCCGCCCGAAGCCGGTCTGGACCTCGTCGAGCACCAGCAGCACGCCGCGGCCGGCGCAGAGGGCCGCCACCCCGGCGAGGTAGCCCTCCGAGGGCGGCACGACGCCCCCCTCGCCGAGCATGGGCTCAAGCAGGACCGCTCCCACCCTGCTCGGGTCGACCGCTCGGTCCATCGCCGCCAGGTCGTCGTAGGGCACGTGGACGAACCCCGCCGGCAGCGGCTCGAAGCCGGCCTGCTTGTCGGGCTGGCCGGTGGCGGTCAGGGTAGCCAGGGTCCGTCCGTGGAACGCACCGTTCGTCGACACCACCACGTGGCGACCGGGGCCGGCCCAGCGGCGGGCGAGCTTGAGCGCGCACTCGTTGGCCTCGGCCCCCGAGTTGGCGAAGAAGACCTGGCCGCCCGCCTGGCGGTCGCCCCCGCCGATCAGCCGGTCGATCGTGAGGGCGACCTGCGGGGCGAGCTCGTTGCCGTAGAGGTTCGACACGTGCCAGAGCGTCCGAGCCTGCTCGGCCACGGCGGCCGCCACCGCCGGGTGCGCGTGCCCGAGGGAGGTGACGGCCAGGCCGCCGACGAAGTCGAGGTAGCGGCGGCCTGCGTCGTCGTAGAGGACGGTCCCCTCCCCAGCCACGAAGGTCACCGGCGGGGCGGCGTACGTGGGCATCAGTGCCCGGCGATCGGGGGGGCTCACGGCTCCACCATGGTCCCCACTCCGCCGTCGGTGAACAACTCGACGAGCAGCGCATGGGGCACCCTGCCATCGAGGATGTGCGCGCGCCGTACCCCGCCGCGCAGGGCGCGCGCGCACGCCTCGACCTTGGGGACCATCCCGCCCGAGGCCGAGCCTGCACGCACCATCGCCTCGAGGTCGGCCGCGCTTGCCCGCCGCACCAGCGAGCCGGGGTCCGCGGGGTCGGCCCGCAGCCCCTCGACATCGGTGAGGTAGACGAGCTTCTCGGCCGACAGGGCCTCGGCCAGCGCCCCCGCGACCGTGTCGGCGTTGATGTTGTAGGCCTGGCCGCCGGCGTCGGCCCCGATCGTGGCCACCACCGGGATCAGCCCCTGGGCCAGGAGGCGTTCGAGGATCGTTGGGTCGACCTCGACTACGTCACCCACGTACCCGAGCTCGGCCGAGCGCGCGGAGGCCGTGATCAGGTTGGCGTCCTCGCCCGACAGGCCGACGGCCAAGGCGCCGTGGACGTTGACGGCCGACACGATGTCGCGGTTGACCTTGCCGACCAGGACCATGCGGGCCACGTCGAGCGTGTCGGCGTCGGTGACCCGCAGCCCCCCTCGGAACTCGGCCTCCTTGCCCAGGCGGCGGAGCATGTCGCCGATCTGGGGGCCGCCGCCGTGGACCACTACGGGCAGCATGCCGACCGAGCGGACCAGCACGACGTCCTCGGCGAAGGAAGCCAGGGCCTGGTCCTCGGAGCCAGTCCCGCCGAGCGCGTTGCCCCCGTACTTGACCACGATGACCTTGCCCGAGAAGCGACGGATGTAGGGAAGCGCCTCGACGAGCAGGGAGGCCGCCGACCGCTGGTCGAAGACCGCGGGAGTCGGGGCCGCGGGCGGGCGGGCAGCCGAGGGAGGCGCCGCTGCGGCAGGCGCCACGTCGGGAGGCGCCGCTGCGGCAGGCGCCATTGCGGGAGGCACCACGTCGGGGGGCGCGGTCGCCGAGGCACCAGCTTGGGGCGCGGGCCCCGGGGGGGTCGGGGTTCCGTTCACGACGTGGTCCGGTTCTCGTCGATGTACCCGTGGCCGAGGTCGCAGGCGAGCACTGCGGCCGACCCGTCGCCCAGGCCGAGCTCGCAGGTGATCTCGACGTGGCGCCCGGCCATGTGGGCGGCCACCGCCGCCGCATCGTGGTCGGCCGCCACCCCGGCGACGCACACGGGTATCCCCCCGTAGCGCACCGTCACCCGGTCGAGGTCGAACGCGACCCCGGCGGACCCGAGCTCGCTCACCACCCGGCCCCAGTACGGGTCGCCGCCGTTCAGCGAAGCCTTCACGAGCATCGACTCGGCCACCTTGCGGGCAGCCCGGCTGGCCTCGCCCTCCGAGCGGGCGCCCGCCACCCGGACCGTCGCCACCTTGGTCGACCCCTCGGCGTCGGCCACCATCTGGGCGGCGAGCGACGCGCAGGCCTGGTGCAGCGAGGCGGCCAGGTCGGCCGAAGAGACAGGACCGGCGCGCCCGCTCGCGAGCACGACCACGGAGTCGTTGGTCGAGGTGCAGCCGTCGACGCTGATCCTGTTGAACGTGGCGGCCACGCTTCGTGCGAGCAGGCTCCCGAGCTCGTCGGGCGCGCAGGCGGCGTCGGTCGTGAGCACGGCCAGCATCGTGGCCATGTTCGGCGCGAGCATCGCCGCCCCCTTCGCCATGCCCCCGACGACGTGCCCCGCCCCCTCGACGAGCACCTCCTTGCGCACGCTGTCGGTGGTCAAGATGGCATCGGCCGCCGCCCGGCCGGCCTCGCCGGCAGCCCGGGACCCGACGATGCCAGGCAGGGAGCGCTCGACCGTGCCGATCGGGAACGGGATGCCGATCAACCCGGTCTGGCAGACGAGGACCTCCTCGGTGGCGGCACCGATCCCGCCGGCCACCAGCTCGCACAGCCGGTGCGCCGCCGCCCGGCCCGCCGCGCCTGTCGCCGCGTTGGCGTTGCCCGAGGTGACGACGACGGCCGCCGCCCGACCGCCGGTGGTCGACAGGTGCGCCCGGCTGACCTGCACCGGGGCCGCCGCGGCGAGGTTGGTCGTGAACACCCCGGCGGCGCTGACCGCCTCGCCGTCCTCGGTGGCGACCACCGCCACGTCCTTGGCGCCCCCGGCCTTGATGCCGGCAGCGCCCCCGGCGGCCACGAACCCCTGGGGCGCCGTGACGCTCACGGGTACAGCCCCGACCGGGGCAGGCCAGTCTCCTCGGGCAGGCCGAGCACCAGGTTGGCGCACTGCACCGCCTGGCCCGAGGCCCCCTTGACCAGGTTGTCGATCGCTGCCATGGCGAGCACCCAGCCGGTCCGCCGGTCGACCCGGGCGCTCAGATGGGCGCAGTTGGACCCGGCGGCCGCCTTGGTCGAGGGCAGGCGCTCGTCGACGACGACGAACGCCTCCCCGGCGTACCGGTCAGCCAGGATCCCGAGCACGTCGGCCGTGGCGAGGCTCCCCGCACCAGGCCCCGGCCGTGCGTAGCAGGTGGCCAGGATGCCCCGGACCATGGGGGCCAGGTGCGGGGTGAAGAGGACCTGGGCGCCCACGGCCTGCTCGATCTCGGGTGTGTGGCGATGGGTGAGGACCCCGTAGGCGCTGAAGTCGCTCGCCACCGCGCCGAAGTGCACGCGGTCCCCCGGCGACCGCCCGGCTCCGGACACGCCGCTCGCCGCGTCCACCACGATGCCCGATGCCGCGA
Organism: Acidimicrobiales bacterium; assembly: GCA_035293965.1. Classification (GTDB taxonomy): domain Bacteria; phylum Actinomycetota; class Acidimicrobiia; order Acidimicrobiales; family RAAP-2; genus DATGLW01. The sequence goes on from DATGLW010000102.1 coordinate 9,803, forward strand.
TGGCGCCGGCCTGGACGAGGGGGGCGAGCGCCAGCGCCGCCGCCGTCGGGTAGCACCCGGGCACCGCCACGAGGCGTGCCCCCCGCAGCTCCTCGCGGCACAGCTCGGGCAGCCCGTACACGAAGCGCGCCAGGAGGTCCGGGGCCTCGTGCGCCGCGCCGTACCACTGCGGGTACAACGCCGGGTCCTTCAGCCGGAAGTCGGCCGCCAGGTCCACCACCGCGCCCACCGCGTCGACCAGGTCGGGCACGAGCCGCTGCGACTCGCCGTGGGGGAGGCACAGGAAGACGAGGTCGAGGCCGCGCAGCACCTGGGCGTCGAGGTTCGAGTACGCGAGGCTCCCGTAGTCGGCCGCGAGCGACGGCGTGTGGTCGGCGACCCGCTCGCCGGCGCGCGACGCCGCGGTGGCCACGACCACGTCCAGCTCGGGATGGCCCGCGCACAGCCGCAGGAGCTCGGCTCCCGTGTACCCCGACGCTCCGACCACCCCGACCCTCATGCGCAACATTATACGCGATGTCGAATAGTCATGCAATCCGAGGAAGCGACGGCTCAGCGCAGCGTGGCCCCGACCTCGGCTGCTGCCGCGTCGATGCAGGCCTGCCGGAGCCGCGCCACCTCGGCATCGGTGAGGGTGTGGTCCGGGGCGCAGAACCGGAGCCTGAATGCCAGGCTCCGCCGCCCCGGGCCGACGGCGCCGCCTCGATAGACGTCGAAGAGCGTCACCGACTCGAGCACGCCTCCGGCGGCGCCGGCCAGCACGTCGGCAACCCGGTCGGCGGGCACGCCGTCGTCCACCACGAGGGCCACGTCGACGTCTGCCGAGGGGAAGCGGCTGACCACCTGCGCCTGGGCCGGACGCCGCGGCGTCACGCGCTCGTCCAGCAGGAGGCCGAGGTCGACCTCGAGCCAGCCCACCCGCCGGCCCCCCAGCCCGAACGCGTCCAGCACCGCCGGGTCGACCTCGCCGACCGCACCCACGACCGGGCCCTCGGGCCCTGCCAGGATCCGTGCGGCGCGCGTCGGGTGCAACCCCCTCAGGTGACCTGGATCGCCCGCCTCACCTGAGGCTGCCCGGCCCGCCTCCGCTGCAGGGACGGGATCGGCGGCGGCCTCGCCGGGACCACCTCGGCTGCCGCCGCCCCGGTCCGGCTCGGCCTGGCCAGGGCCGACGAGGCGGGCATCGCGCAGCCGGAGGGCGCCGGCCAGGACCCACCACGCGGCGACGGCCGTCCTGGCGTCGTCGCCGGCGCCGGCGAAGGCGACCGCCAGCATCTCGCGCTCGACGGGCAGGGCGGCCATGGCGGCCCCACCGGGCCCGCTGCGCTCCTCGCCAACGCGGCCCCGCAGGTGGCCCGGTGGCTCGAACACGGTGCCGACCTCGAACAGACGCGCGTCGCCCTGGCGTCGGTCGGCGTTGTGACCCAGCACCTGGAGGATGCCGGGGAGCAGCGAGCGCCGCAGGAATCCCTGGTCGGCGGCGAGAGGATTGGCAACGGCCACGGCCGGCCCGCCCCAGCCGGCCCGGTCGAGATCGTCGGCCGACACGAACGAGGAGCTCCAGACCTCGCACGCGCCCAATCCGCAGGCCACGTCGCGGACCCGCCGGCGCTCGCGCTGGTAGCTCGTCAACCCCCCGGGCTGCGGCCACGAGGGCACCCGGCGCGGCAGCCTCGAGTAGCCGTAGGTGCGCGCCACCTCCTCGACGACGTCGTCGGCACCGTGGGGGGCGGGCCGGACGTCAGGCCGGAAGCTCGGTACGGTCACCACCACGTCGTCGCCGGCCGGCTCGCAGGCGAAGCCGATGGGCTCGAGCAGACCCGCGACGTCCTCGGTGCCGAAGGTCGTGCCGAGCAGGCCGTTCAGCCGCCCGAGCCCGACCCGCACGCGCAGGGGGCCCGGCACCTCGCCTCGCTCGTCGAGCGAGCCGGGCGCCAGGACGGCCCCCGGCTTCCCGCCGGGGCCGTCGGCCAGCAGCTCGGCCACCCGCAGCGCGGCCCGGTCGATGCCCCAGGGGTCCGTGCCGCGCTCGAAGCGTGCCGAGGCCTCGGTGCGCAGGCCGAGCCGCCTCGAGGTGCGGGCGATCGCCAGGGGGCGGAAGTAGGCCGACTCGAGCAGGACACGGGTGGTGCTCTCGGCGATCTCGGAGGACGCGCCGCCCATGACGCCGCCGATGCCCACGGGCTGGCCCTGCGCGTCGCAGATCAGGCAGTCCTCGCCGGTGTCGCCGAGCCCCCGGCCGGGCAGGCCGAGCGTCCGCACCACGCCGTCGAGGGTCTCGAGCTGCTCGCCCGGGCGCGCCCGGCGCACGAGCAGGCCGCCCCCCGCCAGCCGGTCCAGGTCGTAGGGGTGGGTGGGCTGGCCGAGCTCGAGCATGACGTAGTTGGAGGCGTCGACCACGTTGTTGACCGGTCGCATCCCCGCCAGGGCGAGGCGCCGCGCGAGCCACCGGGGCGAGGGGCCGACGACCACCTGGGTGAGGACCCGGGCGGTGATCCGCGGGCACAGCTCGGGATCGTGGAGGACGAGGGATGCCAGGTGGTCGGCAGGCGGCCCCGACCCGGGGGTGACCGCCGGCTCGGGGAGGGCGAACGGGAGCCCGAGGCGCGCTGCCAGATCGCGAGCCACCCCGGCGATGCACGAGGCATCGGGACGGTTGGCCTCAACGGCAAGGTCGAACACGACATCGCGCTCGATGCCGAGGGCCTCGGCCAGCGGGACGCCCGATCGCGCCCCGTCGACCTCGGTCAGCACCAGCAGGCCGGCGCCGTCCTCGGAGAGGCGGAGCTCCCGGCCCGAGCAGAGCATGCCGTTCGAGACCACCTTGCGCACCGTCCGCCGCCGGATCGCCACGCCGCCAGGCAGCACGGCGCCCACGGGGGCGAAGGGGACCAGGTCGCCGACGGCGAAGTTGTCCGCGCCGCAGACCACCTCGACCGGACCGTCGCCGGCATCGACGACCACGCGCCGGACCCGGTCGGCACCGGCGATGGCGGCGATCTCCTTCACCTCGGCGACGACCACCTCGTCGAGCCCCTCACCGACCTGCTCGATGCCCTCGACCACGAGGCCGAGGTCGTCGAGGGTGGCGGCCAGCGCACGCGCGTCGTCGCCGAAGGGAGCGAAGTCACGCAACCATGACAGGGGTGCTCGCACAGCTGCCTTCCGTCGCCTCGTCGCTCGCCGGGCCGCCGGTCAGAACTGCACCAGGAAGCGCAGGTCGTTCTCCACCAGCGCGCGCATGTCGGCGATCTGGTGGCGCATCTGGGCGCAGCGGTCGATCCCGAAGCCGAAGGCGAACCCCGACCACTCCGCGCGGTCGACGCCCACCGCGTCGAACACGGCCGGGTCGACCATCCCGCAGCCCCCGAGCTCGATCCAGCCCGTGCCCGAGCACGTCCGGCACCCCTCGCCGTGGCAGATGGTGCAGGTGACCTCGAACTCGGCCGACGGCTCGGTGAACGGGAAGTACGCCGGGCGCAGGCGCGAGTGGACGCCGGCACCGAAGTAGGCGGTGGTGAAGGTCTCGATGGTCCCCGCGAGGTCGCCGAAGGAGATGCCCCGGTCGACCACCAACCCCTCGACCTGGTGGAACACGGCCAGGTGCCGGGCGTCAGGGGTGTCACGCCGGAAGCAGCGCCCGGGCATGACCGCATGGATCGGCAGGGTGCCCTCGCGCACGGCCCCCTCCATGAGGTGGATCTGCACCGGCGACGTGTGGGTCCGCAGGACGACCGTCTCGGGTTCGCCGAGGTCGAGGTAGAAGGTGTCGAACATCCCGCGCGCGGGGTGCCCGGGCGGCATGTTGAGCGCCTCGAAGTTGTACCAGTCCGTCTCGGCTTCGGGGCCTTCGGCCACGACGAAGCCCATGCCCACGAACACGTCCTCGAGCTCGTCGCGCGTCTGGGTGACGAGGTGGAGGTGGCCCCGCTGGACGGGTGAGCGGACCTCGGCGCGCACGACCTCGGTCAGGTCGAGCCGGTCCGTCGCCAGGGCCGAGGCGCGCTCGCGCGCGGCGAGCTGCTGCCGGCGATCGGCGACCAGCACCTCGAGGCGCCGGCGTGCCTCGTTGAGCAGCCGACCGGCCTCGCGGCGCTCTTCGGGCGCCAGCGATCCGAGCGAGCGGTGTGCCAGCGCGAGGCGAGAGCGCTTCCCGAGGGCAGCGCTCTCGGCCGCCGCCAGCTCGTCGGTCGAGGCCGCGCCGAGCAGGGAGGCCGCCGCCTCGCGCTCGAGAGCGGCCACGCCGAGGACGTCGCTGCCGGTGCCGCTCACGCTGGGTCCCTCCGCGTCGTCACGCCGGGCATCGTAGAGCCCGCGTCGCCCCCTGCCGCCGCCCGCCGCTGGCGCAGCGCTTCGAAGCACAGCACGGCGCACGCCACGCCCACGTTGAGCGACTCGGCTCGCCCTGCCATCGGCACGCCCACGAGCTCGTCGAGGTGCGGGCGAGCGGCCGCGTCGAGCCCCGACGCCTCGTTCCCGAGGACCAGCGCGGTCGGCGGCGACCAGTCGACGGTCGTGTAGTCGACCCCCCCCTGGACCACCGCGCCGAGGCGGCGGTAGCCCAGCGTCCGGAGGGCGTCGAGGGTGCCCGCCACGCCGCCGGCGACCACCACCGGCACGTGGAACAGCGAGCCCGCGGACGACCGCACGGTCTTCGGGTTGTAGGGATCCACCGTGCTGCCGCAGCAGACGACACCGTCGGCTCCCGCCGCGTCGGCGCTGCGCAGGACCGTGCCCGCGTTCCCCGGGTCGCGCACGCCCGCCATGACCACCACCAGCCGCCCGCCGGCCAACGCCTCCAGGTCGCCTGCGGCCATCGGCACCACGGCCAGCACGGGCTGGGGCGTGACCGTGTCGGCGACGCGCTCGAGCACCCCGGGGGCCAGCTCGTAGATCCGGGCCCCCACCGCACGCGCCGCTTCGGCAATGGTGGCCACGTCGGCGGCGAGCGCGCTCCCCGCCGCCAGGTACAGCGACTCGACGGGCACCCCGGCGGCGAGCGCGCTGCGCACCACCGACAGCCCCTCGGCCACGAACACGCCCTCGGACCAGCGGGCGGCGCGCTTGCGCAGGAGACGGCGCAGCCGCCGCACCCTCTGGTGCGAGTACCCGAGCGCCTGGCTCAGGAGGCGGTCCCGGTGAGCGAGTCCTGGGAGAGCCGGACCAGCGACGCGAAGGCCTCGGCGTCGGAGACCGCCAGGTCGGCGAGCACCTTGCGATCGACCTCGATCCCGGCGTGGTGGAGGCCGCTGATGAACCGGCTGTAGCTGACCCCGTTCATCCGGGCCGCGGCGTTGATCCGCTGGATCCACAGCTTGCGGAACTCGCCCTTGCGGGCGCGGCGGTCGCGGAACGCGTAGTGCATCGAGTGCAGCAGCTGCTCGTTGGCGGCTCGGTACGTGCGGCTCTTGTTGCCGTAGTAGCCCTTCGCCTGCTCGAGCACGGCGCGGTGGTGCTTTCGACCGTGCACGGAGCGCTTCACTCTGGCCACGGGGCCTCCTTTCGTGTCGTGCGGATGGGTGCGGGCCGGAGGTGGGGCTGCGAGGCAGGCAGCGGCAGGCCCGACGGTCGGTACCCTCGGCCCGAGGGCCGGGATGAAGGTGCGCCGCCTAGCGCCCGAGCATCCGCCGGACCCGGGCGACGTCGCCCGGCGCCACGTCGGTCTCGCGCCCCAGCCGCCGGGTGCGGACGCTGGACTTCTTCTCGAGCAGGTGCGACCGGAACGCCTTGCGGCGCCGCAGCGTGCCGGAGCCGGTCACCCGGATCCGCTTGGCCGCCCCCCGGTCGGTCTTCATCTTGGGCATCGGTTATCCCCTTCGCTCCGCGCCGCCAGCCGTCCCGGGCCCGGTGGCCACACCCAGCACGGCGTCGGTGCCGCTCGCCACCTCGACACCCGTCGGCTCAGCCGGGGCAGCCGCGCCGTCGCCGTCGGCTGCCGGCCTCGCCTGGGCCGCCCTCGACGCGGCCGCCTGGCGCGCCCGCCGGTCCGGTGCCAGCACCATCACCATGTTCCGCCCGTCGAGCCGTGGCTCGGCCTCGACCTTGGCGCTGTCGCTCACCTGCTCGGCGATCCGGTCGAGGATCCGCTTGCCGAGCTCGGGATGGTAGACCTCGCGCCCCCGGAACATGATCGTGATCTTGACCTTGTGCCCCTCGTCGAGGAACTTGGCCACCTGCCGGGTCTTGGTCTCGAAGTCGCCCGGGCCGATCTTGGGCCGGTACTTCATCTCCTTGATCCCGACGTGGACCGCCTTGCGCCTCGACTCCTTGGCCCGTTGGGCCTCGTCGAACTTGAACTTCCCGTAGTCCATGATCCGGCAGACCGGCGGGTCCGCCATCGGTGCCACCTCGACGAGGTCGAGGTCGAGGCTCCGGGCGATCGTGAGGGCTTCGGGGAGGGGCTTGATCCCGAGCTGCCGGCCGTCGGGGTCGACGAGCTGGACTTCGCGAGCTCGGATCCGGTCGTTGATCCGGTGCTCACCGGTGGTGGTGGTGACGATGCGGCATCACTCCTTCGTTTGAGCCCGCGGTCCTCCCGTGGGCTTCCTTGTGGAGCGGCACCACCCCGGGGCTGGCCCGGCCCGTAGCTACGTCGACCCGGCCCACCGTGGCACCCGCGTACCCGATGGCCGGGTGGAGGCGTCCCATCGGGCAGCCCCGCTTCCTCTGTCCGTCGTCCTTCTAGGCTAACAGCATGAGCCTCTGGACGCCGTCAGGGGAGCACCACGTTCGTAGGGAGCAGCCGCCTGGTGCGCCCGCCGGTGGCACCACCGGAGCGGGTGCGCCGGGCACCACCCGCGGGGATGTGCCCGGACGTGCCACCGCTTCCCGTGGCGGCGGGCCGGGCGGCGGGCCAGCCGGTCGCCCTGCGGAGACCGCCGCGGGCGACGTCGAGCAGCTCCGCCAGGAGCTGGCCAAGGCACCCGCCGAGGTGGTGGTTGCCAACCACTGCTACGGGCTCTTCGAGCTCGCTGCCGTCTACCTCTCGCAGTCTCCGCCGCTGCTGGCCCAGGCGCGCCTGGCGATCGACGCCCTCGGCCACCTGGTGGACGGGCTCGGGTCCCGCCTGGGCGACGCGCACGCCTCGCTCGCCGAGGCCCTGGCCCAGATCCGCCTCGCCTACGTGCGGCTCGACGCGGCCGAGAAGGCCAGGCTGGAGGCCCCGGCTGGCGGGACCGACGGCGCGGGCTGACGCCGGGCCCTCATCGCAGGGGGGAGACCCGAGCCGACTCGGCAGGACCTGCCGGGGGGCGCGGCGGGTCCTCGCCGCGGGGGGAGGCCGCCACCAATCCCCTCGCCTCGAGCCGACCCCCGTGGCCGGCGACCACCACGAAGAGCACCTCGGTGCCGGGCTCGATGGAGCGTGTGCCGTCGGCGATGGCCGTCGCGTGGAAGGCGAGCTCCCTCCCCGTGGCGTCGACCACGGTGCCGAGCCCTCTCGCACGGTCGAAGGCCGCCACCGTGCCCGTCAACGGTCGCTCGCGGCGGCCCGGCGGGAGGGCACCGGCGACATTCGGCACACGCGGCACCGCTTCCATCAGTGGACGATCTTGGACAGCGCCAGCTCGAGGATGTCGGTGGCCCCCTGGTCCTTCAGGGCCGGGATGAGGGTGTTGATGACAGCCTTGGGGACCACGGTCTCCACCGCGAAGCCCTCCGTGCCCGACAGCGCGGAGACCGTCGGGGCACGGAGGGCCGGCAGGGCCGCCACCACCTCCTCCAGCCGGTCAGCCGGGACGTTCATCTTCACCAGCACCTTCTCACGCGCCTCGAGGGTGCCCTGCAGGAGGGTCAGGATCTGCTCCATGGCATGACGCCGCTCGGGATCGGCAGCCGAGACGGGATTGGCGATGAGCTCGGTGCGCGACACGAGCAGGGTCCCGACGACGCGCAGGCCCGCCGCCCGCAGGGCCCGGCCGGTCTCGGTGATCTCCACCACGCAGTCGGCGATGTCGGGCACCTTGGCCTCGGTGGCGCCGTAGGAGAGCGACACGTCCGCCTCGACCCCGATGGCGGCCAGCGCCCGCGCCGTCAGCTGCGGGTACTCGGTGCTCACCCTGAGCGGGCTCGGGTGCTTGCGGAGATCCTCCAGCGTGTCGTAGGGCGCGTCGGCGGGCACGGCGAGGACCACCCGAACGGGCTCGGACGTGGCCTTCGAGTACGCCAGCTCGCCGAGGGAGACGACCTCGCTCCCCCGCTCCTCGATCCAGTCGCGCCCGGTGATCCCCAGGTCGAAGAGCCCCTCGGCCACGTACTCGGGGATTTCCTGCGGTCGCAGGATGCGCACCTCCGACACCCTCGGATCGGCGATCGACCCCCGGTAGTCGACGTCCGACGAGCGAGTGACCGCCAGGTCGGCGGCGGCGAAGAGCTCGAGGGTCGCCCGCTCGAGCGATCCCTTCGGCAGGACGAGCCGCAGCACCTCAGGCTCCCGTGCCGGCCCGGCTGGGCGACCGCCGCCGGGCAGGCCCCTGCAGCAACCGGGCCATGGTCACGGCGGCAAGGGCGGCCTCGCGTCCCTTGTTGGCGTCGCCGGGCTCCGAACGGGCCATGGCCTGCGCCAGCGAGTCCGTCGCCAGCACGCCGAAGGCCACGGGCACACCCGTGTCGAGGGCCACTCGCTGGACACCGGCCGCGCACTGGTGCGCAACCAGGTCGTAGTGCCCGGTCTCGCCCCTGATCACGGCCCCGAGGCAGACGACGGCATCGGTCGAGCCGTCCCCCGCGAAGGCCCGGGCCGCGAGCGGGAGCTCGAAGGCACCGGGGACCCACGCGACCGTGACGTCGCGCGGGTCCACGTTGCACGCCCGGAGACCCGCCAGCGCGCCCCGCAGGAGCCGGACCGTCACGCCACCGTTGAACTCGGAGCAGGCGATCCCGACCCGCAGCCCCCGACCGTCGCCGTCACCGCGCCACGTCGACCCGACGGCTGCCGTCAGCTCGACGAGCGCCGCCTCGGGCACCCCCGCCGCCTCGGGGGCGGTCACGGCACCGGCACCTCAGAGCGCATCGTCGAGGCCGTCGAGCAGGTGGCCCAGCCGCTCGCGCTTGGTGCGCAGGTATTCGATGTTCTGCGGATTGGGGGTCAGCTCGATGGGCACGCGCTCGGTGATGTCGAGGCCGAAGCCCTCCAGGCCCCCGTACTTGACGGGGTTGTTGGTGAGCAGGCGCATGGTGGAGACGCCCAGGTCGACGAGGATCTGGGCACCGATGCCGTACTCGCGGCTGTCGACGGGGAGACCGAGCTCGAGGTTGGCGTCGACCGTGTCGCGGCCCTGGTCCTGCAGGCGGTAGGCACGAATCTTGTGGCCCAGGCCGATGCCCCGCCCCTCGTGCCCCCGCAGGTACACCACGACGCCTTGTCCCTCGGCCTCGATCAGCTCGAGGGCCCGGCGGAGCTGCGGGCCGCAGTCGCAGCGCAGCGAGCCGAAGACGTCGCCCGTCAGGCACTCGGAGTGGACCCGCACGAGCACGTCGGGCTTGCCCGCCACCTCGCCGAGCACGAGCGCCAGGTGCTGCTCGCCGTCGAGCACCGACTCGTACACGTAGGCCGTGAACGCCTGGTCACCGATGGGGATCCGGGCCTCGGACACCTGGCGCACCAGCTTCTCGGTCCGGCGCCGGAACCTGATGAGCTCCGCGATGGAGATCAAGGGCAGCCCGTGGCGCTCGGCGAACCGCTCGAGCTCGGGCAGGCGCGCCATCGTCGCCTTGTCCTCCGACACGATCTCGCAGAGCACGCCGGCCGGTGTGAGGCCGGCGGCGCGGGCCAGGTCCACCGTGGCCTCGGTGTGCCCCGCGCGCTTGAGGACGCCCCCGGTCCGGTAGCGCAGCGGGAAGACGTGCCCTGGCCGATTGAGGTCCACGGGCCTCGTGTCGGGGTCGATGAGCGCGGCGATCGTCGCCGCCCGGTCGGCGGCCGAGATGCCCGTGGTCGTCCCCCAGCGCGCGTCGACGCTGACCGTGAAGGCGGTGCGCTGGGCCTCCGTGTTGGCCGTCACCATCAGCGGCAGGTCGAGCTGGTCTGCGCGCTCGGGAAGGAGGGGCACGCAGATGACCCCCGAGGTGTGGGCCAGGAAGAAGGCGATGTTCTCCGGCGTCGCCGCCTCCGCGGCCATCACCAGGTCCCCCTCGTTCTCGCGGTCCTCGTCGTCGACGACCACGACCATGCCACCGCGCCGGATGGCCTCGATCGCCTCGGTGATCTCGGAGAAAGGCATCAGGCCGCCACCTCCACCCGCAGGTCGTCGCCGAGGCGCTCCACCGACACGAGGCGCCCGCGCCAGGCCTCGGCCATGGTCGGGGCCCCCGGCCCGCTGAACAGGGGCCGCCCGTCGTCGCCGCCGAGCAGCGCCGGGGCCAGGTAGAGGACGTAGCGGTCCACCAGCCCGGCCTCGTGCACCTGGTGGGCCACGCGGGCGCCCCCTTCGACGAGCAGCTGCAGGACCCCCCTCGACCCCAGCTCGTCGAGCACGGCGCCCAGGTCGCCGGAGAGCTCCAGCGCCGGACGGACCCTCGCCCCGGCCGGCGCCCGGCCGAGCACGACGCGCAGCGGCTGCCGTCCGGCCGGGTCGCCCAGGCGAACGGTGAGCTCGGGGTCGTCGGCCCGCACCGTGCCCGCCCCGACGAGCACGGCGTCCGACAGGGCGCGCAGGCGGTGGACGTCGCGGCGCGCCTCGGGGCCGGTGATCCACCGGCTCGAACCGTCGGGGGCGGCGATCCGCCCGTCGAGGGTGGCCGCCAGCTTGAGGACGACCCACGGCCGGCCGGTCCGGCGGTGCTTCAGGTAGGGGGCGAGCTGCTCGGCGATGCGCTCGGCCCCCACGCCGACCACCACCTCGACGCCTGCGGCACGCAGCGCGTCGACGCCCCGCCCCGACACGGAGGGATCCGGGTCGAGGACTCCCACGACCACCCGCCTCACGCCCGCCTTCACGATGGCGTCCACGCACGGTGGCGTCCGCCCGTGGTGGGAGCAGGGCTCGAGGGTGCTGTAGAGGACCGATCCGCCCGCCCGCCCGTCCGCCGCTGCCCGGCGGATGGCGACCACCTCGGCGTGCGGCCCGCCGGGTGGAGCCGTCGCGCCCTCGTAGGCCACCGGCAGGCCCGGGACCGCCCCGTCCGGCACCAGCACGCAGCCCACCCACGGGTTGGGAGCGGTCGAGCCGCGGACCGCGTCGGCAAGAGCAGCGGCCCGAGCCATGTGGGACTGGTCGTCCACTCCCTGCTCCTCACAGCGGTCGGCCGCGCCCTGGCGCGGCCACGGTAGGCGGCCCCGGAAGGGCCCCGACAGGACCCGATCGCGAGGTGCTCATCCTACCCCGGTGTCGTCACCGCCCCGCTCGGGCGCCCTCACCCGCCACCCGCCGGGCCCTCACCCGCCACCGGCGGGGCCAACCCCGGCGTCGCCCGCGCCCTCGATGCGGCGGCCCGGATCATCTGGCACGCCTGCCAGGGGCGATCGCGGCCGAAGACGGCGGACCCGGCGACGAGCACGTTGGCCCCGGCTGCGGCTGCCAGCGGCGCCGTCTGCTCGTCGATACCGCCGTCCACCTCGAGGTCGACGGCCAGTCCCCGGCGGTCGATGGCCTCCCTCACCCGGGCGACCTTCGCCAGCACGTCGGGGATGAAGGACTGGCCGGCGAACCCGGGGAAGACGGTCATGCACAGCACCAGGTCGACGAGGTGGAGGTGGGGTGCGAGCGCCTCGAACGGCGTGTCGGGGTTGGCGGCGAGGCCGGCGCGCAGGCCAAGGGTGCGCATGAGCGCCACCAGCTCCCCGGTACGGCCGAGCTCGACGTGCACGGTGCAGCTGTCCGCGCCCGCGTCGCGGAACGCCTCGAGGTAGGCCTCGGGGTTGGTCATCATCAGGTGGCAGTCGAAGAACAGGCCCGAGTGGCGCCGCAGGGAAGCCACCACCGGGGGCCCGACGGTCAGGTTCGGCACGAAGTGCCCGTCCATCACGTCGACGTGCAGCCAGTCGGCCACGGGCGACACCTCGCCGACGGCCTCGGCCAGGGCACCGAAGTCGGCCGACAGCACCGAGGGCGCGATCTTGACGGCACCGACCGGACCAGGCTGCCCGGTGAGCGGCCGCACGCGTTGCACCGGCCGAGCCTACCGGCGAGCCCCCGAGCGGCACTGGCCGCGCTCGGCGCTCATGTGCCCAGGCGCTCCCCGGGCAGCGGGCGCGCCCCGCGCAGCCAGGCGGCGGCGGCCAGGGGGCGGCGCCCCTCCGGCTGCACCTCGAGCAGCCGGAGCCACCCGTCGCCGGTGGCGACCGCACCGTCGGCCAAGGTCCCCGGCGGCACCGGCGGCGTGCCCGGCTCGGCACGGCAGACCTCTGCACGCCGCACACCGAGCCGCCTGCCCCGGAAGGTCGTGTGGGCGCGCCCGAGGCGGACGACCCGGGCAAGACGCCACGCCGGCTCCTCCCAGCGCAGCTCGAGCTCGGCCGGCTCGATCTTCGCCGCGTAGGTGGGCTCGCCCTGCTGTGGCACGGCCGGCGGCAGGGCACCGACGCCGCCCGTGGCCACGCCGGCCAGCACGTCGAGGAGGAGCGCGGTGCCGAGCGCGCCGAGGCGGGCTCGCAGCTCCTCGGCCGACTCCTCCGGTCCGATGGGGACCTCGCGACGGGCGTAGATGGCACCGGTGTCGAGCCCTTCCTCGACGGCCATCACGCACACGCCGGTCACCTCGTCGCCGGCGAGGATCGCCCGCTCCACCGGCGCCGCGCCGCGCCAGCGCGGCAGGAGCGAGAAGTGCACGTTCACCATCGGCACCTGCTGGAGGAGCTCGGCGGGGATGAGCCTGCCGTAGGCCACCACCACCCCGAGCCCGGCCCCTGCCGCCGCGACGTCGGCCGGCCGGTGCGAGACCGGGATCCCGAGGGAGCGTGCCGCCTCCTTGACCGGGCTCGGCGAGGTCATCGATCCCCTGCCCCGGCGCCGGTCCGGCCGGGTGACAGCCAGCACGACGTCGTGGCCGGCGGCCACGAGCGCCCGCAGCGTGGCGGCGGCGACGTCGGGCGTCCCGAGGAAGGCGAGCGGGAAGGTCAGGGGCGCACCAGCCCGGCCAGACCGTCGGGGTCCCCGGCCGGCATGGCGACGGCCCGCGAGCGAAGGAGCCGGCGAGCCTCGCGTCGCTGGTCCTCGTCGAGGCGCTCGACGAGGAGGATGCCGTCGAGGTGGTCCACCTCGTGCTCGAAGCACCGCGCCTCGAGCTCGTCCGCCTCGATCGACAGCTCGTTGCCGTCGAGGTCGAAGCCCACCAGGTGCACCACCTTCGGGCGGACGATTGGCCAGCTCAGACCGGGCACCGACAGGCAGCCCTCCTCGTGGGTCCACTCGCCGGCGGTCTCGACGATGCGGGGGTTGACGACGACCCCGGGACCGTCGCCGACGTCGTAGACGAACAGGCGACGCTGCACGCCCACCTGGTTGGCGGCCAAGCCGACGCCAGGGGCCGCGTACATGGTGGCCAGCATGTCCTCGGCGAGCCGGACGATCGACCCGTCGACCTCCTCGACCTCGCGCGTCGGCGTGCGCAGCACCGGGTCGCCATAGGTCCGGATCGTGTAGGTGGCCACCTGCACATGGTACCGGGGGCCGGCCCTCGCTTCGCCGGACCGACCCCCGGCACGAGCCCGGGAGCCGCGGCGTGCAAGGGTGGCCGCCGGGCCGCCACGTCCCCGGTCAGACCGAGGTGGGGTCGACCTCCACCCGCACCCGTCCTCTCGCACGGGGGGCCGCGCCCAGGGCGTCGCACAGGCGCCGGTGGTCGGGCGCCCGGAGCAGCCAACGCCCCTCCCCCAGCTCCGAGGCGGCCAGCCCCGAGGCGGCCAGCCCCGAGGCGGCGAGCTCAGAGACGCGACCTCCCGGCGCCGATCCCGTGCGGCCGGCTGCCTGGCCGGCTGCCTGGCCGGCTGCTACCACGTGGGCTGCCAGGTCGGCCGCCCCCGGTCCCGACAGCAGGGCCAGGGCGGACTCGGGCGGCAGGGCGAGCTCGTGGCGCAGGGCTGCCTCGCGCTCGACGAACCGGCCGGGGTCACCGCGCACCGCGGCGTCGAGGACGGGGTGGTCCGGGAGCCGGGTCTGCACCACGATTCCTGGGGGCCGGCGCCCGCCGGGCCGGGCACCGCCGTCCCGGGGACCGACCAGGCGGGCGGCACGCGCGAGGAGCGCCAGGGCCTCCTCCCCGGCGCCGAGGCGAGGTGCCAGGAGGTGCTGGTCGAAGTCGAGGAAGGCCACCGCCCCGGCCTGCGCCACCCGGTGGAGCACGGCCTCGGTGCCCACGAGGGCCCGGGGCTCGCCAGCGCCATGGCGAACGGGGGCGCCCGGCACCGTGCCGGCCGGCCGGGCCTTCGGCCCTGCCACTTCGGCGACCGGCACCCGCAGCAGGGCCTCGAGCTCCTCGCGCACCTGTGCCGTGCCGGCCCGCAGCACGCGGAGGCGGGTCGCGCCGCACGACGCGCACACGACGGGGCGGACAGCGCTGCAACGGCGGCAGGCCAGCTCCTCTCCGGCGAGGGCGACCGGGTGGCCGCACCGCTCGCAGCGTGCCAGCTCTCCGCACGACGGGCAGGCCAGCAGGCGTGCCCGCCCGCTCCGGTTCAGCACGCACACGAAGCGGTCGCCCCCCTCCAGGACAGCCCGGCCGACCCGGACCAGCTCCTCGGAGAACAGCCCGGTCCTCGGGTCGGCACCGCGCCGGTCGACCACCTCCACCGCCGGCCATCCGCGCCGTTCGGCCGTCCGCTCGGCCGCGAGCACCTGGCAGCGCGCCACCTGGACGACCGTCGGGCACGGCGATGTCAGCACGCAGGGCGCGCGCTCGCGAGCCGCCCGCTCGGCCACCACCTCCCAGGCGTCGAAGGTGGGCGCCCTCGGCGAGCGGTAGGCCTGGTCGTGGGCATCGAGGACGACCGCAGCCGCCAGGCGCGGGACGGGCGACCAGGCGGCCCCCCTCGAGCCCACCACGACCGGCCAACCGGCCGCGGCCTCCGCCCAGCTCGCCGCCACCGGCACGCCTCGCCGGCGGAGCCGCGCCGCCAGCCGGCCGGCCCAGCCGGCGCTCGGCACCAGCACGAGCACGCTGCCACCGGGCGCCGAGCCTCGCACCCGCCCAAGGACCGCCTCGACCACCGCCAGCAGGTCGTCTGCGGGGGGGAGCCGGACGAGGATCGGCGCCGCCGGGCCCTGGCCGCGTACCTGGTCGGCCAGGACCTCCTTCAGCGCACCCACGTCCGGCCACCGTGCGGCCGAGGGCGTGGCGGAGAGCCGGGCGGCGCGCGGTGCTGGCAGTGGCGGCGGCTCCGGGAGCGACCGTACGGCGCGGTCCGGCGAGGCGGCGCTGAGGAAGGAGGTCACAGGGCCCGCCCAGCGCCAGGCGGCCCACCTGGCCAGCTCGATCACCGGCGGGGGTGGCCCGAGGCCGGACACGGCGGCCAGTGGCGCCAGGACGACGCCCTCGGGAGGATCGAGGCCGACGCCGGTCACCCAACCCCCGACCCTGCGCCCGTGCAGGGGGACCCGGACACGGGTGCCGACCGCGACCTGGCCGGCCAGCGACGGTGGGACGGCGTAGTCGAACTCCCGGCCGAGCGGCGCCACGTCGGGGAGCACCCGGACGACGCCCGCCGCCTCGGCTGTCCGCGGCCCCCCGGCCGGGGTGCGCGCGGCGCTCAGAGGCCGAGCGCGCGCTGCATCTCCTCCACCCTGGGGGTGGCCTCCCAGGTGAAGTCCTTGTCGGCCCGGCCGAAGTGCCCGTAGGCAGCGGTCCGGCGGTAGATCGGGCGGCGCAGGTCGAGGTCGCGGATGATGGCCGCCGGGCGGAGGTCGAAGAGCTCGAGGACCACTGAGGTGATCTTGGCCGGGTCGACCGCCTCGGTGCCGAAGGTCTCGACGAGCAGCGACACCGGCCGGGCCATCCCGATGGCGTAGGCGACCTGGACCTCGCAGCGACGCGCGGCACCGCAGGCGACCACGTGCTTGGCCACCCAGCGGGCGGCGTAGGCCGCCGAGCGGTCGACCTTGGAGGGGTCCTTGCCCGAGAAGGCGCCGCCGCCGTGCCGGGCCATCCCGCCGTAGGTGTCGACGATGATCTTGCGGCCGGTCAGGCCGGCGTCCGCGTGGGGCCCTCCCAGCTCGAAGTTGCCGGTCGGGTTGGCCAGCACCTGCATGCCCTCCGTGTCGAGGTCGGCGGGCAGGAGCGGGTGGATCACGTGCTCACGCAGGTCCGGCAGGAGCAGGGTGTCGACGTCGATGCCGGGCTGGTGCTGGGTCGAGATGAGCACCGTGTCCAGCCGGACGGGCCGGCCGTCCTCGTAGACCACGCTCACCTGCGTCTTGCCGTCGGGACGCAGGTACGGCAGGACCCCGACCCGCCTGACCTGCGACAGCCGCTGGGCGAAGCGGTGTGCCAGCCAGATCGGCAGGGGCATGAGATCGGGTGTCTCGTCGCAGGCGTAGCCGAACATCATCCCCTGGTCGCCCGCCCCCTGGGCATTGAGGAGGTCCTCGCCGCCCGAGCCGGTGCGCAGCTCGTAGGCGGCGTCGACGCCCTGGGCGATGTCGGGCGACTGCTCGTCGAGCGCCACCATCACCCCGCACGTCCGCCCGTTGAACCCGTAGGCGTCGTTGTCGTAGCCGATCGCGCAGACCGTGTCGCGCACGAGGGAGGGGATGTCGACGTAGGTCTTGGTGCTGACCTCGCCGGCCACGATCACGAGGCCGGTGGTGAGCAGGGTCTCGCAGGCGACCCGGCTGTAGGGGTCCTCGGCCAAGAGGGCGTCGAGGACGGTGTCGGAGATCTGGTCGGCCATCTTGTCGGGATGGCCTTCGGTCACCGACTCGGAGGTGAAGGTGGTGCGGATGCTCACGGGGTCGTCCTCTTCCTCCCGGCGTGGGGCCGGCCCCCGGACGAGAGCCGGCTGCTCACCTTATCCAACACCGCGTCGGCGACCGCCCGTTTCGACATGAGCGGCAACGCCTCCTCGCCCCCGCGGTCGTCGAGGATGGTGACCACGTTGGTCTCGACGTCGAAGCCGGCACCGGGGGCCCCGACGTCGTTGACGACCAGCAGGTCGACGCCCTTGCTGGCGAGCTTCCGCCGGCCTCGGGCCACGGGGTCGTCGGTCTCGGCGGCGAAGCCGACCAGCACCTGCCCCGGCCGCCTCGCCGCCCCCAGCCCGGCCAGGATGTCGGGTGTCGGCTCCAGCACGAGGTCGGGGACCCCGTCTTCTTTGGTCAGCTTGCGGCCCGCCGCGCCCTTGGGACGGAAGTCGGCCACCGCGGCGGCCATGATCACCGCGTCCACGAGGGGCGCATGCGCTCGCACGGCCGCCTCCATCTCGGCCGCCGTCTCCACCCGCTCGACCGTCACCCCCGGCGGCGGCGCGGGCGCGGTGGTGACCAGGACGACCTCGGCCCCGCGGGCGGCTGCTGCCGCCGCCAGGGCGTGCCCTTGCTTCCCCGAGGAGCGGTTGGTGAGGAACCGCACCGGGTCGAGGGGCTCCCTCGTCCCCCCGGCGGTCACGAGCACGCGGCGCCCGGCCAGGTCGCGGGCTCGGGCGGCGCCTCGCTCGAGGGCCGCCAGCACCCGCTCGACGATCAGGGCCGGCGCCGCCAGGCGGCCGGCGCCGACGTCGCCGCCGGCGAGCCGGCCCTCCTCGGGCGGGACCACCTCGGTACCCCTGCGCACGAGGGTGGCCAGGTTCTCCTGCACCGCCGGGTGCTCCCACATCTCGGCGTGCATGGCCGGGCAGACCAGTACCGGCGCCCGCGTCGCGAGCAGGGTGGCCGTGAGCAGGTCGTCGGCCAGGCCGGCCGCGTAGCGCGCCAGCAGGTGGGCAGTCGCCGGCGCGACGACGACCAGATCCGCCCGCCGGGCGAGCGCCGTGTGGGGTATGGGCGAGCCCTCGTCCCACAGGCTCCGCTGGGCAGGCTCGGAGGCGAGCGCCGAGAAGGTGACCTCACCGACGAACCTGGTGGCGGCCGGGGTGAGCACGGGCACCACGTGCACGCCGGCATCCACGAGCCTGCGGCACACCTCGACCGCCTTGTACGCGGCGATGCCGCCGCCGACGCCGAGGATCACCTGGCGCCGGTCTTCCCGGCCCTTGCCCGGCACGTCCGTCCGGCCCCCGGCGTGCCCGCGCCGCCCGGCCCGCCTAGCCGGCGACCGGTCCCTCGTCGACGCCGGACGGCTCGGCCGCATCGACCGCGGCGGGCCAGGCCGCCACCCCACCGGCAGGCCCCTGCCCAGCAAGGTCGTCGAAGGGTGCCGGCTCCTCGCCGGAGGCGCCGGGCACGGCCTCCTCCCCGACCTCGTCCCCGACCTCGTCCACCGGCGCCTGCCCCGGCTCCCGCCGCGTGTAGACGACCTTGCCGGCGGCGATCTCCTCGAGCGCGATCGACAGCGGCTTGCCCGACAGGGAGGTCACCTGCGGGGGCACGATCCGCCCCATGCCCTCACCGAGGCTGTTGTAGTAGGCGTTGACCTGGCGGGCCCGCCTCGCTCCCACCGCCACCAAGGTGAACTTCGAGTCGACCTTGTCCAGCAGCTCCTCGATGGGCGGGTCCATCAGCGTGTCGCGCCCCACGGCCATGTGCGTCCCTCCGATCGCCGGCGCCTCAGGTGGCGCCCTCGCGCCAGCCGGCGGCAGGGAGCCGCCGCAGCGCGGCAGCTCGGGACCGCCGCTCGGCGCGCGCGCGCTCCACTATAGCCGCGACCTCCGAGACGGCCCGGTCCACCTGGTCGTTCACCACCCGATTGGCTCCCGCGAGCGCCGCCCCGGCCCGCGTCTCCTCGTCGCTCATCGCCAGTCGCCGCTCGACGTGCTCGGGACTGTCGCCCCGGGCCAGCAAACGGGCCCGCTGCACCGCCGGCGACGGGGGCACGAGCAGCACCACCAGGGCGTCGGGACGGCGCGCCCGGACCTGGCGCGCCCCCTGGACGTCGATCTCGAGCAGCACGTCGCGCCCCGGCGGCGGCTCGGGCAACGGCGTGCCGTAGAGGTGCCCGAGGAACTCGGCCCACTCGAGGAAGCCACCCGCCGCCACGCGACGCTCGAACGTCGGGCGGTCGACGAACACGTAGGCGTCGGCGGGCTCCCCCGGGCGCCGGGGACGCGTCGTCCACGACCGGCTCAGCCAGAGCGAGGGGTCACGGGCCACGAGCTGGGCCGCCACGGTGCCCTTGCCGGCCCCGCCGGGGCCGATCAGGACGACGACGAGGGGATCAGCGGGCAGTCTCTTTGAGCAGCTCGGCCCGCTGCTTGGCCCCGAGCCCCTGCAGGCGGCGGCTGTCGGCGATCCCGACCGTCTCCATCACCCGGCGGGCCTTCACCTTGCCGAGCCCCGGCAGGGACTCGAGCACGGACACGACCTTCATCTTGCCTACGGTCTCGTCGGAGTCGGCCTTGCTCAGGACCTCGCTCAGGGACATCGAGCCCAGCTTCAGCTTCTCCTTGACCTCGGCTCGCTCCCGGCGGACCTTGGCGGCCTTCTCCAGTGCAGCCTGGCGCTGCTCGGGCGTGAGTGCAGGCGGTTGCGGCATGGGTCCGACCATAGCGCCTCGCCGCAGGGCGGTCATGCCCAGCCAGCAGCGATCTCGTCGCGCAGCGACGCGGCAGCCCGGCGCAGCGCTGCAGCCGAGGGACCGGCGGCGAGCACCGAGCGCGACGCGCTCGGCAGGACCGTGCCGGCGGCACACCCCGCGAAGCGCACCGCCACGTCACTGGCGGTCGCCCCCTGGGCGCCGACCCCCGGGGCGAGGATGGGCCCGCCGAGCGACGCCAGCGGGAACGCCGAGGGCTCGAGCGTCGCGCCCACCACGGCCCCGACGGACCCGGGATGCTCGCTTCTGGCGGCGTTCAGCGCGGCCACCTGGCGGAGCAGGGCGTCTGCCACCGTGTCCCCCGAGGAGCCCACGGCCTCCTGCACCGAGCGTCCCTCGGCGTTGCTGCTCCGCACCACGACGAACACCCCGCGGCCGGTGGCCCACGCGGTGTCGAGCAGCGGACGGAGGGCGTCGAGCCCGAGGTAGGGGTGCACCGTGACGGCGTCGGCGGCGAGGGGGCCGCTGCCAACCCAGGCATCGCCGTAGGCAGCCGCGGTGGAGTCGATGTCGCCCCG
This sequence comes from Acidimicrobiales bacterium, assembly GCA_035293965.1. GTDB lineage: Bacteria > Actinomycetota > Acidimicrobiia > Acidimicrobiales > RAAP-2 > DATGLW01. Next base: position 29,938 of record DATGLW010000102.1, read on the forward strand.
CTTGGCGTCGGCGACGGCGAGGAGACCTGCCCCGCGACAGGCGGCGAGCACCTCCTCGAGGGCGGCGTACCCGGCGGCCCCGTGGCGCTCGAAGAAGGCGACCTGCGGCTTGACGGCGGGCAGCACGCCGGCGACGGCCTCCACGCAGCGCAGGGCGAAGCGGCGCAGCCCCGACGGGTCGTCGGGCAGCCCCCAGGCGTCGAGGAGGGCCGCTGACGGGTCGATGCCCAGGCACAGCGGGCCGGTCGCCGCCACGGCCGCCGCCAGCCGCGCGCCGAAGGGCACCGGAGGTGGGCCGGAGGCCGGGGGCCGGGGGCCGGCAGGCGCCCCCGTCACGCCGTGCTCCGGGCGCGGGCCCCGGCCCGCACACCGGGTCCCCGGTGGGCCATGGCCCGCAGGTCGGCAGCGGCTCCGACTCCTTCGCGCCGGCACCAGCGGCGGAGCTGGTCGACGACCCGCCACGGTGCCCTCGGGTCGGCGAAGGTGGCCGTCCCCACCTGCACGGCGTCGGCGCCCGCCATCAGCAGCTCGACGGCGTCTCGCCCGCTGCGCACCCCGCCCACCCCCACGATGGCCGCCTCCGGGAAGGCCTCGCGGCACTCCCAGACGGCGCGGACGGCGACCGGGCGAAGCGGGGGGCCCGACAGCCCGCCCCCGCCGCCCCCGAGGGCGAGGCGGCGCCGGTCGACGTCGACGGCCATGCCCATGAGCGTGTTCACCAAGGTCAGCGCCTCGGCCCCGGCGTCGAGCGCGGCTGCGGCGACCGGGCGGAGGTCGGTCACGTTGGGGCTGAGCTTGGCCCACCTCGGCAGGCCGCACGCCGCTGCCGACACGGCCTCGGCGGTGGCCCGCGGCGAGTGGGCGAACATCCGCGACCGGTCCTCAAGGTTGGGGCAGCTCACGTTCACCTCCACGGCCACGACGCCCGGCAGGGCTCCGGCAGCCGCCACCAGTGCCCCGGCCCGCGCGTAGTCGTCCACGCGCCTGCCCCAGATGCTGAGGACCACGCGAGCCCCCGCCGCCTGGAGCGCGGGCAGGTCGTGCTCGAGCCAGGCGGCGATGCCCGGACCCTGCAGGCCCACGCTGTTGAGCATGCCGCCGCCCACCTCCCGCACCCGCGGGGCGGGGTTGCCGGGCCAGGGATCGGCGGCCAGCGACTTGACGACCACGGCCCCGAGCGCACCGAGGGGGCCGTAGGCGCCGAGCTCGGCACCGTGCCCGGCCGTGCCCGAGGCGGTCATGACCGGGTTCGGCAGGGCGACCGAGCCGACCCGGACCGACAGGTCGACGCCCGCGCTCAGCTCCGTCGCCCCGGTGTCGTCATCGGCCGGCCGCTCCGTGCAGCTCCTGGAGGGTGCGGACCCGCAAGGGCCGCCTCGCCCAGTCGGCGATGCCCGCGGCCGCCGCCCGGGCCGCCGCCACCGTCGTCAGGCACGGCACGCCGTGGGCCAGGGCCGCGGCGCGGATGTGCATGCCGTCGGCCCGCGGCCCGCGGCCTCGCGGTGTGTTCACCACGAGCTGCACCTTCCCCCCGGCGATCAGCTCCACGGCGTCGGCACCCGCACCCTGCTCGCCGACCTTGGCCACGATCGTCTGGACCGGCACGCCCCGCGCCCGCAGGTGCTCGGCCGTGCCCCGCGTCGCTGCAACCTCGAACCCGAGCTCGTGGAACTGCCGGGCCACCGGCACGCCCGCCGGCTTGTCGCGGTCGGCCAGCGACAGGAAGACCACGCCGGCTGCCGGCAGTGCGGTGCCGGCAGCCATCTGGCTCTTGGCGAAGGCCATGGCGAAGGTGGCGTCGACCCCCATGACCTCGCCGGTCGACCGCATCTCGGGACCGAGCACCGTGTCGACGCCGGGGAAGCGGCTGAAAGGCAGCACCGCCTCCTTCACGCTCACGTGCCCCGGCGCCGGCACCGCGCCCACGGCGTCGGCGCGCAGGAGCCCTTCGGCGCGCAACGTCTCGAGCGTGTCGCCCACCATCACCCGCGCCGCCACCGCAGCCAGCGGCACGCCCGTCGCCTTGGCCACGAAGGGGACGGTGCGGCTTGCCCGGGGGTTGGCCTCGAGCACGAGCACCTCGCCGTCTTTCACCGCGAACTGCACGTTGAGGAGCCCCACCACCTCCAGCGCGTCGGCCAGCGCCCGCGTGTGGCGGTCGAGCAGGGTGCAGACCTCCGGCGAGAGCGTCTGGGGCGGGAGCGCGCACGCCGAGTCGCCCGAGTGGACCCCTGCCTCCTCGACGTGCTCCATGATCCCCCCGACGAGCACCTCGCCCGAACGGTCGCGCACCGCGTCGACGTCGACCTCCACCGCGTCCTCGAGGAACCGGTCGACGAGCACCGGCCGCTCTGCGGTCACCCCGCCCTCGCGCGCCAGCAAGCCGGCTGCCCGACCGGCCTCGGTGGCGCCCGTGAGGGCCGCCATCACCCGCCGGACGCCCTCGTCGTCGTAGACGGTCTCCATGGCCCGCCCCCCGAGCACGTAGCTCGGGCGCAGGAGCACCGGGTACCCGATCCGGCGGGCCACGGCGAGGGCCTCCTCGACGGTCGTGGCGGTGCCCCCCGGCGGTTGGGGGATGCCGAGGTCCCCGCACAGGCGGTTCCAGCGCTCGCGGTCCTCGGCGAGGTCGATCGACGACGGGCTCGTGCCGAGGACGAGCCCGGGGGGCAGCGCCCCGGCGAGCTTGAGGGGGGTCTGGCCCCCGAGCGACACGATGACCCCGACGAGCCCCCCGCCGCCCGCCGTCGCCCGTGCCTCGGCCTCGAGCACGTTGGCCACGTCCTCGGCGGTGAGCGGCTCGAAGTACAGGCGATCCGAGGTGTCGTAGTCGGTCGAGACGGTCTCGGGGTTGCAGTTGACCATGACCGTCTCGTACCCGGCAGCCCGCAGGGCGGTGCTGGCGTGCACGCAGCAGTAGTCGAACTCGATGCCCTGGCCGATCCGGTTCGGCCCCGATCCGAGGATCACGACGCGAGGGCGCGAGGAGGGGCGGACCTCGTCCTCGTCCTCGTAGGTGCTGTAGTGGTAGGGCGTGAACGCCTCGAACTCCGCGCCGCAGGTGTCGACCGTCTTGAAGGTGGCGCCGACCCCCGCGCCGAGGCGGGCCTCGCGGACCTCGTGCTCGGTCGTGGCGAAGAGGTAGGCGAGCTGGGCGTCGGAGAACCCGAGCCGCTTGGCTCGCCGGAAGCCGGCCCTCCCCAGCGAGGCCAGCGCCTGGCGGCCGCCCCGCTCGGCCGCCAGCGTCGCCAGCGAATGCCGCTCGGCCGAGATGCGCCCGATCTCGCGCAGGAACCACGGGTCGATGCCCGTCCGGCGCGCCACCTCTGCGACCGAAATGCCGCGCCGGAGCGCCGACTCGACCTGGAACAGCCGCTCTGGCGTCGCGACGGCAGCCTGCGCCAGCAGCTCCTCGTCGTCGAGGGTGTCGACGAGCAGCTCGGCGGGATCGGCGTTGAGCCCTGCGCGCCCCTGCTCGAGGGAACGGACCGCCTTCTGCAGCGACTCGCAGAAGGTCCGCCCGATCGCCATCACCTCCCCGACCGACTGCATGCGCGGCCCGAGGCGGGCGGCGGCGCCGGGCAGCTTCTCGAAAGCCCAGCGGGGGATCTTGGTCACCACGTAGTCGATGGTCGGCTCGAAGCTCGCCGGTGTCGCCCGCGTCACGTCGTTGGGCACCTCGTCGAGCCGGTAGCCCACCGCGAGGCGCGCCGCGATCTTGGCGATCGGGAAGCCCGTCGCCTTGGAGGCGAGGGCCGAGGAGCGCGAGACGCGGGGGTTCATCTCGATGATGAGGCGGCGCCCGCTCGACGGGTCGACGGCGAACTGCACGTTCGACCCGCCCGTCTCGACCCCGACGCGCCGCAGGCACGCGAAGGCGTCGTCGCGCATGGCCTGGTACTCGGGGTCCGACAGCGTCATCGCCGGCGCCACGGTGATCGAGTCGCCCGTGTGGACCCCCATGGGATCGACGTTCTCGATCGAGCACACCACGATGCAGTTGTCCGCGCCGTCGCGCATGACCTCGAGCTCGTACTCCTTCCAGCCGGCCACGGACTCCTCGACGAGGATCTCGCGCACGGGGCTGGCTGCCAGCCCCTCGGCCGCGAGGTGGACGAAGGTCGAGGCGTCATGGGCGATGCCGGTGCCGCTGCCGCCCAGGATGTAGCTCGGCCGGATGATGACCGGGTACCCGATCTCCTCGGCGATCGCAACGGCCTCGTCGAGGGAGTGGGCGAAGCCCGAGCGCGCCACGTGGAGGCCGATCCCCTCCATGGCCTCCTTGAAGCGCTCCCGGTTCTCCGCGGTGGCGATGGCCTCGGGGCGGGCGCCGATGACCTCGACCCCGTACGCGTCGAGGACGCCGCGCTCGACGAGCGCCATCGTCAGGTTGAGGGCCGTCTGGCCACCGAGGGTCGGCAGCAGCGCATCGGGCCGCTCGCGCTCGACGATGCGGGTCAGCACCTCGGGGTCGAGAGGCTCGACGTAGGTGCGGTCTGCGGTGGCGGGGTCGGTCATGATGGTGGCCGGATTGGAGTTGGCGAGCACGACCCGGTAGCCCTCGGCCGCGAGCACCCGGCACGCCTGGGTTCCCGAGTAGTCGAACTCGCACGCCTGGCCGATGACGATCGGCCCGGAGCCGATCACGAGGACGGTCGCGATGTCGTCGCGCCGCGGCACCCCTACCTCCGTCCCCCGGCCGCCGCCCGTCCGCCGGCCATGAGGCGCGCGAAGCGCTCGAACAGGTACCGGGCGTCGTGCGGCCCGGGCCCGGCCTCGGGGTGGTACTGCACGGAGAAGGCCTGCGCCGAGGGGACCGCGATGCCTTCGACCACGCCGTCGTTCAAGTTGACGTGGGTGACCTCGACACCGGGCGCCGCGCCCACCTCCACGGCGTAGTTGTGGTTCTGGCTCGTGACCTCCACGTGCCCCGTCGACAGCTCGCGCACCGGGTGGTTGCTGCCGTGGTGCCCGAAGGGCAGCTTGTAGGTGGTGCCGCCGAGGGCGACCGACAGCAGCTGGTGACCGAGGCAGATGCCGAACAGCGGCACCTTGCCCACCAGGTCGGCCACGGCCTCGATCTGCGGGCCGAGGGCGGCTGGGTCGCCGGGCCCGTTGGACAGGAAGACGCCGTCAGGCTCCATCGCCAGCACGTCGGCCGCGGTGGTCGACGCCGGCACGACGGTCACGGTGGCCAGCGCGCCCAGCTGGCGCAGCATCGTCGCCTTCACCCCGAAGTCGTAGGCGACGACCCGGAAGGAGCCGCCGCCCACCACGTAGGGCTCCGCCGCGGTGACGAGCGACACGAGGTCGCGCCCGTCGGTGCCCTGCGCCTCCCGGGCCGCCGCCCGCAGCCGGCCCTCGGCGGCGGTCCCGAAGGCGCAGGGCATCGCACCGGCCTCGCGCAGGTGGCGGGTCAGCCGCCTCGTGTCGACACCGGTGATCGCGGGCACGCCCCGGCGGGCGAGGAAGCCCTCGAACCCCTCGATCGCCCGCCAGCTGCTGGGCTCGGCGACGAGCTGGCGCACGACCACGCCGGTGCACCAGGGGCGGCTCGCCTCGTCGTCGGCGGCGCTGGCCCCGTAGTTGCCGATGTGGGGACACGTGAACGCGACGACCTGGCCTGCGTAGGAGGGGTCGGTGGTGATCTCCTGGTAGCCGCTCAGCGCGGTGTTGAAGACGAGCTCGCCGGTCGCCACCTCGCCGGGGGCGAGGGCACCGGCGGCCTCGCCCTCGAACACCTCGCCGTCGGCCAGCACGAGCAGGGCCTCTCGACGCCTCCCCTCCCGTGGGCGCCGGTCGAGCGGCGCCGTCATCGCTGGGCCACCGCGTCGACCACCACGGGCTCGCCGTAGAGCAGCGTGTGGCGGACCCGGCCCACCAGGCGTCGCCCCGCGTAGGGGGTGTTGCGGCTTCGGCTCGCGAGCCTGGCCGGGTCGACGGTCCACACGGCGCGCGGGTCGAAGACGCACACGTTGGCGGCCGCACCGCGCTGCAGGGGCCCACCGTGAGCGCCGCGTCCCGCGGGGCGGGCGTTGCCGGCACCGAGGCCGGCGATCGCCGCCGGGTGCCAGCTGAGCAGGGCGAAGATCTCCTGGGGCCCCAGGCGGCGCCTCGGTGGCACGACCCCGGAGACGCCCTCGGCAGGGCCCGCCGCCAGCTCCGAGAAGGAAACGGCCAGCGCCGTCTCGAGCCCGAGCATGCCCGGCGGGGCCTGCTCGAAGGGGAGGTCCTTGGCTTCGGGAGGATGGGGGGCGTGGTCGGTGGCGATGGCGTCGAGGACGCCCTCGCCCAGCCCGCTGGCCACCGCGGCCACGTCGGCTGGGCTCCGCAGGGGCGGGCTCACCTTGAAGACCGGGTCGTAGCCGGCCACGCAGGCGTCGGTGAGCGAGAAGTGGTGGGGCGCCGCCTCCGCGGTGACCGGCAGGCCCTCGGCCTTCGCCCGGCGCACCAGCTCGACGGAGCCGGCCGTCGAGAGGTGGAGGAAGTGCAGCCGGGCGCCGGTCAGGCGGACGAGGGCCAGGTCGCGTCCCACCATGACCTCCTCGGCCGCCGACGGCACCCCGGGGATGCCGAGCCGGCTGGACCAGGCGCCCTCGTTCATGGCGCCGCCGGCAGCCAGCGCCTCGTCCTCGCAGTGCTGGGCGAGCACGACGCCGAGGCCGCGCGCGTACTCGAGGGCGCGCCGCATCAGGCCTGCGTCCTGCACCCCGGCCCCGTCGTCGGTGAACAGCCGGACCCCCAATGCAGCCAGCTCGGCCAGGGGCGCCAGGCGATCGCCGGCCCGCCCGACGGTGATCGCCCCTGCGACCGCCACCTCGGCCACGGCGTCGCGCCCGAGGGCCAGCACCTCGCGGGCCGTGCCGGCGTTGTCGACGGGCGGCTCGGTGTTGGGCATGGCGACCACCGCCGTGAAGCCCCCGAGCGCCGCTGCCCGGGTGCCCGTCTCGATCGTCTCGGCCTCTTCGTAGCCGGGCTGGCGGAGGTGGGCGTGCAGGTCGACCAGGCCCGGCGTCACGAAGCAACCCCCGGCGTCGAGCACCGTGGCCGAGGCCGGCACCTCGAGGTCCTCCCCCACCGCCCGAACCGTCCGGCCCGACACCACCACGTCGGCCCGCCGGACGCCTCGTGGATCGACCACCGTCCCGCCGCGGATGACCACCAGCCGCTCAGGCACGATCGGTCCCCGTCGCCGCAGGCTCGGTGCCCGCGGTGCCCTCGGCACCGCCCAGCAGATAGAGCACGGCCATGCGCACGGCCACGCCGTTCGTGACCTGCCGGGTGACCACCGAGGCGGGGAGGTCGGCCACGTCGCTCGCGATCTCCACGCCGCGCACCATGGGCCCGGGGTGGGTGACGATCGCCGTGGCGGCGAGCCGCGCCGCCCGCCGGGCCGTGAGCCCCCATCCGGCCGTGTACTCCCGCAGCGAGGGGACGTAGGCGCCGCTCCCCCGCTCGGCCTGGAGGCGGAGGACCGACACCACGTCGGCCGAGCCGAGGGCCTCGTCGAGGCTGGTGGCCACCTGGACCGGCCATCCCTCGAGGGAGGGCGGCAGCAGGCTGGTCGGCGCGGCGAGGGTGACCGACGCCCCGAGCAACGAGTACGCGAGCACCTGGGACCGGGCCACCCGGCTGTGGCGCACGTCGCCGACGATGAGCACCCGGAGCCCCTCGAAGCACGCCGTGCCGAGCGCCGCAGGGTCCGCGCCGGCGCGTTCCGCCAGGACCTGGCGGACGGTGAAGCAGTCGACGAGGGCCTGGGTGGGATGCTCGTGCCAGCCGTCGCCGGCGTTAACGACGTGGGACCGCCGCGACCAGCGCGCCACCTGGTGTGCGGCGCCCGCGGAGCGGTGGCGCACCACGAGCACGTTCGCGCCCATCGCCTCGATCGTCTCGACGGTGTCCCTGAAGGACTCCCCCTTGTTGAGCGAGGAGCCGGCAGCGGAGAAGGACAGCACGTCCGCCGACAGGCGCTTGGCGGCCGTCTCGAACGAGAGGCGAGTGCGGGTCGACTCCTCGAAGAACAGCGTCGCCACCACCCGGCCGCGCAGGGTCGGCACCTTGGGCACGGTGCGGCGCTCGACCTCGGCGAAGGCCTCGGCCACCCTGAGCACCTCTTCGATCCCGTCGGCACCGAGGTCGGCCACCGACAGCAGGTGCCGGTTCACCGCCGCTCCAGGGTGCCGATCGACACACCCCGCTCGGTCACGTCGACCATCTCGTCGCGGCGCGTCGGCAGGTTCTTGCCCACGTAGTCGGGCCGGATCGGCAGCTCGCGGTGGCCCCGGTCCACCATGACCGCCAGCTGGACGGCCCGCGCCCGCCCGTAGTCGGTCAGCGCGTTGAGGGCCGCCCGCACGGTCCGCCCGGTGAACAGCACGTCGTCGACGAGCACCACCACGCGGCCCGCCAGGTCGACGGGGATGTCGGTCGCCGCCTCGGGCAGGACGGGGCGCAGGCCGATGTCGTCGCGGTAGAAGGCGACGTCGAGCATCCCCACCGGCACCTCGACCTCCTCGACCTGCTCGAGGATCTCGGCCATCCGGCGCGCCAGGGGCACGCCGCCGGTCTGGAGGCCGACCAGGACCACGTCGTCGAGCCCGCCGTTGCGCTCGGCGACCTCGTGGGACATGCGCGTCAGCGCGCGCTGGACATCGGCGGCGGTGAGGACCTGCGCGTAGGGCACGAACACCCCGCCCAGCGGCCGGGCGTGGCTACGCTCGCGTTCTGCCACCGCTCCTCCTGTCCGTACGGGCCTCGCGGGACCCGCTTCACGGTCAGCTCCAGACCATAGCAGCGGCGAGCGTCGGCCACCGTGCCCGCGACGGTCAGCGACCGAGGCCGGCGGCCACGGTGGACAGCACCCCGTTGACGAACGAACCGGACTCGTCGGTCGAGTAGGTCTTGACCAGCTCGACGGCCTCGTCGATCACGACGGCCGTCGGCGGGCCCTCGGGGTCGAGCAGCTCGGCGACGGCGAGGCGCAGGACCAGGCGGTCGATCACCGCCATGCGGTCCAGCGGCCAGCCCACCGACGCGGCCGCGATCCGTCGGTCCGCCTCCGGTCGGCAGACCTCGGCAGCCCGCACCAGGTGGGCGGCGAAAGGGTCGGGCGAGGCGGGCAGCGCCGCGAGCACCTCGCCGACCGGCACCCCTTTCATCTCCGCTTCATAGAGCAGCGAGAGCGCCCGTTCGCGCGCCTGGTGGCGAGTGGCGCGGTCGGGCTGGCGGGGCACTCAGGCGCGGGTCAGGTACTCGCCGGAGCGGGTGTCGACCTTGATGGTGTCGCCGGGGTTGACGAACAGCGGCACCTGGACCACGAGCCCGGTCTGCAACGTGGCGGGCTTGCGCGCTCCCGACACGCGGTCGCCCTGGAGCCCGGGCTCGGTCTCCACGACCGTCAGCTCGACGGCGGCGGGCAGGTCGACGCCCACGATCTCGCCGTCGTAGAGCTGGAGGATCGCCTCGTCGGACTCCTTCAGGTAGCTGGCTGCCGCCCCGAGGGCCGCGGGGGGCACCTGCAGCTGCTCGTAGGAGGAGGTGTCCATGAAGACGTAGTCGCTGCCGTCGCGGTACAAGAACTGCATGACGCGCTTGTCGATGATCGCCTGCTCGAGCTTCTCGTCGGCACGGTAGGTGCGGTCGACCACCGCGCCCGTCCGCACGTTCTTCAGCTTGGTCCGCACGAAGGCGCCGCCCTTGCCGGGCTTGACGTGCTGGAACTCGACCACCGTGAACAGGCCCTCGGGAAGGTCGAGCGTCATCCCGTTCTTCAGGTCGTTGGTGGAGACAGCCATCAGGCGGCGACGTCCTTCGTGAAGTGGGTCAGGGGACGGCTGCCGTCCTCGGTCACGACGAGGGTGTCTTCGATCCGCACGCCACCCACACCGGCCAGGTACACGCCGGGCTCGACCGTGACGACCACGCCGGGCGCCAGCGTAGCAGTGCCCAGCGGGCTCACGGTCGGGGCCTCGTGGATGTCGAGGCCGACGCCGTGGCCCGTGCCGTGCTCGAACTTCTCGGCCCAGCCGGCGGCTGCGATGACCCCACGGCACGCGTCGTCGACCGCCTTGGCCTCGACGCCCGGCCCGACGGCGGCCACGCCGCGCGCCTGGGAGTCGCGCACCACCGTGAAGATCGTCGCCAGCTCGCCGGTGGGCTCGCCGCCGACGCAGAACGTGCGCGTCATGTCCGACCGGTAGCCCTCGAAGAGGGCGCCGAAGTCCACCACCACCGGCTCGCCCCGCCCGATGGGCCGTCCCGAGGGGCGGTGGTGGGGCTTGGCCGAGTTCGGGCCCGCAGCGACGATCGTGTCGAACGCCACCCCTTCGGCCCCCGCCCGCCGCATGGCCGAGTCGAGCTCGAGGGCGAACTGCTCCTCGGTGACCCGGCTCGAGCCGGCCGCGGACAAAAGCGGGAGCACCTCGCCCAGCGCGGCGTCGGCGATCGCCGCCGCCCGCTCCATGCGGGCGAGCTCGGCCGCGTCCTTGACCTCGCGCAGCTGCTCGACCACGCGAGTGGTCGGCACGACCTCGGTGCCGCCCAGCAGCTCGATCCACTGGCGGCTCTGCTCCCAGGTGACGTTGTCGGCCTCGAGCCCCACCCGGCGGGCGCCGGCGAGGGCAGCCCGCGCCGCGTCGCGCTGCGCCTGCTGGCCACCGATCTCGATCTCGACCAGGTCCTCGGCCCCGGCGCCCGCCACCTGCTCGGCCGACTGCGTGCGGTAGCGGCCGTCGGTGGTGAGCAGCGCGCGCGTGGCAGTCACGACCAGCACACCGGACGAGCCGCTGAACCCGGTCAGGTAGCGGACGTTGGGCAGGGTCGTGACGACGAGGGCGTCCACGCCCGCGTCGTCCAGGCGCCCTCGCAGGCGCTCCACCCTGCCGGCGACCCGCAAAGGCGGCAACCGGGACCCGTTCGTGTTCGTCATCGGCCCTCCCTCACCTCGAGCTTCCTCTCCGGCTCTGCAGTCGCCGCCGAGCGCCCCGTCCTCCTCGAACCCCGGGCCACAGCCGGGCACGGTCGGTCCGGCCCGGGTGCACCGCGGCGGGTCACGGGTGCCCCCGGCCCAGCAACCGGCCCACCGCCTCGACCGCGAGCACGTAGCCGAGCCCCCCGAACCCCGCGATCGACCCGTGCGCGACCGGCGCCACGACCGAGGTGTGCCGGAAGGGCTCGCGGGCGGCCGGGTTGGAGAGGTGCAGCTCGACCACCACCCCGTCGAAGGCCGCCAGCGCGTCGTGCAGCGACCACGACGTATGCGTGAGCGCGCCGGCGTTCACCACGATGGCCCCCGCGCGAAGGCGGGCCGCGTGGACCGCCTCCACCAGCTCGCCCTCGTGGTTCGTCTGGACGTGCTCGAGCGCCAGGCCGAGGCGCCGGGCCGTGGCCGCGGCGGCCTGCACGTGCTCGGCCAGGGTCGTCGAGCCGTACACCTCGGGTTGCCGGGAGCCGAGCAGATCCAGGTTGGGCCCCGAGAGCAGGACCACGAGGCCCTCGCTCACCGGCTTGCTCCCATCTCCCACAGGGTAGCGAGCACGTCGCGCTCGTCCACGCCCCGCACCACCTCCACGCCGGCGGGTCCGTCGAGCACGAACGTCAGGTCGTGGCGGGCCTTCTTGTCGCGCCCCATGAGCGCGATCAGCGCACGGGGCTCGGCGCCGGCGGGCAGGCAGACGGGCAGGCCGAACCCGGCGACCACCTGGCGGTGCAGCTCGACTCTCGCATCGTCGATCCGGCCCAGGCGGCGGGCGAGGAGCGCGGCGAAGACGAGGCCGATGCCCACTGCCTCGCCATGGCGGAGGTCCCACCCCGCTCGCTCACCCGGACCGCCCAACGACGCGGCCTCGAGGGCATGGGCAAGCGTGTGGCCGTAGTTGAGCACCATGCGGGCGCCGCCCTCACGCTCGTCCGCCGACACGACCGCCGCCTTCACCCCGACGCAGCGGGCCACCTGCTCGTCGACCGGCAGCTCCAGCATCGAGGTGCCGGGGGCCTCTGGCCCGAGGAAGGCGTACTTGGCCATCTCGCCGCGGCCGCACGCCCATTCCCGGGGGGGCAGGGTGGCGAGGGTGGCCGTGTCGCACAGCACGGCGCCCGGCTGCCAGAAGGCGCCCACGAGGTTCTTGCCCTCGGGCAGGTTCACGCCCGTCTTGCCGCCGACGGCGGCGTCGACCTGGGCGAGGAGGGTCGTCGCCACGTTGACGTAGGCAATCCCCCGGTGGTACGTCGCGGCGGCGAAGCCCGCCACGTCGGTCACCACCCCGCCGCCGACCGCCACCACGACGTCGCCCCGGGCCAGGCCGCAGCGCGAGAACCCCCTGCAGAGCTCCTCGATCGTCGACAGACGCTTGGCGGTCTCACCATCGCCCACCAGGCTGACGTCGAACGCCAGGCCCGGGTCCAGGTCGTCCAGCCACCCGGCGGCGGCGACTGCGGGCTGGCTCACCAGCGCGGCCCGGGCGGCGCCGGGCGCGGCGCGGCGCACGACCGACGCCAGCTCGTGGCGCGCGCCCTCCCCGACCAGCACGTCGTACCGGCGGCTCCCGAGCTCGACCGGCACCCGGATCACGGCCGGCCCCTCCGGGCGGTGCCCTGGGCCGGGGGGCGGCTCCCGGGGCGCCGGCACGCCACCGGGCCAGCCAGGGCCAGCACGGCCTCGGCCACCTCCTCGGGCGTCAGGCCGTCGACGTCGACGACGCGGTCGGCGACCTCGAGGTACAGGGGCCTGCGCGCGGCGTCCAGGTGCTCGAGCGCGCTGGCGGGGTGGCGGCCGAGCAGCGGACGGCCGGCACCGCGGCCCACCCGGGAAGCCAGGGTCGCAGGCTCGGCCCGGAGCCACACCACCGTTCCCGAACCACGCAGCAGGGCGCGGTTGGCGGGATCGAGGACGGCTCCGCCTCCCATCGACACGACGACCGGCACCTCACTGTCGAGCACGCGCCGCAGCACGGCCGACTCCGTGCGCCGGAAGGAGGCCTCACCGCGCTCGGCGAACAGGGCCGCCACGGTGGTGCCCGTCTCCTCCTCGACGAGGGCGTCCGAGTCGACGAAGGCCCAGCCGAGACGGCGAGCCACGAGCCCGCCGACGGTGCTCTTGCCCGCCCCCATCATCCCGACGAGCAGGAGCCGCGGCGGCCGCTCGGCGCCCGCGCTCACCGGGCCACCCGTCACCCGGTCGGTGCGCCGCGCCGCGAGGGTGCGGTCGCCGCCGAGGGGGTCTCGCCCAGCGCCGCGACGAAGGCGTCGCGGTTGCGGACCACCTCGGCGAGCGAGTCGCCGCCGAACTTGCGGAGCGCCTCGCGTGCGAGGACGAGCGCCACCATCGTTTCAGCCACGACGCCCATGGCCGGCACGGCGGTCACGTCCGTGCGCTCGCGGAAGCTCAGCGCGGCCTCCTTGGTGACCACGTCGACCGTCTGGAGGACGGGACGATTGAGCGTGGCGAGAGGCTTCATGGCTGCCCTGACGACGACCAGCCCTCCCACCGACATCCCGCCCTCGATGCCGCCGGCATAGGCGGTGTCCCTCAGGTAGCCGCCCGTGCCGGCTGCCGACTCGTCGAAGCGGATGGCATCGTGGGCGAGCGACCCGCGGCGGCCGGCGACGTCCCACCCCTCGCCGAGCTCGACCCCCTTGACCGCCTGGATGCTCATGACGGCCTGCGCCAGCGAGGCGTCGAGCCGACGGTCCCAGTGGACGTGGCTGCCCAGGCCCACCGGCACTCCGAAGGCGAGCACCTCGACGACGCCCCCGAGGGAGTCCCCCGCCTTGGCGGCGGCCTTCACCGCGGCCACCATGCGCGCCTCGGCGCCGGGGTCGACGCAGCGGACCGGCGAGCGGTCCACGGCCCCGAGGTCGTCGGGGCCCGGGCGCACGCCGGGCGCGACTCGCTCGGGCCCGAGCTGCACGACGTGGCTGATCACCTGCATGCCGAGATGCGACAGCAGGAGCTTGGCCAGCGCGCCGGCGGCGACCCGCGCCGCCGTCTCGCGGGCCGACGCCCGCTCGAGCACGTCGCGCGCGTCGGCGAACCCGTACTTCAGCATGCCGGCCAAATCCGCGTGGCCGGGGCGAGGCTGGGTGAGCGGCTTCGAGGGGGTGCCGGGGGCCGGCGACATCTCCTCGACCCACTTCGGCCACTCCGTGTTGGCGATCTCCACGGCCACCGGCGAGCCGAGCGTCCGCCCGTGGCGCACGCCGGCCAGCAACGTGACCTCGTCGCGCTCGACGCGCATGCGCGGCCCGCGCCCGTAACCGAGCCGCCGACGGGCCAGCTCACCGGCGATGTCGTCCACCGTGACCGGGATGCCGGCCGGGAGCCCCTCGACGACCACCACGAGCGCCTGCCCGTGGGACTCGCCGGCCGTGAGGAACCGCAGCACGCGTCACAACCTACTTGACGATCCCCGATGGCCACCGCTCACGCGGCCGCCCAGGACGCCACGGCGGCACGAGGCTGCGCCGCGGCGCTCAGGCGTGCCCGGGGAGCCAGGCCCCGATGATCGCCGACCCCCAGAGCACGCCGACGACAGCCCCGACGGCCAGCGCGGGGGCAAAGGGCAGGCGCGTCTTGCGACCGCTCCCACGGGCGACCATGAGGACGAGCCCGAACGCCGCCCCGGTCAGGAACGCCACGAGGAACCCCACGTAGAGGTGCAACAGGCCGAGCCATCCGAGCCCCATGCCGATGACACCGGCCAGGCGCACGTCTCCGAAGCCCATCCCGCGCGGGTAGGCGAACCACGCCACGAACAGGGCAGCGAAGGCGATCGCGCCACCGAGGACGGCGTCACCCAGCGCGCGCCAGCGCCCGTCGGCTGCCGAGGCGGCGACCAGTGCCACGGCGACCGCGCCGAGGAGCGGGTAGAGCAACCGGCGCGGCACCACCCAGGCACGCAGGTCGACCACCGAGATGGCGACCAGGCCGGCGAAGAGCAGGCAGTAGGCGGCGAGCACGGGCTCAGGCCCCAGCCGGGCGCCGGCCAGCGCCAACAGGAGCGCCGTCGTCGCCGCCGCGCCGGCCCGCTCGAGGCGCGCCGTGGCGGGTGCCGGAGCTGCCGTGGCCGGCTGGGCAGCTCGGGCAGGGGCAGCAGGCCGGTCGGCCGCGCGCGGCATCGGAGGCCCCGGATCCTCGGGCACTCCGTCGCCCCCGCCGCGCTCGCCTGACTGCCGGTCACTGGCGGCAGCGACTGCCGCAGCCGCCAGGCGCGACGACACGGCGTCGAGCATCCATCCGCCGATCGCGCCGACTGCACCGCACCCTGCGACCAGTGCCGCGTCCACCCGCGTCCTTTCCCGCCGTCACGCCCGAAGCGCGGTCAGTAGCTCAGTGGCTCAGTAGCTCAGTAGTACGGGTTGGCCCCGCCCGTGTGGTCGGTGACGTCCACGACCGCCGTCAGCTCGGGGACCTCCTGGCGCAGCGCCGTCTCGATGCCTTGGGTCAAGGTCATACGAGACATCGCGCACCCCTGGCACCCGCCTGACAGCTCGAGGTATGCCACCCGGCCCACCTCGTCCATCGCGACAAGGTCGGCACGGCCGCCATGTGCGGCGATCGACGGGTTGACCATGTCGTCGAGCACGTCGACGACCTTCCGGGCCAGCGGGCCGTCGACCCCGGCCTCGAGCACCTCAGGCGGCACGCCGGGAGCCCGCTCGGCTGCGGTCGGCGTGTTCGGGTTGACGAGCACGAGCCCGCCCTCTCCTTCGTCCGACCACTCCAGCCGCGCGCCGCGCAGGCGGTCGACGCTCGACGCTGGCACGACGATCGGCAGCTCGTCGTCGCCCTGCACCACGTCGCCCTCGCCCGCGTCGCCCAGCGACTGGAAGTACAGGTCGTACGCGTAGGTGCCGGCCTCCACCCCCCGGACCTCCAGCCACAGGGCCAGGTTCCCGCTGTCGGGTTCCTCTGCCCTCGCCGCCCGGACCACGTCGCGGGCGGCGGGGGTGACCGTCACCACGGTCCGGGCATCGAGCTCTGCAGCAGTGCGCACCATGGCGCAGATCTTAGGGGCGGCACGGGGCGCTCGGGCGCACCGCGGTAGGGTCCGCGCATGCCACGGGACCAGGCCCCCGCGGACGCCCATGAGTGGGTGAGCTTCGAGGATCCCGACGAGGCACGGACCTGGGTGTTCGACGTGACGTTCCTGACCAGCGCCTGGACGTGCATCTACGGGCGCGGTTGCCAGGGGGTGCTCACCGAGCCGGCCCCCGAGCTCGAGCAGGGGTGCTGCTCCTACGGCGCGCATTTCGTCGACCAGGCCGACGCCCGGAGGGTGGCGCGGGCCGCGGCGACCCTCACCCCCGAGGAATGGCAGTACCGTGCGCGTGGCCGGGCCAGGGGGACCGTGAAGCGGACCGGTCGTGGCACCCTGGCCACGCGGCTCGTCGACGGCGCCTGCATCTTCCTCAACCGACCCGGCTTCCCGGCGGGGGCGGGGTGCGCGCTCCACCAGGCGGCCCTGGCGCGCGGTGCCAGGCCGATGGACCTCAAGCCCGACGTGTGCTGGCAGCTCCCGCTGCGCCGCGAGGACGAGGTGGCCGGCGACGGGCACGTCACCTCGACCGTGAGCCAGTGGGACCGGCGCCACTGGGGACCCGGTGGCGGGGAGTTCCATTGGTGGTGCACCGACGCGCCCGACGCGTTCGTGGGGCGACTCCCCGTCTACCGGTCCATGGAGGCAGAGCTCACCGCGATGGTGGGGGCCGCCGTCTACGGGCGCCTGCGCGCCTACCTGGAAGAGCGCCGTGCTCGCCTGCGCAGGGGCGTGCCCCTGCCCCATCCTGCGTTGCGCCGCCGGGGCGGCTGAGGCGCGACGCCGGCCGCGCGGGGACCGCGGCAGGGAAAGCGCGGCGGGCAGTCCCGATCGTCTTCGCCGGGCGGGTCGGCCGTCAGTGGTCGGTCAGTCGCGCAGCGGGTCGTCCTCGGCGTCGTCGCGCGACAAGGAAACCGGGCCGAGGATGCGGTCGTACTGGTCCTCCTCGGCGAGGCACCACGACGCGTGCACGTCGTCGGGCTCCGCCCCGCACTCGGGGCAGCGCTCGCTGGCAGTGGCCACTGAGCGCTTCAGGCTGCGCGCTTCCTCGAAGCGCCGATGGCGTCCCTTCTTCACGACGTCTCCTTGCTGCCCGCTGCCATGCACCCGGTTGCGGGTGCGGCACCCGCCACTCCGACCGGCTGCCGGGTCCGGAGGCCGAGGGGACGGTGTGGGCACCGGGCCCTCGGTCGTCGCCGACAGTGTACCGCTTCGGCCACTCCTGCCGGGTCACCTCGAGCACGTCCGTCGCCGGGCCGACCGGTACCATGCAGGTGCCGGCACCGTTCCGGCAAGGGACACGGCACCCCGGCCAGGGCACCCCGGCCAGGGCACCCCACGGACGGCACCCCAGACACTGCACCCCGACACCCCACGGACACGGCACCCCACACGGCACCCCACGGACACGGCACCCCACGGA
>DATGLW010000103.1:0-53344 GCA_035293965.1 Acidimicrobiales bacterium
CTCGACAACCTCGGCCTTGAACTCCGGCGTGAACGACCGTCGCGGGCGGGGCTTCTTCCGCTCCATCGTCTCCATTGTGGACATCCTTTCCGGGGGTCACCCCCCACATGGTGGATGTCCGTCAAACCGGGGCAGGCCCACTACGAGCCCGAGCTGCGCTACCTCGAGCGGTTCCTGTCCCCTGGGGACACCTTCATCGACGTCGGAGCCAGCGTCGGCCTCTACACCGTCGTTGCCAGCACGCTCGTGGGGGCGCGTGGGCGTGTCCTCGCCTTCGAGCCGGCCAGTGAGATCTATCCGGTGCTGCGACGGAACGCGGCGATCAACGGCACGAGCAACGTCACCACCTTCAATGCGGCGGTTTCGGACCAGCCGGGCACAGCCCGGCTCTTCCACATCACGGGTGCCTCGCTGTACTCCCTCGGCGAGCGAGCCGGGCACGACGATTCCTTCGAGGAGGTCCGGGTGACCACCCTCGACGAGGTGGTCGGCCAGATGGGCCTCGACTCGGTCGCCTGCATCAAGATCGACGTCGAGGGAGCGGAGGCCCTGGTCCTTCGAGGTGCCTCCCAGACATTGGCGCGCTTTCGCCCGACGGTCCTGTTCGAGGCCAACAGCTATGCGGCCTCCCGCTTCGACGGCGGGGGCCCGGGGCCGGTCGAGCTTCTCAGCCGGCTCGGCTACCGCTTCGAAGTGGCCGGGCCCGATGGCCCTGTTCCGATGACGTCACTGCCCGACGCCGCCAATGTGGTCGCCGTACCACCCCTCGGGTAGCTCCGGCGTCATCGGCTTGGCCGGACCACGGTCGACAGCGGTTCCTGCCGACAGGCCGAGCAACGGCGTCAATGAGGGCGGGCCCGACGGCTGCTCTCGAGCGAGGCCCGCTCAGGTCCGCCCCATCATGGCGTTGATCATGGCCGCCCCCGGCTCCCACGACCCGGTCATCGACGACATGACGTGGCCCGAGTCCACGAGCAGGTTCACGCCGCTTATGCCACTCGCCGCGTCGCTGTTGAGGAAGACCATGACGTCGCCCATCTGATCGGGCGTGAGGTGCTTCGTGCCCGTGGCATCGCGGTAGTCCTGGGCGAAGGCCAGCCAGACGTCGGCGTTGGCCCTGGCGAGCGGGGTGTCGGTGGGCCCGGGACAGATGGCGTTGATGCGGATGCCCTTGGCCATGAACGGGTAGGCCTGCCGGGCGCAGTAGCAGTTCATCGCCTGCTTGCTGAAACCGTAGCCATCCGTGCCCTCATGGGCCTGGATCCAGGCATCGGCCGACTCGTAGTCGGGGGTCGCCAGGAACTCGAGCAGCGTCGGCATGTTGTTCTCCCAGCCGAGGCCGGCCACCGACGAGATCATGCAGATCGCCGAGCCGCTCGGCATGATGCCGCCTCCCACGAGCCGCTCGATGATGTGCCGGTGGGCGATGAAGTTGATCTTCATGATCCCCGGCGTGCCGTCGGCCACGCCGGCCGCAGAGAACAGCGCGTGCACGGGTCCGCCCACCTCGTCCAGCGCGGCGTCGACCGCGCCGCGGTCGCGCAAGTCGACCTTGATCGCCTTGGCCACCGGATACTCGACCGGCGCGTAGTCCATCACGACCACTTCGGCCCCGAGCGCCCCCGCGGTGCGGGCCGCGGCGGCGCCCATGCCCGTCGCGCCGCCCACCACCAGGGCCCGTTTGCCGTCGTAGCGGAACGCCTCGATGCTTGACATGTCAGTCCCCCTCCTCCCGCCGCGGCGGGCGTCGTCTCTCTGCCGAGATCCCTCCGGAGGCGCCGTGGGCCTCCCGAGCAGTGCAACGATGCCACAGCTCCGACCGGTGGCGCCCGGCCGAGCCGCGACAGCTCCCGTGGCGACCTCCGGTGCCCCCGAGGACCGGGCCGCACGCACCCCCGGTCGTTGCCCGGCGGGGCCCACAGCCTGCGGCACGCCACTCGTGGCGACCCGGGCGGAGCGGCCCCTCCTCGACCGTGCACGTTTGACATGGCGTCGCGGCTCGGGGCTACCCTCGGCGGGCATTGCGGCCCGCCAGCGACCTCGGCTGGCGGCGAACGAAGTGAAGACGAAGAGACGGGAGGGATCCAATGCCAGGTCGACTCGAGGGCAAGGTGGCATTCATAACGGGCGCCGCCCGGGGCCAGGGGCGCAGCCACGCCATCCGCCTCGCCCAGGAAGGCGCGGACGTCATCGCCGTCGACATCTGCCGCCAGATCGAGTCGAACCCCTATCCGCTCGCCACGCCCGACGACCTCGCCGAGACCGCGCGGGCCGTCGAGGCCCTCGACCGGCGCATCGTCTCTCGCCAGGCGGACGTGCGCCAGCGCGCCGAGCTGGGCGACGCCATCGCCGCAGGGGTGGCCGAGCTCGGACGCCTCGACATCGTGGTCGCCAACGCCGGCATCTTGCCCATGGCGGTGGGTCGGGACCCTGACCCGATGGACTTCGTGGACGCCGTCGACGTCGACCTCCTCGGCGTCATGAACGCGGTCGCGGCCGCGCTCCCGCACCTGCCCGACGGCGCCTCGATCGTCGTGACGGGCTCCACTGCCGGCATGATGCCCAACACCGTGTCGAACCCGGTGATGGGCCCCGGGGGCGCCGGCTACGGATGGGCGAAGCAGATCCTGATCGGCTACGTCGAGCAGATGGCCCTCCACCTCGCTCCCCGCTTCATCCGGGTCAACGCCATCCACCCGACGAACTGCAACACCCATCTGCTCCACAACGAGGGCCTCTACCGCGTGTTCCGCCCCGACCTCGAGAACCCGACTCGCGACGACGTCATCCCGGCCTTCACCCACTTCCAGGCCATGCCGATCCCCTACGTCGAGCCCGTCGACATCTCCAACCTGGTGCTCTTCCTCGCCTCCGACGAGTCCCGCTACATCACCGGCCAGCAGATCCGGGTGGACGCCGGCTCCCTCATCAAGTTCCCCTCCGGACCGGCCTGAGCCGCCCGCGGCCGGGCCGACCGCCGGGCGGCCGGGCGATGGGCACCGCCGGGCTCCTCCTCACCGGGGGCGCGAGCCGCCGCATGAGAGCAGACAAGGCCTTGCTCGTCATCGAGGGCCAGGTGTCGGCCGTGCGCCTCGGGCGGCTGCTGGCCGCCGCCTCGTCGCCCGCTTTGGAAGTGGGCCCGGGCGCGTCCGGGCTGCCTGCGATACGCGAGCACCCCCGGGGTCAAGGTCCGCTGGTGGCGATCGCGGCCGGTGCGACCCACCTGCAGCGCCTCGGGGCCTCGGGCCCCGCCCTCGTGTTGGCATGCGACCTTCCACTGGTGACCGGTGCCCTCCTCGAGCACCTGGCTCACTGGCCGGGCGACGGGGCGGTCGTGCCGGTGATCGACGGGCACCGCCAGCCCCTGTGCGCCCGCTGGTCGGCATCGGACCTGGCAGCGGCGATCGACCTCGCCGCCAAGGGCCAACGGTCGTTGCGCGGCCTGCCTGCCCACGGCGAGCACACCGACCTCGGCCCCGAGGACTGGGCCCCTGTGGCCGACACGCGGACCTTCGCCGACGTGGACTCGCCCGAGGACCTCGAGCGCCTGGGCGTCCGCTGGCAACCCGGCCAGGAGCGTGCCGCCGACTGAACGGGCGTGCAGCAACCGGCACCCCGGTGCCGACCGCTCCCGAGGGCCGGGCGTCAGCCGGGTTCCCCTCCCGTGGTGACCGGGGGGCCCGCCAGCCCCGGCAGGCCATCGATGCTCACCGCGTTGTGCGCGGCCCGATAGGTCGCGAGGCCCGTCGCGCCCTTGGTGGCCGTCCAGTGGTCGAGGTTCTCGCGGTGGCCCGAGAAGTGCATGAGCGGCACGCCGTAACCGCACGAGTCGGAGATCCGCTCGACGGACACGACGATCACGGCCCGCGCACCCAGATCTGCCGGGAAACGGGCCGCGAGCGACGCGAACCCGGGCTCGTCAGGCACGAGGACCTCGCCCTTTCCGTGGAGGCGCACGATCCTCGGGGGGCCCTCGAACGAGCAGAACATGAGGACGATGCGGCCGTTCTCGCGCACGTGCGCGACCGTCTCGATGCCGCTGCCGGTGAGGTCGAGGTAGGCGACCTGGCGCTCGCCGAGCACGGCGAAGCTGCCGGGAGCTCCCTTCGGCGAGCAATTGATGTGGCCCGCGGCGTCGAGCGGGGCGGTGGCCACGAAGAAGACCGGTTGTGCAAGCAGGAATTGCTGCAGCCTGGCGTCGATGGCGTCATAGGTACGGCCCATGCGGCCAGTCTCGCACCACGAGGCGGCCGGGTCACGCACGGCACCCGTCGTCGGTGCCTGCCGTCCTGGGCGCGCACGTCGTGCGCATTCCTGAGGGCATCCTGATGCGCCCGTCGTCGGCGCGGGCGAGACGACCCGAGTAGCCGCCAAACTCCGCGCTGCCCGAGGCCTGTCGTGCAACGCGTCACGGCGCGTCGATGCTCACGTTCGAGGCATTTTGGAACGAGATTCGTTCCTGGCGCCCTTCGACCGGTACTATGGGCAAATGGCAACAGGTCGGCGAGCACACCGAGCAGCGCGAGAAGGACGGCCAGACGATGCGTCGGCGGCGTGGACCGCGGCCGACGTGCGCGAGTGGGCTCGCCAACAAGGGATCTCCATCGCGTCGCGGGGCCGCGTCCCCTCGCACCTGGTGGAGATGTACCTCGCCCGACCGTCGGTCGTCCGTCAGTGGGCGCGCGCACAAGGGCTGCCGATCGGCCAGCGTGGACCAGTCCCGGCCGAGCTCGTGAGCTCGTACCTCACCCGGCCCGCGGCCGTCCGCCGATGGGCGCGCGAGCGGGGCCTCCAGGTCGGCAAGCGCGGGCGGATCCCTGACGACGTGCTCCGGGCCTACCTCGACCGCTTCGGCGACCTGCTCAACCTGGCCGCTTAGCCGAGCCGGCTGCGCCCGCCGGATCGCCGCAGCCAGGGCGCCCGCCCAGGATGCGCCGCGTGCGCGTCGGCGACTGCCCCTGCCGGGTAGCGTAGGGAGGTGGACGCGCTCAGATGGTTGCGCCGGCCCCGTCTGCGGAGCCCCATCATGATCGCCGCGTTCGAGGGATGGACGGACGCCGGGGGCGCCGCGTCCGGAGCCGTCTCCTATCTGGCGCGGAAGTGGGGGGCATCCCCCTTCGCCGAGGTCGACGCCGAGGAGTTCTACGACTTCACGGTGTCGCGCCCGCGGGTGCGGTTGCGCGCCGATCGGTCACGGCAGATCGTCTGGCCGGAGAACCGCTTCCTCGCTGCCTCGCTCGACGCGCCGCACGACGTGGTGCTCCTCGCCGGCATCGAGCCACACCTGCGCTGGCGGACGTTCTGCGAGTGCCTCGTGACCGTGGCACGCGAGGCCGGCGTCGAGGCCGTCTTCACCGTCGGTGCGATGCTGGCCGACGTTGCCCACACGCGCGCCGTGCCCGTGCGGGGGTCCACGGCCGACGTCGCCCTCTCCGAGCGGCTCGGCCTGCAGCGACCGCAGTACCAGGGACCGACGGGCATCGTGGGGGTCCTCCAGGATGCCTTCTCGCGCGCCGGGGTGCCGGTCGGCTCCTTCATGGCGCAAGTGCCCCACTACGTGCCGAACACCCCGTCGCCGAAGGCGACGCTCGCCGTCGTCGAGCGCGTGTGCGAGCTGTTGTCCACACACGTCACGACCACTGACCTCGAGATCGCCGCAGCCGCCTACGAGCGCCAGGTCAGCGAGGTCGTGGCTGCCGACGAGGACATGGCGGCCTACGTCCGCCAGCTCGAGCAACGAGCCGACGAGACCAGCGCCGGGGAGGGCCTCGGCGAGCTGCCGTCGGCCGACGCGCTGGCGGCCGAGCTCGAGCGGTTCCTGCGGGAGCAGGGCGGCTCGTCCTGAGAGGGCCATTGCCTGGCGCGGAGGGGGGAACCATGGAGCCTGTGGTCACCATCTCGTCGACCTTCGGGGCGGGCGGGCGGGCCATCGGCCGGCAAGTTGCGGACCGGCTCGGCGTGCCGTTCCTCGACCGGGCGCTGCCTGCGACGGTGGCCCAGCGGCTCGCCGTGCCGGTCGCAGCCGCCCTCGCCCACGACGAGGACGAGGGCGCCCCTTCGCTCTGGGCCAGGCTCGCCCGCGGCTTCGCGTACGCGGCCAGCCCGTTCGGTCCCGAGGGCCTGGTGGTCGGGCTCGAGGACCCGGAGCAGTTCCGCCACGAGACAGAGCGGGTCATGCACCATGTGGCCGACACGACCGGCGGCGTCGTGCTCGGACGGGCGGGCATGATCGTGCTGGCGCGACGCCCCAACGTCCTGCGGGTCCGCCTCGACGGACCGCCCGAGGCCCGCATCGACCAGGCCGTCCGCCTGGAGGGCATCGACCCCAAGGAGGCGAAGGGGCTCCAGCGGAGCATCGACGGCGCCCGCGAGGCCTACGCCCGGGCCCTGTACGGAGCACGCCAGTCGGATCCCGCCCACTACCACCTCATCATCGACAGCACCGCGCTCGACTGGCAGACGTGCACCGAGATGATCGTCATGGCCGCCCGCGCTCGCCAGCGGGCGGGCGCTGCGCCACCCGAGCCGGGGGGGCCACCCGAGCCGGGGGGGCCACCTGAGCCGGGCGGCGACGGACCAGCCGGCCCCGCAGAGAGCACCGCGCGAGGCTGAAGGCCGAAGCGCCTCGGCGCCCTGCACCCCGCGCAGGCCGCTCAGTCCCCGCCCGAAGCCTGCGCCCGGGCCAGCAGCTCCTCGGGCGACCACGATCCCGGGCCGCGCCCGGTTGCCGCCTGCTCGGCGGCGAGCCGCTGCAACAGGGCGTTCACGGGCGTCGCGAACCCCGTGAGCCGGCCGAGGAGCACGATCTCGCCGTTCAGGAAGTCCGCTTCGACCCTGCCGCCCCGGACGAGGCTCTGCCACGACGACGAGCCCCCGTGCGGCCCGCTGGCGGTCGGCTGGATCGAGAGCAGGTCGCCCCTGCGCTGGCGGTCTTCTTCGGGCGAGGCCACGTCGATGCCGGCCCGCCGCAGGCACTCCTCCGCCTCGGCTCGTGCGCAGCGGGCGAGGTCGCTTCGCCGGGCCGCCTGCCCGCAGAGCGCGTCGACGGCGTTCAGCACGTTCATCACCAGCTTGCGGTACTTCCACCGCATGATGTCGGCTCGCACCACGCTGTCGGCTCCCGCCGAGCGCAGTGCCTCGGCGATCGCCTCGGCGGTGCCATCGGCACCCGACGGGTACCGTCCGATGTCGAGCAACGCGGTCACCGGGGCCGAATGTGCCTGCACGACGCCGGGGCGCAGGTGAGTTGCCGGGCACATGACGCACACCGCGTACGTGTTGGCGAAGTGGCGGAGGAACCGCCGCTCGTTGTCGACGCCGTTCTGCAGACACGCCACCACGGTGTCGGGCGGGGCGGCCGCGACGAGCGCGTCGAGCACCGAGGAGGTGTCCTGGCTCTTGACCGCCACGAGCACGGCGGGGTTGCCGGACCAGTCCACCTCGACGGGTGACGACACGACGGGCACGTCGAGGATCAGGCGCTCGCCGGGCAGCTCCAGCACCAGCCCACCCGAGGCGATGGCGTCGCGGTGGGCCCCCCGGGCGATGAGGGTCACCTGGTGGCCGGCGCGGTGCAGCCCACCGCCGACCACGCCGCCAATGGCACCGGGCCCGTACACGACGAAACGCACGGGTCCATGTTGGCACCGCCGATGCCGTGGCCATGGCGCGGCGCGCGATGCTGGGCCCATGCGCTCCGTAGACCCCTCGCGCGTGACGGGCGCGCTGAGCCAGTTGGGTGCCGTCGGGTCCCGCATGGCCCTGGCCTCCGTGCAGGTGCTCGAGCTGGCCGCCGACCCGGTGCGCCAGGACCTCGCGTCGGCCGTACGGCGCTCGCTGGGCGTGCCCGGCGAGCCGATCGAACCCGCGATGGACCCCGCCACCGCGTTCCTCGAGCCCGGGGGCGTGACGCGCCGCGTCCACGCCGATCTTCCCTCCATGCTCGTCGGCGGCCTCGCGGCGCTCCTCCTGCAGGCGTTGCATCCCCTTGCCATGGCAGGGGTCGCCGAGCACTCGAACTACGCCGACGATCCGCACGGGCGGTTGCGCCGCACTGCCGCGTTCGTCGGCGTGACCACCTACGGCACCAAAGACCAGGCCCGCGAGGCGATCGAGCAGGTGCGGCGCGTGCACCGGCGAGTGCGCGGCATCGCTCCCGACGGTCGCCCCTACGCGGCAGACGACCCCGAGCTCATCACCTGGGTCCACTCGGCGGAGATGTGGAGCTTCCTGCGTGCCGTGCAGAAGTACGGCCCGGTGCGTTTCTCCCGCGCCGAGTGCGACGCCTACTTCGCGGAGTCAGCCGTCGTGGCCTACGAGCTCGGCGCCCACTGGGTGCCGCGCAGCGTCGACGAGATGACCGCCTACCTCCGCCGCGTCCGCACCGACCTCTACGCCGGCCCTCAGGCCCGCGAGGCGCGCGACTTCCTCCTGCGAGGGGTCGGACGCCGACCCGAGGACCGCGCCGTCCACATGGTGCTCGTCGCCGCTGCGGTCGGGATCCTCCCGGGCTGGGCGCGCGCCGAGCTCGGCATCCCGTGGCCGCCGCTGTTCGACGAGCTCGTCGTGGCACCCACGGCCCGGGCACTGTGCAGCGCCTTGCGTTGGGCCCTCGCGCCGGGCCGTTCGCCGAACGCGCCCGCCGCCTGACGCTGCGGCCACCGCCGGCCCGCGCGCTCGTACCCCCGCCCGCGCCGCACGGTCAGCCGGGGCGGCCGCCTGGGCGAATCCCCCAACCCGCCTCGAACCGCTCGCCCGGTTCGAGGACGACCACGCCCTCGCCAGAGCGCAGTGCGTCAGGCGGGCAGGTCATGGGCTCGATGGCCACTGACCGGCGCCGCCGATCAGGCTCCGACACCTCGTCGCCCGTGTAGCACATGACGTAGCCGAACTGCCCGTCCATCCACACGGCGACCGTGCGCCCTTGCCCAGGTGCCTCCAGCGTCGCCCACGCGAGCCCCGACGCGTCGCGCTCGAGCGCGGTGTAGCAGGCGTCGAGACGCGTCGAGCCGATCGCGCGCGGGCGGGTGAGATCGAGCTCCGTCCCCGCTACCGGCCTCACCTCGCCGGTGGGGAGGCGCCGATCGTCGAGCACCAGCCGCTCGCGCCCGGGAATGCACAGCACCGTCGTGTCGACCCGGCCGGTGCCCACCGTCAAGTAGGGATGGAACCCGAGCCCGAATGGCAACGCGCGAGCACCGAAGTTCTCGGCCGATGCCGACACCGACAAGCCGTCGCGCCCCACGCGGTAGGTGACGCGCAATCGCAGCACGTGCGGGTAGGCGGGCGTGGGCCGGATGACATAGCTCAACGCGACCATGTTCTGGGCGTGTGCCTCGGCTCGCCACGGCACCCACCGCACGAGCCCGTGGATGGCGTTCCCGCGTGCGGGCTCGTCGATCGCCGCCTGGCACAGCTCGCCGCCGAACTCATAGCGCCCGTCCCCCAACCGATTCGGCCACGGAGCAAGAACCTGCCCGCGGCCATCGTGCGACCAGTCGCCGGCCCCGAACCCGTCAAGGACAGGCTCGTTGCCGACGACGTACTCGCGCAACGTTGCGCCGACCTCGGTGACGACGGCGCGCTGCGCGCCGTGGCTGATCGTCCATTGCTCGCCTGTCGGCTCGAGGCGCACGCTGTCAGTTCGGTTCGGTGGCATCGTCGTCAGCTTGCATCGTTCGCAGCATCGGCGCCGCTCGGCTCGTCGCCATTCTTGGCGGCGCGCCGTTCGTCTCGGCGCACCGCTCGCCTCGGTGCACAACCGTCTCGCCGCAGGCAGGATCGAGGTCGGCTGCGCGTCGAGATCGGACGGCGACGCGTCGAGCTCGGCACCACATCGTACGGCACGCGCGGGGCCGCCGCTCTGAGCGCTCGAGTCTCGCAGCGCGTGCCGTCGCGGTGCCAGGTCTGCTCGTGCTGCAGCTCGTCAGGTCCGGAATTGCACGGTGCTGGCTGTGTCCGCTACGTTCACGGCAACAGACATCGCCGAGCCGGCCGGACAGGCAGTAGCGGAGGCTGCCGCAGGGCGTAGCGCCCGGCTGGCCCCGGCTCGAGGGCACCTCGAGGAGATCGCAGGCCGTGACCCGATCTCTGAGCCGCCCTCGCCGCGTGACGGCGCACACATCCCCCTTTCACCTGCACCGATCCCCTCGTCGCCCAGGAGCCGCCACAGGACAACGACCCAGGGAGCAGCCCGTCAGCACCTCGTACGGACACCTGCAAGTCCAGGGCCGTCCGCGCTCGCGCGCGGCCCGCGAGCTGAATGCGTCAACGACGGTCGCCCGCATACCAGCGCCAACTCGGGCCCTACGGCTCAACCGCGACTCGACGGAGGCACCAGCATGCGCACGCACCGGTTGTACTGTCTCACCCTTCTCGTGTCGGCGACCGCGCTCGCCGACACCGTGACCACTCGCTCCGCGGCACTGGCTGCCGAGCGGCGTCCACCTCACCACCAGCTCCACGCGCAGGAGACCGCGCTGCACGCCCGCTCCGGGCGAACCGGCGTTCAACGCCATCGCGGCACGCTTCGCGACGGTGCAGCGCCGACAGGGGGAGGGTGGCATCGTGTGGCGGCGAGCCTGTCACCGAGCCTCGCGTCGGGGATCGCCACCACCGCGCTCGAGGCGTCGCTGCGCACCGCGCTCGACGCGAAGCTGGTGCTCGACTCGACAGCGGTATCCGTCCAGCAGGCACAGGTGGAACAGGTCGAGCACGCGTTCGTCACTGCGGTGCAAGTGCAGCAGTACCTCGACGTGCAGAACTACTTGGCCGCGCAGTACTTCCTCACCGTCAGTGCGCAGGCAGCACAGGCAGCCGCGTCGCGCGCGCAGCTCGCCACGGCTGCGTCGGCGTCCTCCGCAGCCGCGCCGGCAGCCAGTGCCGCCAGCGGGTCGGTGTGGGCAGCACTTCGCAACTGCGAGTCGGGGGGCAATTACGCGGACGACACGGGCAATGGCTTCTACGGCGCGTACCAGTTCTCGCTCGGCACTTGGCAATCCCTCGGCTATTCCGGCTTGCCGAGCGACGCGCCCCCGTCGGTCCAGGACGCCGCGGCGCGCCAGCTGCAGGCGCGAAGCGGCTGGGGGCAGTGGCCGGCGTGCAGCGCCAAGCTCGGCCTCTGAGGGCGACGACTTGGCACCAACCGGTCGGCATCGTCTGGCGCGACGCGCTGCACGATACAGGACCGGCCGGTTCGGAGCAGACCGGGGTGTCCCCAGACAAGGGCGCCGCCGTGCCAAGCTCTCCTGGCAATGTCGGCCCATCCTCCCCGACCCCTCACCTCTGATCGGGCGCGCCTGGCGGCACGCCGGCGGGCCCGCCTGCGGCGCCGACGGCGCACGGCAGCCGTGGCCGCCGTGCTGACCGTGGCCGCCATCGCCGCGGCTGTCGTGACCAGCGGCAGTGGGTCGCCGCCACCGGGCTCGGGGGCCACGTCGGCGGCATCGGTGGGCTCCGCCGGGCACTCGTCCGCCCGCGCCGGCCGAACGGTGGCCGACCACCGTTCCGCGCAGGGGCGCACCCGAGGGGGTGCCGGACCGAGCGGACGGCGAGCCGGAACGGGCGCGAAGCCCCGGGGATCCCGGCAGTCGAGTCGGGAGTCGTGCCGTGGCAGCTGGCTGCCCCCGTCAGCCGCGAGGTGGCGCTGGCCGGGCCCGGCAGCCAACTGGTGCTGCTCGGGGGCCTGGCGAGCCCCAGCTCCTCCTCGTCGGCGATCACAGCGCTCGGTCTGCCGGCCGGGACCGCCCAACCTCTCGGAAGCCTGCCGACGGCAGGCCATGACGCCGCCGGAGCGGTCCTGGGCCACCGCTTCTTCGTGTTCGGTGGGGGTGCCTCGTCCACCGTCGACACGGTCGAGGCCCTCCCCCAGGTGCCCCAGGGGGCCGCCACCGGATCCAGCGCCACGGTCGTGGGCCACCTTCCTCAGCCGCGTTCGGATGCGGTGGCCGTGGTGGTCGGCTCCGAGGCCTACCTCGTCGGCGGCTACGACGGCACGCGCCCGGATCCCGGGGTGGTCGCCACCCGCGACGGGCGCAGCTTCCGCCAGGTGGCCTCCCTGCCCGTGCCGGTCCGCTACCCAGCGGTGGCCGCGCTCGGGCGCACTATCTACGTGTTCGGGGGCATGGCCGTGACCGGCTCCCACGCGGGCCAACCCCTGGCCACCCTCCAGCGGATCGATCTCGCCACCGGTACGGCGCGTGTGGTGGGAAGGTTGCCCGCGCCTCTTGCCGGTGCGAGCGCGATCGACATCGGGGGCCACCTGTACGTGGCGGGCGGCACGTCATCGGCTGCCGGACCCCCTTCGGCGACCATCTGGGCGTTCGACCCCCGCTCGAACCGCCTTCTGGCAGCAGGGTCCCTGCGGGCTCCGGTGGCCTACGGGGCCATGGCCGCCCTGGGGAGCACCGCCTGGCTCGTCGGCGGCGAAGCCGGCGGCGTGCCCACCGCCACGGTGCAGATGCTCCGCCCTGACCCCGCCTTCGGTGTGGCGGGGGCACCGGGGGCAGGTTCGCCGTACTTCGGCGCGCGCTTGCTGGTCGCCGACCGCGGCAACGACCGGCTCCTGCTGCTTGACGACACCGGGAAGATCGTCTGGACGTACCCCAACCCGACGGCGCCCCCACCCCCTGGCCCGAAGGGCTTCTACTTCCCCGACGACGCCTTCTTCGTCCACCACGGCACGGCCATCTTGTCCAACCAGGAGGAGAACGAGACGATCGTCGAGATCGGCTTCCCCTCGGGCAAGATCCTGTGGACCTACGGCCACCCCGCCCAGATCGGATCGGCACCGGGCTACCTGCACGAGCCCGATGACGCCTACCTGCTCAAGAACGGCCAGATCACGGTGGCCGACGCCGACAACTGCCGGGTCCTCGTCATCAACGCGGACGGCTCGCTGGCGAGCCAGATCGGCACCACCGGCCGCTGTGTGCACCAGCCGCCGAGCGCCATGGCGAGCCCCAACGGCGACACGCCCCTGGCCGACGGCAACCTCCTCGTGTCGGAGATCACCGGGTCGTGGGTGGACGAGTACACGCTGACGGGCCAGCTCGTGTGGAGCACGCACGTGGCCGTGGGCTATCCCTCCGACCCCCAGCAACTGGGCCCGGACCTGTACCTGATGGCGGACTACTCGACCCCGGGGGGCATCGTCGAGTTCAACCGGGCCGGCCAGATCCTCTATCGCTACCAGCCGACGAGCGGGGAGGGCATGCTCAACCAGCCCTCGCTGGTCGAACGGCTGCCGAGCGGCGTGTTCATGGTCAATGACGACTACCGTGACCGCATGGTCGCCATCGACCCGACGACCCAGGCCATCGTCTGGCAGTACGGGGTGACGGACCACCCGGGCACAGCCCCGGGCACGCTCGACATTCCCGACGGCTTCGACCTGCTGCTCCGAAACGGCACGACGCCGACCCACCCCCAGACCGGCTGACCGAGACCGGCCGACCGGGACCGGCTGACCCGAACCTGTTACGAACCGCCGCATCCGGCCGCCGGAGCCCCATGATGGTCACGAGTCGTCGTCCCCCGGGGGCCGGCGGCTCCGCTTGACCGCCGAGCGGTGCCGCTTCGCCTCCAACCGGCGCTCCCCGGCGGCCGGCGGCGGCGCCGTCGGCCGCCGGGGAGTCTCGGCTCGCAGGGCTGCCTCGAGGCGCGCCCGGAGCCGTTCGGTGGCGAGCTCGCGGTTGCGGGCCTGCGAGCGGTCTTCCGACGCGCTCGCCCGGACCACCCGCCCGACCCGCTCGAGCAGGCGAGCCCGCTGGCGGGGGCCCAAGGCGCCAGAGCGACCCACGTCGAAGCGGACCTCGACCCGGCTCGCCGTGCGGTTGGCGTGCTGGCCGCCCGGCCCTCCAGGCGTGGTGGCCCGCCACTGGATCTCCGAGAGGGGGATCGAGAGCGACCGGGTCACCCTGAGACGGCCGCCGGACGTGCCCTGGTCCTCTTGTCTTCGAGGCGGCATCCGCGGCTCCGGGAGAGCCCTCAGGCGTCGAACCGCCCCCGCAGGGCGTCCTTGCGCACTTTGCCCGTGGCCCCGCGGGGCAGCTCGTCGGTGACCATC
The DNA here is from genome assembly GCA_035293965.1 of Acidimicrobiales bacterium. Lineage (GTDB taxonomy): Bacteria > Actinomycetota > Acidimicrobiia > Acidimicrobiales > RAAP-2 > DATGLW01. The sequence goes on from DATGLW010000103.1 coordinate 14,066, forward strand.
GCCACGCGTGAGGGGATCTTGTAGGCGGCGAGGCGTGCCGACAGGAACGACCGGAGCTCGTCGGGGTCGAGGGATGCCCCCGGGTGGAGGCGGACAACGGCGGCGACCTCCTCGCCGAGGCGCTCGTGGGAGAGCCCGAGCACCGCCACCTCGCGCACGGCCGGGTGCTCGTGGATGGCGGCCTCGACCTCCGCGCACGACACGTTCTCACCCCCGCGTACGACGAGGTCCTTCAGCCGGTCGTCGACGTACAGGTAGCCCTCGGCGTCGAGATGGCCGGCGTCGCCGGTGCGCAGCCAACCCCCAACCAGCGTCGCCGCGGTCTCCTCGGGGCGGTTCCAGTAGCACCGCATGAGGTTGGGGCCCCGGAACCAGATCTCGCCCCGTTGGCCGGGCGGCAGCGCACGGCCGGCCGGGTCGCGGACCTCGACGTCCATGATCGGGACGGTGCGCCCGGTGCTCGCCGGCCGCGCCAGGTAGTCGTCCCCCGAGATGGTCGGGCCGTACGCGTTCGTCTCGGTCAGGCCATAGCCGGCCGCAGGCTGGCCGGACGCGATGCGGGCAGCCACCTGGCGCACGAGCGAGGGAGGGGTCGGGGCTCCCCCGCCTCCGACCGACCGCAAGCTCGAGACGTCGAAGTCGCCGAGCCGGGGGGACGCCATGAGGTCGAGCGTCTGGGTGGGGACGCCCACGAAGTTGGTGACGCGCTCACGCTCGATGAGGGCGAGCGCGGCCTCGGGATCCCACTTTCGCATCATGACCAGCTTGTAGCCCATCGCCGTGCAGGCCAGCAGCACCGGGATGCACCCGGTCGCATGGAACAGCGGCACCACGAGGATGAACACGCGCGCACCGCCCTCGTCGGCGCCCGGTCGGCGCTCCTCAGCGATGGCGGCGGCGCACCCGAACGCGAGCAGGGCCTGGAGCACGGCCCGGTGGGTGGACAGCACCCCCTTCGGGGGCCCACTCGTGCCCGAGGTGTAGAGCAGCAGCGCGTCGTCGTCGGGCGACAGAGAAGGGGTCGCCGCGGCCGGCGGCGGTTCCCGAGTGAGGTCCTCGAGCAGCTGCACGCCCTGGGGCACTGCCGAGCGGCCCCAGCGGGCGGCGACCGTCGCTCGTACGGCTGTGGCGCCCAGCACCGCCCGTGTGCGCGCCACCCGCTCCTGGTCGGCCACGAGCACCGTGGCGCCGCAGTCGGCGAGCACGGAGCCCAGCTCCTCGCCGGTCCACCAAGCGTTGAGCGGCACGGCCACCGCACCGGCGCACAGGGCCGCGCCGAAGGCCACCACCCACTCGGGGAGGTTCCGCATGGCGATGGCCACCCGCTCGCCCTTGCCGACGCCGAGGCTCGCCAGTGCGGCGGCGAGCGCATCCACGCGTGCGGCCACCTTCGCGAAGCTCCACCGCTCGTGGCCGTAGACGAGGAAGGGGCGCCTCCCATGGGCGCGCAGAGCCCCGAACAGGTCACGCAGCGTCGGCGGGGCGTTGACGAAGACCCGGTAGGAGGCCCCGTCGATCAGCGCCTCTGCCGTCTCGAAGACCTGGCCCGGCGCGGTCACCTTGGCTGCCGCCTCGTCGAAGCCGAGCATTACGCGCCAACCTCTTCCCGCCGCCCCCGCCGCTCCCGCACGCCGCCGCGCACAGCCGGCGCCCGGGCGAGGCTGTGGCGAGCCTGCTCCACGCTGTGGTCAGGTCCCCGCGGCCGGGTCGCCGACCTCGGCCCACACCGTCTTGCCGGCCCTGCCGGGAAGGGGAGTCACCCCCCAGCGCGCGGACGCCTCGGCAACGATCCCGAGGCCCCTGCCTCCCGTGGCGCCGGGGCCCGGCCACGTGCGGGCGACCTGGCCGTGCCCGGAGTCCGACACGCCGATCCACACACCGCCGTCGCGGCGCCGCAGGTCGACAGAGATGGGGGGGCGACCGTGCAGGACGGCATTGGTGACGAGCTCGTTCAGGACGAGCGTGACGAGGCTGGCGCCGGACACCCGCCAGCCGGCGACGACGCCGGCGGCCCACTCTCGTGCAGCTCGCGGGGCGCGCAGCGCCGCGGGGAAGCTCCGGCGGGCCTCGTCGCTCACCCCTGCACGTTCCACCACCACCCACGCTCCTCACCGGCGATCGTGACGGCCACCACCGTACCCAGCGGCACGCCGATCCATGTGCATCGGCACACGAGGGGGCGCCGGCCACTACGGTGGCCCGCCGAGTGAAGCGGCTGCTCTTCGTGCACCACACGGCGTCCCCGAGCCTCCACGCGATGGCGATCGCTGCCGAGGAGGGCGCCCGCGACCCGGCCATCGAGGGCGTCGAGGTGGTCGTGGCGCCGGCCCTGTCGGCCAGCGCCACCGACGTGCTGGCTGCCGACGGCTACCTGCTCGGGACCCCCGTCAACCTCGGGTACATCTCGGGGGCCCTCAAGCACTTCTTCGACCAGATCTACTACCCCTGCCTCGCGGCCACTCGGGGCCGGCCCTTCGGCGCCTACCTCCACGCCAACAGCGACGCCACCGGGGCCCTGCGGGCCATCGAGGTCATCACCACAGGCCTGGGCTGGCGCCCTGCCCAGGCGCCGGTGGTGGTCAGCGGCACCCCCTCTCGCCAGGACCTCGAGGCGTGCCGCGAGCTCGGCGCCGCGCTGGCTGCGGGCCTGGCCCTCGACCTGTGAGTCCACCGGCCACAATGGGCAGGTGCGCGAGCTCGTCGTGCTCGGGACGGCCAGCCAGACTCCGACCCGCTCCCGCCACCACAACGGCTACTTCGTCCGATGGGACACCGAGGGGCTCCTCTTCGACCCGGGCGAGGGCACCCAGCGCCAGCTCCTCATGGCCGGAGTCTCGCCGTGGGCCATCACCCGCATCCTGCTCACCCACCTCCACGGCGACCACTGCCTCGGCCTGCCGGGCGTGGTCCAGCGGATGTCGCTCGAGCGGGTTGCCCACCAGGTCGATCTCGTGTTCCCCCGCAGCGGCCTCCCCTTCGTCGACCGCCTGCTGCATGCCTCGGTCTTCGACGACTGCACCGACCTCGTGCGGCGACCGGTGGCAGGTCCGGGGACCGTCGTGGATCCTCCCCCCTTCACGATCGTGGCACGGCGGCTCGAGCACCGTCCCGAGACCTTCGGCTACCGGGTCGAGGAGCCTGCCGGGCGCACCATCCTGCGTCGCCGCCTGGACGAGCTCGGCCTCGAGGGGCCGGCGATCGGGGAGCTCCAGCGCGGCACCGCGGTCCGCGTGGGGACGCGGATGGTGTCGCTCGACGAGGTGAGCGTGGAGCGGCCCGGCCAGGTCCTCGCCTTCGTGATGGACACCGCGCTGTGCGACGCCGCCTTCGAGCTCGCCGCCGGAGCCGACCTGCTCGTGTGCGAGGCCACCTTCGCAGATGCCGACGCCGCCCTCGCCGCCGAGTTCAACCACATGACGGCATCGCAAGCGGGCCGGCTCGCCGCCGAGTCGGGGGCCCGGCGCCTCGTCGTCACCCATTTCTCCCAGCGCTACCCGGACCCCGAGGTCCTCGCCTCCGAGGCCAGGCTGCTCCACCCCGACGTGGTGGTCGCCCGCGAGCTGCTGCGAGTGCCGGTGCCCCCCCGGCGCGCAGGGGGCCGAGACCGGGCCGTGGGGGCTGTTCAGCGGTAGGGCGGTGCCCCCCGGCGCGCGGGGGGCCGAGGCGACGCGCACCCGGGCGAGCGGATCGATCCAGGTGCCCCCCCGGCGCGCAGGGGGCCGAGGCGACCGGGCCGTCAGCTGAAGAGGCGCCCCCGGAGGCCGGGCGCGGCGGCGGAGGCCGGGTCCCACCACCATGCCAGTCCCACCAGCCCCGGCCCGGTGTGGGCCACCATGACCGAGCTGAACCGGGCGACGAAGACCTCGGCGCCGGTCGCGGCGCGCTGGAGGGCAGCTGCCAGCTCCTCGGCGGCCTCGGGCGCGCCGGCGTGGAGCACGGCCGCGTGCAGCCTCGGCGCGGGCCACCCTGCCCGCGGCCGGTCGCGCCGGCAGGTGCGAACCATGCGACCGAGCGCCGCTGCCCTGCTCCACGCTGGCCGCCGGAGGATCGGGCGGCCGCGGCGGAACTCGAACATCGGCTGCAGGCCGACTGCCCGCACCAGGCGTGCAGCGGCTGCCGGCACCCGCCCGCTTCGCGCCAGGTGGTCGAGGTCGGCCAGCGTCGCGATCAGCCGCACCCGCGCCGCGACCCGCTCGACCTCCCCGGCCACCTCGTCCAGCGAGGCCCCTTCCCGGGCCAGGCGGGCTCCCGCCAGGACGGCGAGCCCCTCGCCACCCGCCGCAGTCCGGGTGTCGACCACCCTGACCCTCTCGGTGCCCACGTACTGCGACGCGGTGACCGCCGACGCCCACGTCGAGCTCATCGATGCCGACACCGTGGCCACCACGACCCCGGCCTCCGTGCCACAGCCCTCGATCGCCTTGACGAAGTCCCCGGGAGCCGGTCCGGACGTGGAGACCCGCCCGCCAGCCTCGAGCGCGCGCACGCAGGCTGGGTCGAGCTCGCCGTCGGCGTGCACGGTCCCGCCCACGACGAGCAACAGCGGCACCACCACGATGCCGAGGTCCGCGACGGCATCGTCGGGCAGCGACGCCGCGCTGTCGGTGACCACCGCCACCCGGTCGGGCGCCGTCATCCGCCGGCCGATCCCGCCGCAGTGCGCGAGGGGATCCCGGGCTCGGCGCCAGCCGGCTCCGCCCGCGCGCCGCCCGCCTCGCGCTCGTTGCCGCGCAAAGGTAGGGCCACGGTGGGCCTGGTCGGCTCGGCCTCGGGATCGAGCATGGGCGACAGACCGTAGCGGGGTCGAGGGACCCCCCGCGCCACCCGGCGGCCCCGGAGCTCGAGCAGCCCCCAGATGGCCCAGCCGATGGGCACGAGCACCCAGAAGCTGAGCAGCCGGTAGAGGAGGACGACCGCCAGGGCCGAGCTCGTGGGCACGCCGTAGGCGTGGAGGAGGGCTGCCAGGCTGCCCGCGACGACGCCGATGCCCCCGGGCGTGAGCGGCACCGAGGCGGCGATCTGGGTCAACCCGTAGATCACGAGGATCGCGGACCACGGCACCTTCACACCGAGCGCGAGCAGCGAGGAGACGACCACGAGGGCGTCCAGCAGCCAGTTGAGGAGCGCCAGCCCGAGCACGGTGGCCCAACCGAGCCCGCCGAGCTTGACGGCCGTCATGCGGCTGGCGAGGTTGGTTGCCCAGCCGAGGACACGCCGGCCACCGGGCAGGCGGCCTACCCAGCGGCGCAGGGCGGCCGTGGAGCTCGCGACGGGCGCCGTGTTGTGGAAGACCTCCACCACCAGAGCGACGATCGGGATGAGGGCGAGGAGGAAGACGAGCCACCGCAGCGTCGACACCGGCCCCTCGGACCCGGCGGTCTCGACCCCGACGGCGATCACGATGAACAGGGCGAAGCTCGACACGCCGCCGGCCACGAGGAAGGTCCAGATCCTGAGGAACCGGCTCACCCCGCGGCGCCCGAGCTGGTCGAACTGCCAGGCGGCCGCCCACCCCACGCCCCCGGGCAGGGTTCCCGTGAGGGCATTGCTGGCCAGGGTGATGGCGCCCATGGACACGAGGCCGAGATGCACGCAGCCGGCACGCAGCAGGCGCTGCTGGAGCAGGGCGAAGACCAGCATGGAGCCGGCCTCGGCCACGACGGCCAGCGCGACCCAGCCGACCTCGACGCTCGAGAGCCGGGACGCGGCCTTCGTGACGTCGCCGAAGTGCACGATGCTGAACACCACGGCGGCGGCGAGCAGCGCGACCGAGGCCGCCGAGCGGATGTGGCCCCACCGGCGCCGCCAGGGCCGCGCGTCACCTGCCCCGGGGCGCGCCTCGACCTCGGTTCCTCCGGCGTCAGGCGTTCGGGTGGCGGCGTCTTCCGTACGGGCCTCCGAGCACGAGCGAGCGTACCGTTCCCCCTCCGGGCCCCGGTGCTCGTGCCTGCATCCTCCTCTGAGGTCCTGCCCGGGGCCTCGAGGGAGCATGCCTCCGGCGGCCACCGAGACGGCGCCTGCCGGCCATTGCCCACAGGGCCGGCGGCCCCTGGGTGGCGACCTTCGCCACGCGCCTCGCCTGGCGCCCTACCCCACCGCGCGCCCCGCGCTCGCCGGGGTCGCAGTCGAAGAGGAGGCGATGCGCCAGCGCGGGGCCGAGCCGCCCCGGCGGGGGGAAACGGTTGCCGGCCAGCCGCTTGGCGATCATGGGGACCCCGACTGCGGCCGCCACCGCCAGGCCCACCGGCCCGCGCCGGGCAGCGAGCACCGGTGCGAGAGCAGCGAGCGCCGCCAGGCTCGCCACCCCCGTCTGGCGGGCCAGGCGCCCGACCGCCAGCCCCCCTGCCAGGAGGGCTGCCCCCTCGGGGGCGAGCACCGCCAGCGAGCCGAGGGCGGGGGAGATGCCGCGACCGCCAGCCCCGCCGAGGAACGGTGACCAGTCGTGCCCGCAGATGGTGCAGGCGGCGGCAGCGGCCCCGAGCCACGGCCGGTCCGACCCGGCGAGCATCGGGCCGACCACGCCCTTGCCCACCTCGAACACGCCCGCGGCGGCCAGCCACGGGAAGCCGGCCACCTCGTAGAGGGCGGTCCCCGACACCGTTCCCGAGCCCACCTGCCGGAGGTCCACCCCGGCCACCAAGCGAGCGGCGATGCCGCTGAAGGGGATCGAGCCGGCCAGGAACGAGCAGGCGGCGACGGCAGGGGCTGGCACCCTCGGTCCGGGACCGGTCACGCGGCCGGTACGCCGCACCTGCCGCCGGGCGGTCATCGGACGGTTTCGGGGTGCCCCTTTCGCAACACGTCGCTGAAGCGGACGGTGATCTGGGCACGGCGCATGGTCCTCACGAACCAGGCCACCGAGGCGCCGATCGTGCCGATCGTCAGCACCCAGGTGATGAGCGTCCGCTCGAGCACGAAGGTGTGAAGCGACGACGTGAGCAGGAGCCACATGACGCACCCAGCGTTGGCCAGCAGCACGACCGCCCACAGGAGCGACAGCTGGATGAAGAAGCGCCGCACCGCGGGGCGCGAGACGAACGCCGGGTTGAGGGGGCAGTAATCGTGGGCCAGCCGCTCGATGAAGGGCCGCCGGGCGATGGCCGTGGCCAGCAGGAACAGGGCGAACAGGGCGGTGGCCGCCGTGGGCTGGGCGAAGTAGAGGAAGGCACTGCCGGTCACGAGCGTGACGACCGTGCGGAAGGTCAGCGTGGCCGCGCCCATGAGCAAGGTGGCCGGGAGCCGTTGGCGGCGCACGAGCCGGCGGGCGAGCGCCAGGTAGGACCAGCTGAGGCCGGCGATGCACGCGCCGGCGATGCCCGTGAAGGTGAGCAGGAGGTAGAAGAGGCCGAAGGGTGCGACTGCCCCCTCCAAGACGGTGGGCAGCGAGTGCCGCACGGCCGCGCGAAGGGACGGGAGCTCGAGCACCGAGAGGTGCCCACCGTGATACCCGCCGTGCTCTCCGCCGTCGGCGCGCCCTGAGGTTTGGTGCGCTCCAGTGATGCGGGGAGTCTAGGGCGACCGGCGCCCTCTCGCGGGCGCGCCCTTCGCCCTGGCATCCCACCTGAGCAGATCCCTCCCCGCTCCCAGGCCGAGCGCCCGTTGCGCCACGCCATCGGGGTGGGCCGCCGCGACGCGATGGTGGAGCGGGCGCGCGTTGCGCCCGGCCTCAGGGGAGAAGGAGGGCCTCGGGAGTGAGCTCGGCAAGGCCGGCCACGACCACGTCGGCCAGCCCGAGCACGTCGGGGGGCGGCGGGTAGGTGGGGTTCGGCACGGCGACCACCCACATGCCCGCAGCACGCGCCGCCCGAAGCCCGTTGGCCGAGTCCTCGATGGCTGCGGCTGCTGCCGGCGCCACGCCGAGCGCCGCGGCCGCCGCCAGGTAGACGTCGGGGGCGGGCTTGCCCCGGGCGACCTCCTCCGACGACACGGTCACGCGAAAGCACCGGGCGAGGCCGGCCAGCTCGAGCACGAGGTCGATCACCGGCCGGTTCGACGACGACGCCAGCCCGAGGGGCCACACGGCGCCCAGCCGCTCGACTGCCTCGCGAGCACCCTCGGCCAGCGGCAGGTGCCGGCGGTAGCGCTCCTCGAGCTTGCGGACCACGGCGTCGGAGATCTCTGCCGGCGGCAAGGGGACACCGAGGACGTCGTGGAGGTAGCGCGACCACTCGGGCGAGCTCATCCCCATCATGTCGTGGGTGGCGGTGGCCCGCCAGGTCCTCCCCTGCTCGGCCACCAGCTCACGGCGGGCGCCGTCCCAGACCTCTTCGGAGTCGAGCAGCACGCCGTCGAGATCGAACACGACGGCCTCGATGCGGCGCGGGCGGTGGCCGGGCGGGCGAGGCGCCACGGCCGCGATCACGCCCCGGCCCTGGCGGCCGATCGGCGCAGGGCCCGGTAGAGCAGGTGGGGGTCCCCCATACGCCGGCGCAGCTCTCGCTCGAGCCCGGCCACCGGGTACAGGTTCTGGGGCGCCCTCGGCTCCTTGTGCGGCTCGGAGGCGAAGCGGGGGAGCACGGCGACGACCTGGTCGGCGAGGCGAGATGCCGCGGCCACCGGCAGGTCTGCGGTGCACTCGCACCGCACCACGCCGGCCCAGGGGACTCCTGCAGGTCCGGGCAGCCGCAGGTACCACGACAGCCTCGAGAAGCCTCCCCCGAGGACGAAGAGCGGCGAGCGCTGCCCCGGGGCGAGGCCCCCGACGATGGCATGCAGCTCCGGGGGCAGGTAGGCGACGTGGTGCGTCTTCACGTAGCCGACGGCGTTGGCGAGGTGCTGGCGGCCCCGCAGCGGACCGTCGACCACGACCAGGTCGGCAGCGCCTTCCTCGCAGGCGGACTCGGCGGCGCGCAGCTCGGCATGGCCCATCCGCTCCTGGAGCGCCAGGGCAAGGCCCTCGGGGCTGTCGCTCGCCGCCAGGCGCACCGGGAAGTCCCCGGTGGCAGTCACGACGGGTTCGGCGGCGCCGAAGGAGGTGAAGAGCCCCCGCTCGACGAGCACGGGGCCCAGGCGCGCCGCGTGGTCGCACCGGACGGCACCCGCGGCATACGACGCGCAGATCCCCGGCGCCGCCGAGCCGGCCCCGTCGTCGATCCACACACGCGCCTCCACCCGCCTGACGCCATCGACGAACAGCACCGACGCCACGCTGTCGGCCGATGCTGGTCGGGGCGCGACGGCTTCCCACCTGGCCGCGGGGATCTCGACGTCCGGGTCGACCTCGGCGCTCGTCGCATCGAGGCCCAACGCCTCGTTTGCCACCCCGTAGGCAGGGTCCCAGGGGTCGACGCGGAACCTCACGACGCTCCCCCACGCCCGCTCATGCGATGCGCTTCTCGACGGTGGCCGACCGGGGCCCCTTGCGGACCTCGAAGCGCACCGGCACCCGTTCGGCAAGCTCGCGCACGTGGGTGACCACGCCGATCATGCGACCTGATTGGCCGAGGTTCTCGATGGTCGACGCGACCGTCTCGAGGGTCTCGGGGTCGAGGGTCCCGAAGCCCTCGTCGAGGAACAGCGAGTCGAGCTGCGGCGCCCCCTCGGCGGCCAGGCTACGCACCTGCGACGAGAGGGCGAGCGCCAGCGCGAGCGACGCCTGGAAGGTCTCGCCGCCAGACAGGGTCCGAGCCGAACGCAGCTCGTCCGCGTTGGCATGGTCGATCACCATGAACTCCCGGTCGCCGAGGGTGAGCGAGAACCCATCGGCGGTGAGCTGGCGCAGGGTCGTCGACGCCTCGGCCACCAGCATCTCGAGCGCCTCGTGGACCAGCCATTCGGGGAAGCGGTCGGCGCGCAGCCACGTGCGCAGCGTCGACGCGACCGCCGCCTCCTCGTCGAGCCGTTCGACCTCCGCCCGAAGCCGGGCCGCCTCCTCGAGGCCCACTTCGATCGCGGCGACCTGGGCCTCTGCGGCGGCCGCTGCCTCGGCCAGCACCTGGAGCACCTCCACCACGTCGCCACGTTCGCCGACCCCGAGCGCCGCGCACCGACCTGCCAGCGCCTGGGTCCGTGCTCGTGCCTCCTCGCGGTACTGCGCCGCTCGCTGTCCGGCCTCCTTCGACGCTGCCTCCTGGGTCGACGCCTCCGATCGGGCCCAGCGCGCCAGCGCGTCCCAGTCGGCGACGAGGTCCCTGCGCTGGGGAGCCGGGCACCCGAGGAAGGCCACCGGGTCGCGCTGGGAGTCGAAGTCGGCCTGCAGCGACGCCGCGGCATCGGCCAGCTCCTCGAGCGCGCGCTGGGCGGCCTCGTGGGCACGCGTCCTGTCGTCCTCGTGCCGCCGGGCGGCGTCGAGGGCTCGGCGAGCGGCCCTGCAGCGTTCGAGCAGCTCCGCCAGCGCGGCGGGGTCCGGGTGGCCGGCGACCTGCGCCGCCAGGCGGTCGCGGGTATGGCGCAGCTCGGCGAGCGCCCCGTCCTTCTCGGCCCTTCGGGTGGCCGCCTTGGTGGCCGCCTCGCGTGCACGGTTCAGGTGCCGGCGGGCCTGGGCCTCGGCCTGCTCGGCCGCGTCGAGCGCCGACCGGCCCTCGGCCTGTCCCTCCGGCAGGGCTCGCACCACCTGGCGGCACACCGGGCACGGCTCGCCCACGACCAGGTGGACGGCGAGCCCTGCGGCCACGTGCTCGGCCCGGAGTGCCTCCAGTGCCGACGTGGCACCCTGCAGCACCGCCTCGGCATCGGCGAGCACCCGGTCGGCCTCCTCCACGAGGCCGGCGGCCTCCGCAGCCTCCTCCTCCACCCGCCAGAGCTTCTCGGTGCACGCGGCGAGGTCCACATGGGCCCCGGCGACGGCCTCGAGCGCGGCCGGGTCGGGCAGGTCGTCGGCCACCAAGGCCGCCTTCTCTCGCGCACGGCGGGCCGCCTCGAGCTCCTCTGCGGCAGCAGCCAGGCGCTGCCGCGCGCTGGCCATGCGCCGGCCGTGCTGCCGGGCCTCTTCGGGCACGGCGATCTTCGAGAGCAGCCCCAGCGCGGCGCGCGCCTCTTGCTCGTGGCGCTGCTCGTCGCGCTCGAGGCGGACCAGCTCCTCGATCCGCGACCGCTCCCGCGCCGCCTCGTCGCCCAGGGCGCGCAGCTCGGCGGCTCGCTGGCGAGCGGCGGCGAGCGCGGCCGGGGTCGCGCCGGCGAGGTCCTCGAGGCGCTGCCGGCCGAGCTTGGCGGCCGCGGCGGCGGACTCGGCGACCTGGCCGGCGCGCCGGCCGACGTCGAGGTAAGCGCCGAGGTTGAGCAAGCGGAGCAGGAGGTCGCGCCGGTCCTCGCCCTTGGCCCGCAGGAAGCGCGCGAAGTCCCCCTGGGGCAGGACCACGCACCGGATGAAGTCGTCGAACCTGAGCCCCAGGAGCACCTCGACGGCGGCGTTCATCTCCCGCTCGGCGCCGGCGAGCACGGTGGTGGACCCGTCGGCCTCGAGGCGCTCCAGCCGGGCCTCCTTGGTGCCTGGTCCGCGCGCGGTGCGCCGGAGCACCCGCGTCGCGACGAAGCCGGTGGCGCTGAGGGAGAACCGCAGCGACACCTTGGTCTCCGCGGCGCCGAGGGACATGACGTAGCGGCTCATGCGCTGGTCGTCGTAGCGCGGGACGGCCCCGTAGAGGGCGAAGCAGACGGCGTCGATGACGGTCGACTTGCCCGATCCCGTCGGCCCGACCAGCGCGAAGAAGTCGCTGTCGTCGAAGTCGAGCTCGGTCCGTTCACGGAACGCGCCGAAGCCCGAGACCGACAGGTGCTGGAGCCTCACGGCTGCTCCTCGGCGATCTCGTCGAGGAGCCGGGCAAACAGGTGCACCAGGCGGTCGTCGTCCACCCCGCTCTCGGCCAGGTAGTCGGCGAACAGCTCGTGCGCGCTGCGGCCGCGCCGCCGCGCCGCCGGCTGGGGAGCCTCCTCGGGCTTCTGGAGCCGGATGTCGACGGCGTTGGGGAGGGCTTCTTTGACCTCGGCGGCGAGCCCGGCGCGGCCCGGCTCGGTCACGACCACCCGGAGAAGGTCGTCGCCGACCGACGGCGCCATCGCCGCCAGGTCCGCAACGGTCCCCTCGAGGGTGCGCAGGCGCCTCGGCGACCGGAGCGCCAGCGCCTCGACCCGAGCGGGCTTGCCCGCCTCGACGTCGACGACCAGGACCTGTTTGGTGTCGGCCGTCTCGCCGAAGTCGAGCTGGATCGGCGAGCCGCAGTACCAGATGGGGGCAGCGCCCGGGAGCTGCTGGGCGCGGTGGAGGTGGCCGAGGGCCACATACTGGGCCGCCGGCGGGAAGGCAGTGGGGTCGACCCAGTAGTCCTCGATGGTCTGGGCGTCGCGCTCGCCGCCCCCGAGCACCCCGCCGCGCACCATGCCGTGGGCGACGACGACGTTGACCGTGCCCGCCGCGAAGCCGCCACACAGCGCCGCCATCACCGACCGGTAGCGCTCCGCGTAGGCGCCCGCGTTCTGGGCGGCGTCGTTGGCCATGAGCTCGGCTGCCCGCACGACGTGGCGCTGGGACACGAAGGGCAGGGAGGCGACCTGCGCCCGTTCCCCGCCGCGCGTCTCGAAGGTCACCACGCCGCCCTCCTCGGGGCGCCGCGGCCGGCCGAGGACCCGGACCCCGGCTGCGGCGGCGAGCGGGCCGAGCGCATCGAGCATGAGGGCGTTGTCGTGGTTGCCGGCGATCACGATCACCTCGGCACCCGTGGCCCGCAGGCCGAGGACGGTCGACCACACGGCGGCCTGTGCCTCGGCGGGCGGTGCCGCCGACTCGAAGAGGTCGCCGGCCACGAGCACGAGGTCGACCTGGTGCTCGGCGGCGAGGGACACGATCTCGGCGAGGACGCAACGCTGCTCGTCGAGGCGGGGAACCCCCTTGAGCACCTTGCCCACGTGCCAGTCGCTCGTGTGCAGGATCCTCACCCGAGGCCCCCGAACGGGTCGCTGCCGGGCGCTGCCGGGAGGCGCTCGCCGGGGCGCGTGGCCCAGGCGGGGAACGGGAACTCCACGACGAGGGGGACAGGGATCTCGGGCTGGGACACGAACATGGTGCCGGGCTTGGCGATCGCGGCCCGGGCCCGGTGGGCCACGGGCAGGAAGCCGTACTCGGGGCGGTCGGCCTCCGCGGCGTCGAGGCGCCCGGCCACCCGGATGGCCGAGTTGGCGATGACCCGCCGCTCGACCTCGCTGGCCGTCTGCTGGGCGCCGAGCAGGATGACCCCGAGCGAGCGGCCCCGCTCGGCTACGTCGAGGAGGATCTCTTTGATGGGCGACTGGCCCTCGCGGGGCGCGTACTTGTTCAGCTCGTCGAGCACGAGGAACAGGAGCGGGCGTGCCATGCCCGACAGCTCCTTGTCCTCGAAGGCCCGCTTGACCGTGACGCCAACGACGAAGCGCTTCGCCCGGTCGGAGAGGTTGTGGAGGTCGACCACGGTCACCTGGGCATCCGACGTCGAGATGCGGTGGCGCTCGCGCAGCGCGACGTCGGCGCGGACGAGGGGGCCGAGGGGGCGCTGGGAGGAGAGCAGGCGGCGGACGAAGGCGTTGACGGTGCCCATGGTGGTGGCCGGCGGCGACCAGGTCTGGTCCTGGAGACCGTTCACCACGAGGTCGACCAGGTCCTGGTAGGTGCGCAGGACCTTGCCCTCCACCTCCCACGCCCCGTCGGGACCGTAGGGGACGCCGTCGCGCCGGAGCTTGGCTGCCACCCAGTGGATCAGCATCGTGTACTGGTGGCGCTCGTCCTCGGGCTCGACGAAGGCGAACGGGAGCAGCTCCTCGGTCACGAACTCGGCCAGGGTCCAGTAGTACACGTCGACCCCGGCGTGGCGCGTCGCCACGTCGGGGCCCGCGTTGGGGTCGCCGCGGCGCGGCGGCGCGTAGACGGCGACCGAGGAGAACGGACCGGCGGGCAGTCCCAGCCCCCGATAGCGCTCGCGCTCGGCCTCGGTGAGCCGGCTGTTGGCGTGGTCGAGGAACAGGAGGTCCTCGCCCTTCACGTTGAAGATCAGGGCCTTGGTGTTGGCCGCCTCGGCACCGAGGACCCCCGAGTGGAACATCGAGTAGAGGAGGAAGCTGGCATAGGTCGTCTTGGTGGCGACCCCCGAGATCCCCGAGATGTTGACGTGCGCGCCACGCGTGCCGTCGACGAACTCGAAGTTGGCGTACAGGGGCTGGCCGTCGCGCCCGAGCCCGATGGGGAGGCGGTGCGCCATCTCGTCGAAGTACAAGGCGTGGTCGCGGCGGTGCCCGTCGGCCAGGTGGACCTCTGCGCCCGGGACGGGCGGCACGTAGCGCTCCGGCTCGATCCTCGTCGTCATGACGTCGGCCACCTCGACGACCTCGGCCGGCAGCACCCCGTCGTGGATGAGGAAGACGTCGGAGTCGAAGCGCGCTCCCTCGTGGCGTGCCCGCACCTGGCTGACGACGCCCGACAGCGCGACCGAGGTGCCCCCGGGCACGGCACGCTCGGTGACCACCACGTCGTCGAGCTGCACCTGGCCCGGGCGCTCCAGGGCGAAGGAGAACGTGAGGGGGGTGGCGTCCTGGGTGCCGAGCACCCGGCCCACAGGTAGGGCCTCACCGTCGCCGGTCACCCGTGGGCCCCCTCGGCTGTCGAACCCGGCTGTCCACCTCGGCTGTCCACCTCGGTCGGCATCGGGTGCTGTTCTACACGGTGGCTGTGCAGGCAGGGCGAAGACCACGCCCCGGCGGGCCCGCAACCCCCTTGCGACCAGGGACGATCCCTGGCGGCACGGGCGCGGCCGGTTTGGGAGCCCGGCGCGCGGGGTACCCGGCCCTCATGGCACACGCGCATCTCGCCACCATGCCCGAGCGGATCGCTACCGGCGCCTACATCGTGAGCTCAGGCCTCTCGAAGCTCCAGGCGGAGAAGGAGACCGCGGACGGCCTGCACTCCATGGCCGCGACCGTCTACCCGGTGCTCGAGAAGACCGAGCCGGCACGGTTCGCCAAGGGACTGGGCCTCGCAGAGACGGTGCTCGGCGGCGCCCTGCTCCTGCCCATGGTGGGCGACGGCGTGGCCGGCTTCGCGCTGGCCGCGTTCTCGGGCGGGTTGCTCGGCCTGTACCTCAAGACTCCCGGCATGCGGCGCGAAGGCAGCCTGCGCCCGACGGAGCGGGGCACTCCCTTTGCCAAGGACGTGTGGCTCCTCGGCATCGGCCTCTCGCTCATGGTGAACGCCGCCCGCGCCCGCTCGTCGCGCCGCTCGGCGCGCCGACGCGCGAGGGCCGCCACTGCGGGCAGCCGGGCCTGACCGGGATCGGGCGCCCAGGGCCCTGACGGGCAGCACCAGCCGGGCGCCGGATTTCACGTGCCCGACTTCGACCACACCGAGCGCAGGTCCGCGACCGACAAGCGTGTCGCGACGAAGGGCAGCGTGTGCTCGATCACCGCCTTGCCGTACTCGACCGGCACGCCCACGACCGCGTCGAGCGCGACGGCGACCCGGTAGCCGAGGCTGACGGCCTCCACCGACAGCCCGATGATGCCGACGTTGAGCGACACGCCGCAGGCGACGACCGTGCGGGTCCCCAGGCGCCGGAGCACCGCGTCGAGCTCGGTCCCGGTGAAGGGCGTGATGCCGTGGTGGCGCTCCACCACCAGGTCGGTCGGCTCCGGCCCGATGTCGACGACCAGCTCGGCGAAGCCCGGCCCCTCGCCTCCCCCGCCCGCCGCGCGGCGCTTGGCCATCGCCGCAGCTCCCGGGTAGTTCGGCGGCGCATCGGGCACCTTGTCCGGTCCTGCCGTACAGTGCACGACCGGTACGCCCGCGCTGCGGGCAGCCCGCAGGAGCTCTCGAATGCTGGCGAACAGGCCGACGTCTTCGGCCGCCTGGCTGAGCGCCGGCAGGGCGCTCAGGTCGCCGACGACCCCGCGCTGGACCTCCATCGTCAGCACCGCCGTGTGGGCAGGAGCGAACATCTCCTCGAAGTCGACCGGCACGGCACTCCTCCTGTCGTGATCTGGCTCAGCTGGCCCCTGGCCCGCCTCTCGGCCCCCGACGGACGCTACAGGCTGCCCGGCACTCGCCCGCTGCGCAGGCACGGCGCCGTCCGGCCGGCGCCGTGCGCAAGCCCGACGCAGGAAACCCGCAGGACGCTCACGTCACGAGCATCCGCTCGTGCTCCCGCAGCTGACGCACACGTAGCACGAGCCGGCTCGCTGCATCACGTCGCCGCAGCTGTAGCAGTACGGCGCGTCGCGCTGCTCGGCCCGGGCGAGAGGTGCGGTGCCGGCCGAGGTGGATGCGGGCGGCATGCAGGGCGTGGCCGGGCCGCTCTGCCACGGGCTGCCGCCGGCGGCGGGGGCGGCGTCGACGATCCCCACCGAGGGCGTCGCGCTCTCCTCCACGCCGGGCAGGGTCGGCTGGGTCCGCTCGGCCGTCGACAGCACCCCCAGCTCGGCCCGCTCCTCGAAGCTGAGGTAGTCGAGCGCGAGGCGGCGGAAGATGTAGTCGACCAGGCTCGTGGCGATCCGCAGGTCGGCGTCGTCGGTGATCCCCGCCGGCTCGAAGCGCATGTTCGAGTACTTCCGGACGTAGGTGGCGAGCGGCACGCCGTGCTGGAGCCCGAGGCTGATCGAGATCGAGAAGGCATCCATGATGCCCGCCAGGGTGGAGCCCTGCTTGGAGACCTTGATGAACACCTCGCCCGGCCGGCCGTCCTCGTACTCCCCGACGGTCACGTACCCCTCGCAGTCCGCCACACGGAAGGCGAAGGTGTTCGACCGCCGGCGCCTCGGCAGCCGCTCGCGGACGGCGCCCACCACCACGGACTCTGGGGTACGTCCCCGCTCGGCGGCGAGCGCTGCCTCGAGCTCGGCGATCCTGGCCGCGAGCTCGCGGTTCCTCGCCTCGGCAACCGAGCCCGGCGGAGCCGTGTCACCGCCCTCGATCGCCGCACCCTCCTTGCGCGTGGTCGACAGGGGCTGGGCCACCTTGCAGTTGTCGCGGTAGATCGCGATGGCCTTCACCCCGAGCTTCCAGGCGTCGATGTGCAGCTGCTCGATCTCTTCGACGGTGGCCTCCTCGGGCATGTTGACCGTGTTGTGGTTGACGATGCCGTTGCCGACGAACGCCTGGGTGGCGGGCACCGACAGGTCGTAGACCTCGCGGACACCGGCATCCTCGTTGGCCACGACCGGGCTGAAGTGCAGGCCGTCGTCGAGCACGGCTCGCAGCCACGCCGGCAGCACGACGCCCTCGAGGGCGGCGACCCGCTCGAGGCTTTGCCGGGCCACGCGCCCGGTGCGCAGCCCAAGCAGGAACCCGAACGCCCCGCGGTGCTCCTCGGGCACGAGCGCGTGCAGGTCGGCCCCGCTCAGCCCCGGCACCACGTCCGCCGGGCTCGGTGCCGGCGGCTGGTCGAGCAGGCGCCTGGCCACGACCGCCTTGTCCTCTTCGACGAAGGGCACGAGGCGCGCCAGCTCCTGGGCGTGGGGTCCAGCTGCGTACACCATGTCGCACGCCACGGCGGGCCGGGGGTCGTGCGTCCCCACCCTGCCGTGGACGATGCCGAGGTTGGTGAGCACCACCTGCAGGTCGTCGAGCAGGCCTGGCGACCCGAGGCTCAGCGACCACGTCGCCGCGGCGCCCGCCGTCACCTCGGCGCAGAGGGTGAGGCCCCGCAGGAAGGCGAGGACGTGGGCCCGGGGGGATCGGAGCACCGCGTCGGGGATCCGCCGCTCCGGCGCCTCCACCGCGCACCCGAGCACCTGGAGCAGCGCCACGACCTCCTCCGAGCGCACCTCGACGAACGGGCGGCCCTCCGCCGGGCACCCAGAGACGGCGACGGCTCCGAAGGCCCGCCGGACCGCCTCGGCCACGGCGCGCCGCGCGCCCTCGTCGGCATGGGCGATCCGCACCGACCCGGTGGCCCGGCACAGGGAGCCTTGGGCGGCGTAGGCGCCGAGGAAGAAGGCGAGGTCCTCGCTCATCTCGCGCGGGACCCGCACCCCCCCGCTGCCGTCAGATGGGACCGGCGCGGCCTCGATCCTGGCCGGCAGCGCGGCCCAGACGTCGGCACCGAAGCGGAGCGCCACCTCGTCGCCCACCTCGAGCTCGTCGAGGCGCTTCCAGGCGAGCCCGCCGTCCTGCGCGACGAGCAGGCGGTGGTTGGGCGTGCCCGTGACGGACTGGCCCGAGCGCAGCACGACCCGGCGCACCCGGCGGCGCCCGCCGAAGTAGAAGGCGTCGGTCTTCTGCGGCCCGCCGAGCGAGGCCACGAGCATGCGCTCCTCGCGGAAGGTGTCCGGCCGCTCACCCTCGTAGAGGTGACCGATCCGGACCAGCCCATCCTCGCTCGGCACCAGCGTGCCGCCGGTGACGCACTTGGAGATCGCGCCGCTGATGAAAGGCTGGACGGCGCCCATCATGCGGACGTGGCCGGTGTAGTGGATCGTGTTGTCGCCCATCGAGCAGGCGAACACCGCCAGGTGCCCGGCCTCGAGGTGCGGCGCCCCCACGATGGTCTTGTGCTCGTCGATGTAGCCGACGATGTCCTCGACCTGCTCAGGCGAGTAGCCGAGCTGGCGCAGCGCGCGAGGCACCGTCTGGTTGACGATCGACATGGTGCCGCCGCCCACCAGCTTCTTGGTCTTCACGAGGCTGAGGTCCGGCTCGACGCCCGTGGTGTCGCAGTCCATGAGCAACCCGATCGTGCCGGTCGGTGCGAGGACGGAAGCCTGCGAATTGCGCACCCCGTAGCGGCTGGCCAGCTCCACGGCTTCGTCCCACGCCTCCTGGGCAGCGGAGAGCAGCTCGGTCGGCACCCGGTCCTCGTCGATCTCGGCCGCCGCCGCCTGGTGCTTGCGCAGCACGCGCAGCATGGGCTCGGCGTTGTCGTGGAAGCCCGCGAACGGGCCCATGCGGGCCGCGGTGCGCGCCGAGGTGGCGTAGGCGTGCCCGGTCATGAGCGCCGTGATGGCAGCCGCCCAGGCCCGGCCCTCGTCGGAGTCGTAGGGCAGGCCGTTGGCCATCAACAGCGCGCCCAGGTTCGCGTAGCCGATGCCGAGCTCGCGGAAGCGCCGCGACGTCTCTGCGATCGCCTCGGTCGGGTAGTCGGCGTTGCCCACGAGGATCTCCTGGCCCGTGAAGACCACCTCGACGGCTGCCTTGAACCCGTCGACGTCGAAGCTCCCGTCCTCACGCAGGAACTTCAGCAAGTTCAGGCTGGCCAGGTTGCAAGCCGAGTTGTCGAGGTGGAGGTACTCGGAACAGTTCCGGACCACCACGCCGTCCACCACGTAGGAGTGGTTGCGCGGCTCGGAGAGGTTGTACGTCAGCTCGACGCCGTCGTCGGCGCGCTCGACGACGCGGGCAGTGCGGCGCGCCGGGTCGGTTCCTCGCGGCCCGTCGACCACGAGGTCGCGCAGCAGCGCTGCCTTGGGGCGCGACCGGAAGCCGATGTGCCGCGCGAACGCGAGGACCGACCCGGAGGTGATGAGCAGCGAGTAGGGAGCAGATCGGCCGCGGGCCACGGTCACCGCGGCCGTGCGCGTGTCGCCAGCGTGTCCCTCCTCGAACGCCGAGGCGCTCCGGTCGACGCGGCTCGCGATGCCGAAGGTGGCGAGGAGCCGCTGCACCCCGAGGACCAGCTCCTTGGAGCTCGAGTCCAAGCCGACGTACCCGTCGTCGCCCGCGATCACGGCACGGCCGCCGGCGTCGAAGAGGCCCTGGAGGAAGGAGGCCACGATGTGGTCCGGTGCCCGCTCGACGGCCCAGGGCACGGCCTGGTTCGGTCCGCGAACCGCCTTGATCCCGAGGGCCTCGAGGTAGCGAACGAATGCTCGCCGTGTCACGCGCAGCTCCGCCGTGCCGTCGGGCTGCTCCGACAGCTTCGGCATGCGGCCGCCGTTGACCCACTCGACGAGCCCGGCGTGCATCGGGAGGATCTCGTCGCGGTCCTCGGGGCTGGCGTAGGCGGCCGACACCACCGAGCCCGAGATGCTGCCGTCACCCACGAGCCACCCCAGGTAGTGCGCGAGCTCCGGCGTCCATTCCTCGGGCAGCCGGAGCGGGAGGTCGTGCTCGCCCTTGGTCCGGTAGTCGTCGGGGTCTGCGGACACGGGCACGCACGGATCGGCGTTCGCCGCCGGAGCGGGCAGGTCCAGCAGCTTGACCTCGTCGTCGGCAGTCAGCTCCCGGGCCTCGACGAAGCCGCGATTGACCGTGAAGATCCTGTGCCCCGGGGTGCAGCGCAGCTCCATGCCGTTGTCGAAGCGGAGCCGGAGGATGTCGTTGTAACCGGTGATCATGAAGGCATCGGGCGACGTGAGCTCGACCCGCTCCGCCGGCGCATCGGGATTGGTGGCGTCGTGCGTGTAGACCGCGAAGGTCTCCCCCCGGTTCACCCGGTCGAACAGCTCGGCGAAGGGGATGAGCCCCTGGTCGGTGTGCACCTTGGCGTCGCCGGGGAAGCACGGGTTGCTGCCGTTGATGCGGCCCGTGTTGGGCGCCGTGTGCCAGGCGTTGATGGTCGTGTCGTACTGCAGCCCGGGATCGGCGCACTCCCACGCGGCATGGGCGATCTGGCGGAACAGGTCGCGGGCCGGCACCGTCCGGATGACACGCCCGTCGGTGCGGGCAACGAGGTCCCAGTCACGCCCCTCGAGCACTGCCTCCATGAACTCGTCGGTCACCCGGACGGAGTTGTTGGCGTTCTGGTACTGCATCGAGTAGCTGTCGGCGCCATCGAGGTCCATGTCGAAACCGGCGTCGCGCAGCACCCTGGCCTTGCGCTCCTCGATCGCCTTGCACCAGATGAAGTCCTCGATGTCGGGGTGGTCGGCGTCCAAGATGACCATCTTGGCGGCGCGTCGGGTCTTGCCGCCCGACTTGATCGTGCCGGCCGAGGCGTCGGCGCCGCGCATGAAGCTGACGGGGCCCGACGCCGTGCCGCCGCCCTTGAGCAGCTCGTGGGAGGAGCGGATGCGCGACAGGTTCACGCCAGCCCCCGACCCGCCCTTGAAGATGAGGCCCTCTTCCGTGTACCAGTTGAGGATCGAGTCCATCGAGTCGTCGACGGACAGGATGAAGCACGCCGAGGCCTGCTGGGGGACACCGGCCACGCCGATGTTGAACCACACGGGCGAGTTGAAGGCGGCCTTCTGGTGGACGATGAGGTGCTTCAGCTCGTCGCTGAAGATCCGTGCCTCCTCGGCATCGGCGAAGTAGCCGTCGCGCAATCCCCAGGTGGTGATGGTGTCGACCACCCGGTCGGCAACCTGCTTGAGGGACCACTCGCGCTCGGGCGTGCCGAGGGTCCCCCGGAAGTACTTCTGGGCGAGGATGTTGGTGGCATTGAGGCTCCAGGCCTCGGGCACCTCCACGCCCCGCTGCTCGAAGGCCACGCTGCCGTCGCGAAAGTTGGTGATCCGTGCGTCGCGGCGCTCCCAGCGCACCTCGTCGTAGGGGTGCACGCCCTCGGTGGTGAAGTGCCGCCGGATGCCGATCTCAGCTCGCTCGGGTGCGATGGCCATGTGTCGCTGCGCTCCTCTGGTCGTTGCGGTGCTCCGGCCCCTGCCGAGGCAGCCGCGCCGCTGGCTGGCGTCCCTGGGTCCTTGTACACGACGAACCACAAGATGTTGTGGTCTGTCCCCCTCCGGACACAAGATACCGTGGCATTACACCACTGTAGTTACGGCGCTGTCAATGCTCTTTGCCCGGGTGATGGTCTGCACCTGGGTGATGGTCTGCACCCGGGTGATGGCGGGGTGCAGGCAGAGGGCAGGCGCCCGAGCACGCGTCAGGGAGGTCCGGGAGTGCGGCGCCGATCCCCGCCGCTCAGCCTCCGGCGAGCTCCTGGCGGGCGACGGGGCGGACCTCCTCCACGAGGGTGCCGTCCACCTCGTGGATCTCGCTCACCAGGAGGTCGAGCAGGTGGGCGCCAGCGAGCTCCACCACGAACTCGTCCACCGCCCGCCCGCCGGTGCGGTCGAGGATGTCGACGGCCACGATGTCGCCGCCCACGGCCCCGATGCGGCTGGCGACCTGCCCGAGCGCGCCCGGGCGGTCGGGCAACCAGACACGGACGACGTAGCTGGTCACCCCTCCAGGGTACGCCGGCTCGGTGAACGCCCGGTTTCGTGCCCGTTACGCGACGGGCGATGCCCCCGCACCGGCTGGGGCGCCACCCAGGCCACCGTGCCGGGGTGCCGGCGGCTGCCGGCGTGGCGCCGCGGTGCCTCCCGGCGGCGGCAGTGCCCGGTGCCCTTGGACCATCAGCCCAGCTTGGTCAGGGCGCGGCGCATGTTGCGCACCGCCTGCGCGATCCGCTTGTCGTTCTCGATGAGCGCGAAGCGGACGTGCCCGTCGCCACCGGGTCCGAAGCCGACGCCGGGCGAGGTCGCCACGTCGGCTTCGTTGACGAGGAACTTGGCGAAGTCGAGCGAGCCCATGTCGCGGTAGGGCTCGGGGATCGGCGCCCAGACGAACATGGTGCCCTTGGGCGGGGCGACCTCCCAGCCGATCCGGTTCATCCCCTCGCACAGGGCGTCGCGACGAGCCTCGTAGATGCGGCTGACCCCGACCGGGTAGTCGGGTTCCTCGTTCATCGCCACGATGGCGGCGATCTGGATCGGCTGGAAGGTGCCGTAGTCGAGGTAGCTCTTGAGCTTGGTGAGCGCCTGGACGATCTCGGCGTTGCCCACGAGGAACGCCACCCGCCACCCGGCCATGGAGAAGGACTTGGTCAACGTGTACAGCTCGACGGCGACGTCGGCAGCCCCGGGCACCTGGAGGATGGAGGGCGGGCGGTAGCCGTCGAAGCCCAGGTCCGCATAGGCGAAATCGTGGACGAGGACCACGTCGCGCTCGCGGGCGAAGGCCACCATCTGCTCCATGAAGGCCAGGTCGACGCACGCCGTCGTCGGGTTGTGCGGGAAAGACAGCACGATCACCCGCGGCTTCGGCCACGTCGACTCCCACGCCTCCATCAGCGAGCCCATGAACGCCTCACCGGGGTTCGGGGGGCCGCCCTCGCCCGCCGCGGCGGGCCCCGCCTGGGGCGGCCGTGGCCCTTCCAGGCGCACCTGGTGGACCTCGGCCCCGGCGAACAGGGGTGCATAGATGTGGATCGGGTAGGAGGGAGCGGGCACGAGCGCCGTGTCGCCGGGGCCGACCAGCACCCACATCAGGTGGGAGAGCCCCTCTTTGGCGCCGATCGTGGTCACCACCTGGGAATCCGGGTCGAGGTCGACGCCGTAGTTCCGCCGGTAGCGATCGGCGATGGCCCGACGCAGCTTGGGGATGCCCCTCGAGGCCGAATAGCGGTGGTTGCGAGGGTTGCGGGCAGCTTCGGCGAGCTTGTCCACCGCCACGTCGGGAGACGGCAGGTCAGGGTTGCCGAAGCCCAGGTCGACGACGTCGCGCCCTGCTCGCCGGGCCTGCAGCTTGAGCGCGTCGATCGTCGCGAACACGTACGGCGGCAGGCCGTTGACCCGGCGGAAGTCCATGGCCAAGGCTACCGCCCCAGGCGAACCGCCTCGGCCGCCGCGGCCAGCTCGTCGAGGGCGACGGGCCACCCGAACACCACCCAGGTTGCTCCCGCCGCAGCCAGCGACCGCACCAGCGCGTCCAGGGCGCCGGCCGCCCCGCCGCCGGCGTCGCCGGTGGGCGGCGGTCCGCCCCAGGTGACCTCGCAGCGGGCGGACTGCGCCGCCACCACCTCGAGGGGCGCAGCCCACAGGTTGACGGCAGCCCCGACCGCCTCGGCGACGGCCACGGTCCGGCGTCCGCCACCGATCCAGACCGGAAGCCCGCGAGCACGAAGGGCGCGGGCGCAGTTCCCGAGCGCGGTCAGGCGCTCGGCGGCCGGGGCGAACGGAACGCCGTATGCCACGTTCTCCGACGCGCTGAGCCGGTCGCCGGTGCCGAGCCCGGCCACGACCCGGCCCGGAGCGAGCAGGGCCAAGGCGTCGAACTCGGCGACGAGCACGTCGTCGGGCACCAGCCCCACGCGCGCCACCAGCGTGCCCACCGACACGCTCGAGGTCCGCCGGGCGATCGCCGCAAGGAGGGGGAAGGGCGCGAGGGCAGGGCGCCCGGGCTGCCCCATCGGCCAGAGGTGGTCGTAGCAGAAGACCCCGTCGAGGCCGGCAGCCTCAGCCTGCTCGGCGACCGCCATCGCCTCGTCGGGGGTGTCACGAAAGCTCGGCAGCACGACACCCGTGCGCAACGAGGTCACGGTCATGGGCGCTTCCCTCTCCCCCGGTCGGCGGCCGAGGAGGAGGCGGGCGGTGCGGTCGTGGAGGCGCCGGCCGGGGGAGCCGAGGAGGTCGTGGCGGCCGTAGCCGACGTGGAGGTCGGGCCGGCGGGGGGGGCCGAGGAGGTCGTGGTGGCCGCAGCCTCCGCTGCCACCACAGGGGCGTCGCGCGGCGTGGCGCCGTGGCCTTCCCCACCAGCCCGCCGTGCCGCGGCCCGGCGGGCTGCCAGGGCGGCGCCGATGGCCCCGGCGCGCTCGCCCAGGGCCGCCGCCACGATCGGGATGTCGGGCCGGCGACCGCCGGCGTAGACGAGGGTGGCGAAGGCGCGCCGCACGGGCGCCACGACCAGCTCGCCTGCCTGGGCCAGGCCGCCACCCACGACGATGCGGGCCGGGTCGAGCACGGCCACGAGGTTGGCCAGGCCGAAGGCCACCCACCAGCCCAGCCGGTCGAGGAGCGCCCGGGCCTGGCCGTCACCCGCTGCGGCGGCCATGGTGACGTGCTCGCCCCGGACCTGCTCGAGATCGCCGCCGGCCAGCGCCACCACCTGGTCGAGGGAGCCGGCGCGCGCTGCCTGGCGTGCCATCCTCCCGAGCCCCTCCCCCGACGCGTACTGCTCCCAGCAACCTCGTCGCCCGCACGGGCAGGGCAGGCCCGATGGCTGGACGAGCATGTGGCCGACCTCGCCGGCGAACCCGTGGGCACCCCTCTGGACGCGGCCGCCGCTGATGACGGCACCCCCGATGCCCGTACCCAGGGTCACGAGCAGCACGCTCGGTGCCCCGCGAGCGGCGCCCAGCGCGTGCTCGGCGAGACCGGCCAGGTTGGCGTCGTTGTCGACCACTGCCGCGGTACCCGGGAGCGCCCGGGCCAGAAGGGCACGGAGGTCCGCACCCTGGGCACCGGAGAGGTTGGGCGCGATGCGCAGGTTCCGGCGCGAGTCGACGACGCCGGGCACCCCGACACCCACCGGGACGCCCGCCGCCACCCCGCCTGCCTCGCGCCCCAAGGTGGCGACGACTTCCAAAACGGCGTCGGCGAGCCAGGCACCCGGCACCTGCCCGCGCGCTCCCCCCTGTCGGCCCCTGCCTCCTGCCGGACGCGGCGTCGGGAGCCGGACCTCGCAGAGCACCGCACCGGTCCGGTCGACGGCCACCCCGAGCACCTTGGTCCCGCCGACGTCGACACCGAAGGCGACGTCCGTGCCGGACGGGCTCGGTGCCGTCACGCCGAGGACTCGATCCTCGCCTTCAGCTGGCGCATGGCCGTGGTCATGATGCGGCTCGCGGCGCGCATCTTGATGAAGCCGGGAATGGGCACCCGCAGCTCGACCTCGAGGTGGTAGGTGACCTCCGTTCCGGTGTCGGCGGCCTCGAACACGTAGGTGCCGTCGAGCTTGGCGGTGATGTCACCCTCGGTCTGGCGCCACGACAGCACCTTGGGAGCCTCGGCGTAGTCGTAGGCCAGCGTGTACGTGGTGCTCCGGCCGAAGGCCGCGGCCCGAAAGCTGACGAGCGTGGGGCGACCCTCGGCGTCGCGCTCGCGGACGGTGACCTCCTTGATGTCGGCCGCCCACTCTGGGTACCGCTCGATGTCGGCGGCGACGGCGAAGCACCGCTCCGGCGCCGCCGCCACGCTCATGTGCTCCGTGGCCCGTTCCGCCACCACCGACCTCCTCGTGAGCCGCCGGCCGCCTCCCCGGCGAGCCGGCGCCTGTGTCCGGCGCCTGTGTCCGGCGCCTGTCGCGCTCCGTCAGCCTCCCACCTGCGCCAGGGCCTCGGCCAGCCGACCCGCGAGCCGGTCGTAATCGAACGACGCCTGTGCCCGCCGCCTCGCCTCACTGCCGAGCCTGGCCCGGAGCGCGTCGTCGCCCAGCAGGCGGCGGAGCGCGAACGCCAGCTCACCGGGGTCACCCGGTCGCCGGAGCACGAGCCCGGTCACGCCGTCTTCAACCGCCTCGGCGGCACCGCCGCTGTCGCCGGCGATCTGGGGGACGCCCGCCGCTGCCGCCTCGAGGAAGACGATCCCGAACCCCTCTTGCTCGAGCCCGCCCCAGCGGTTGCGACAGGCCATCACGAACACGTCGGCGGCGGCCAGCAGCAGCGGCTTGTCCGCTTCCGCCACCCGCCCGAGCAGGCGGACCGGGGCTGCGGCGCGCGCCGCGAGCCGCTCGAGGCGGCCCGCATCGCGGCCCGACCCGGCGATGGCCACCGTCAGGTCCGGGAAGGACGGGGCGAGGCGGGACGCCGCCTCGATCAGGACGTCCATGCCCTTGCGCGGCACGAGCCGGCTGACGCTCACCACCAGTGGTCCTCCTGCGGGGAGCCCGAGCGCGGCCCGTGCGCGGGCCCGCTCGGGCGGGGACAGAGGCGTGAAGCGCCCGCAGTCGACACCGGGAGGGACGTGCACCACCGGTGGGAGCCGCCCGCCGATGGCTCGCCGCACCTCGGACTCGGGGTAGGTGCCAGCCGACACCACGAGCGACGCCCCTCGGACTGTCCTCGCCAAGAGCTGCCGGGCGACGGGGAGGCGCGCCGGCGCCACGACCTCGGCACCGTGCAGGACCACTGCGTAGGGCAATTGGACACGTGGGCCCAGGAGCCCCAGAGGAAGGGCCGGGTCGAGGACAACCAGTGACGCGCCGAGCGTGTCCGCCGTTCGCCGGACGCGGCGAGCGCTCAGCGGCGTCGGGAAGTACAAGATGGGGCTCCGGACCCGCTCGACGTGGAACCCCGAGCGGGCGACATCTGCGTCGAACCGGGCATGGTCGGGATGGGAGCGGGCAGTGAGGACGGCGAAGCTGGCCGGGTCGAGGCGGCGCCACAGCTCCCACAGGTAGGCCTGGATCCCCCCGACCTTTGGGGGGAAGTCGTTGGTGACGAGCAGGTGCCGCCTCATCGCGCCCGGCATCTTGCGCCAACTTGCGCGCCGCACGTGCCCGGCTCGGCCCGCCAGGCCGGTGTCCCACCGGATCGACCGGCGTCAGCCTGTGCGATCGGCGAAGCGCAGGCGCGGCACGAGCCCGGCATGCTCGAGCATGCGCAGCGCCCGCGCCTCCTGCGCGTCGATGACGACCGCGTCGTGCGGCTCGCGCCCGAGCAGGAAGCTGACGACGCAGTCGTCACACGCGGCCGAGTGCTGCTGCGCGCACTGCTCGCAGTCGATGGTGAGCTCGGGTGCCGCCATGGCGCCCCCTTTCCGTCGTGCGCTCGGCCCGCCGTCGGGACCCGTTGGACTGCTTCCATCTTGCTCGCGGGGTGTGTCAGCGACGCTCAGCGGGCAGCGAGGAACGAGAGCCGCACCTGGCGGCGGGGGTTGTCGGCGTTGGGGTCCACCAGCACGACAGACTGCCAGGCGCCGAGGAGCGGGCGTCCGGCCGCCACCGGAAGGACGAGCGAGGGGCTGACGAGGACCGGCAACAGGTGGTCGGCGCCGTGCCCGGGCGAGCCGTGGCGATGGCGGTACCGGCCGTCGCGGGGCAACAGGCGGTCGAGGAGCGCGGCAAGGTCCTCCTCTGACCCCGACCCCGTCTCCATGAGCGCCAGCCCGGCGGTGGCGTGCGGGGCGAACAGGTGGCACAGCCCATCGCCCTTCCCGGCGCAGAAGCGCACGGTGGCATCGGTCAGGTCGGTCACGCGCCGAGCGCCCGTGTCGAGCTGCAGCACCTCAGTGTCCATGGCTCCGGCCCTCCTCAGCCGGCAGGTGGTGCCGGCCCGCCGCTCACGACGGCCAGGTGCGCCGCCACCACCTCGGCGATGTGGGACGCGCCGACCGCCACGCCCTCGGTCGCCACCTGCCCCCTCCCGCCGTCCACCAGCACGAAGAAGGGTGGGCCCTGTACCCGGTAGGCCCGCCATGCGGGCGTGGACTGCACGACGGCCACACCTGACGGTGCCAGTCGCCGCAAGGCGTCGCCGTCGTCGGCACCGGGGTCGCGAGTCACGACGACGGGCGTCACTCCTGCGAAGGGCTCGGGATGCTGCAGTGATCGCCAGATCTCCTGGCAGCCGAGGCAACCTGTGGACAGGAAGAGGAGCAGGGTCCAGCGGTCGACGCCGACGACCTCGACGGCCACCGGCGAGCCTGCGAGGTCGCGACCGGCCAGGTCCGCCGGACGCGTGGCAGGCGCGTCGCGATAGGTCGGGATGGCGACCAGTCCCTTCGGCGTCCCCCCCGCATCCTCCCTGTCGCACAGGCGCCCTCCGGGCCCTGGCCACGAGCGGCGAGCCTCGGGGGCCACGGCGCCTCCGTGGCCGACCTCGGCCCCCGCGAGCCCAGGGCGGCGGGGGCCAGGCCGTGCGCCGCCAGCACGCCAGCGGCGGGTCACCCCGCGCCGCCGGAGGGGCCCGTGGCGGCTCCCGTCACCGTGCCTGGCGCCCCCGTGGCAGGCCCGAGCACCTCGACGGCGCGGCCATGACCGCACCATCGGCAGGACACGTCCTCGACGGCCTCGCGCACGACGGTCTCGTCCTCGATGCGCAGCTCACCGCCGACCGTGAAGTGGTAGTAGGCCCGGCGCGTCGTGGTCGTCGTCACGTCGAACCTGGTCAGGTTCCCGCAGGCCGTGCAGCGGTAACGGTGCTGGGCCACGCCCAAACGGTAGCCGCCGGAGCGGGGCCGGACCGACGGTCAGGACCGCCCGAGCGAGTCAGGACCGGCGGTCACAAGCGTCCGAGCAAGTCCGCCTTCTTGGCGTCGAACTCCGACTGGGTGAGGATGCCCCGGCGGCGCAACTCGTCGAGCTGCACGAGTCGGTCGGTGAGCGAAGCCCACGAGCTGTCGTCGAGCGCGGGCCCCCCGGCGCGCACCGCGCTGGCGGCCACCGGCACCCCGCGAGGAGGGGTCGGGTCGCCCGGGGCGAGCAGCGCGGCGGGCCTGCCACGAGGAGCGGGAACGGGATCGGTCTCTGGCGGGGGGCCGTGCTCGAGCCGGGCGGCGACGACACGCTGGAGGGCGCGAGGGCGGCGGACGTCGTCGACCGTGACGACCTCCGGACTGCCCGCCAGCTCGACCAGGAGGGTCCCCGAGCCCACGAGGCGCTCGACGAGGCTCTGGGCACAGCGCACTCCGACCACCCGCCCGAGGTCGACGTCCAACTGCTCCCGGCCGAACCACCCGTGGCGCAACAGGAGGCGGCGGTCGGTGAGCACCAGGCTGATGCCGAGCCACCGGACCCACCGCGCGGCGAACCACGCGCCGGGCACGACCACCATGAGAGTGAGGACCGCGGGCACCGCGGCGGGCGGGTGGTGCAGTTGCCCGGCAATGACACCAGCCGCGGCGACGGCCACCACCGTCAGCGCGACCGGAGCGGCGAGGAAGACCCAATGGGGCCGCACGTCGACGAGGACCTCTTCGTCGGGACCGAGGAGCTCCGGTGGGACCGGCACGCGTTCCAGCGTACCGACGCCGCCGCGGGCGGCCCGGCCGTCACTCGTTCGCCATCGGCATCGAGGTCGACCAGCACCAGGCCGACACGCGGTGCAGCCAGGGAAAGATGGGGTCGGCCGGCGGTGCAGCCGGTCGACCGAAACCGATGAGCGGAGCGGCCGGGGAGGGCCGACGTCAGTCGACGCCGAGCGGGACCGGCTCCTCGACCACGGCAGGGCGCGTCCGCCTCGCGGTGGGCACGAGCAGCAGGCGGGCCACGGGCCGCGGGAACCACCAGTTGGCCCGCCCGAAGAGCGCGACGAGCGCCGGCACGAGCAGGGCCCGGACCACGGTGGCGTCGAGGAGGATCCCGGCTCCCAGGCCCGTCGCCAGCACCTTGATGTCGGTGTCGGGCGCCGACGCCAGCGACGCGAACGCAAGGAAGAGGATGAGCGCCGCGCACGTCACCAGCCGGCCCGTGCGGCCCACTCCCTCGACGACGGCCTGGCGGGTCGATCCCGATCGGTCGTACTCCTCGCGGATCCTCGAGAGGATGAACATCTCGTAGTCCATGGACAGGCCGAAGAGGAACGCGAACACCATGAGGGGGACCCAGAAGGTGATCGCCCCGGTCGCCGAGATGCCGAACAGGGCGGACGAGCCGTGGCCCTGCTGCCAGAACCACACCAGCAGGCCGAAGGTGGCAGCGAGCGACAGCAGGTTGAGGAGCACCGCCTTCACCGCCAGCAGCACCGAGCGGAAGGCGCGTGCCAGAAGGACGAGCATGAGCAGTGCGATGACGGTGAACATGAGGGGGAAATTGCCGAAGACGGCCCGGCTGAAGTCCTGCTGGACGGCCCCCGGCCCCGAGACGCCGATCACGCCCGGGATCTGCGCCGCGGCGGTCTGCACCGCCCGCACTGGCGCCAGCGTCCGGTTGTTGACCGTCTCTTCGGTCGGCACGAGGATCACGTCGGCCGTGCCGCCCCGGTGCCCCGTCGGGCCCGCCGGCACGACCGCGGTGACGATCCCGTCGAGGGCCCCCAGTCGCTGCCGGGCACGGGCCGCGGCGGTGTCGGCGGTCAGGACCTCGATCGGTGTGAGCACCCCGCTCGGGACGCCGCCGCGCAGCAATGTCCGGTAGGTCGTGCTCGCGGGCCCGGTCCTCGCGAGCGCCGAGGCCGCCGTCTGGCCCACGGTGAGGTGGAACACGGGCACGATGGCGAGGGCGAGCACGAAGAGGGCCGCGGCGCTCGCCGGCCACCGGCGCCGGGTGACGGCGCGTGCCCAGCTGCTCCAGCTCCTGCTCGCCCGGTCCTCCCTCCTGATGCGGGGCCAGTCCATGCGGGGACCGATGCCGCCGAGCAGCGCCGGCAGGAGGGTGTTGACGACCAGGATCGACACGAGGGGGATGAGCATCCCGCCGATCCCCGTGCTGCGCATTGCGGGGACCGGCAGCACGACCAGCGCTACCAGCCCGATCGCCACGGTCAGCCCCGACAGCGCGACCGTGCGCCCTGCCGTCTCGACCGCGGTCACCACCGCCGTCGCGTTGTCCGCGCCGCGCGCCCGCTCCTCGCGCCAGCGGGTCACGAGCAGCAGCGAGTAGTCGATCGCGATGCCGAGGCCGACGAGCGCCACCAGGAACTGCACGATGAAGGACATGTCGGTGAGGTAGGTGAGCCCCAGGATCACGAGCAGGGTCGCCAGGATCGACACGGCGGCCACGAGGAGAGGGACGAGGGCGAGCAGCGAGGCGAAGACGAACGCCAGCACGGCCAGGGCGCCCGCCCCGCCGATCAGCGTCTCGACGAGCACGCCGGGCCCGTGGGTGGACCCCCCGCTCGCCAGCTGGCCGAGCCCGGTCACGCCGATGTGGTCGCCCGGCAGGTGGCGGCGCAGGACGGCCTGGGCGGCGGCGATCCGGGGATCGCTGCCGAAGCCGTGCACCACGGGGGAATAGACGAGGGCGAACGTGGTCCGGCCGTCGGCGGTCACGAAGCGGGGATCTCCCGTCACGCCGAGGTCGACGACACGCAGGCCGGGCACGCTCGTGCGCACGTCGGCGAACGCGGCGGCGATGGCCGGCTCGTCGGCCCGCACCGAGGAACCCGGCGGCACGGTCACCGCCGCCACGCTCGGCTGCACGCCGGTGCCGTACAGATGCTCGATCTTGAGGGACGTCTCGTAGCCGGGCTGGCCCGGCAACGAGAAGTCGAAGCTCAGGCGCTTGGACACGTGGCTCGCGGCCACTGCCCCCACGAGGAACACGGCGAGCCACCCGACGAGCACCGCCCGCCGATGGCGCAGCACCAACCGGGCCAGCCCGCCGAGGATCGAGGGCTGGACGTGGGCCGCCGGCTGGTTCGCCACCGAGGCTTTCTACCATGCGGGGGCTCCCGGCCCGGCCGCGGGGTGCCGGCGATCGGCCCGGCCGCGAGGTGCCGGCCGTCGGCCCGGCCGCGGGGTGCCGGCCGTCGGCCCGGCCGCGGGATGGCGATCGGCCCGGCCGCGGGGTGCCGGCCGTCGACCCGGCCGCGAGGTGCCGGCGATCGGCCCGGCCGGCGGCCGGCGCAGGCGGTACGATGGGGTGGTGCCACGATTCCACCACGTGAACCTGGGCGTCTTGCCCGAGCAGGTCGACGACGAGATGGCCTGGCTGGTCGAAGTCCTCGGCTATCGCCGGATGGCGATCACGCCGGAGCTCAACGCCATGGGCGCTCGTTGGTTCGAAGCCGACGACGGCAGCCAGGTCCACCTCAGCACCGACGAGGAGCACCACCCGGCCAGGCGAGCGCACGTGGCGATCGAGCTCGACGACATCGATGCCGTGTCGAGCCGGCTCAGCGCCCGGGGCCAGGCCTTCGAGGCAAACCAGCGCGACGGGATGACCGTGCTGCTGTGCCGCGATCCGGCCGGCAATCGCTGGGAGCTGCGCTCCGTGCCGGTGGCGGCCACCCAGCCAGCCTGAGGGGGCCTCAGTGGCCCGCAACGTCCTCGGCGGCGAGCTCGAGCCCTGCAGCGCCGAGCCGCTGACCGGGTTCTACCGCGACGGATGCTGCAACACGGGGGCCGAGGACCTCGGCGTCCACACGGTCTGCGCGCGCATGACTGAAGAATTCCTCGCGTTCTCGAAGGAGCGCGGCAACGACCTCAGCACGCCTCAGCCGGCGTTCGGCTTCCGAGGCCTCCGGCCCGGCGACCGGTGGTGCCTGTGCGCCACGAGGTGGCTGGAGGCCTACGAGGCGGGCACCGCGCCACCGGTCGTGCTCGAGTCGACCCACGCCGCCACGCTCGAGTGGGTCGGACTGGACGCGCTCCGCGAGCACGCCGTCCCCTGACCCCTGCGCTCCCCGGCGGAGCAGCTCCGGTGCCGGTGGCGCGGCTCAGGGCCTGCCGATCTGGAACGCCAGGGCCACGATCAGGACGACCACGAACGCGATGGCGGCGAGCATCGCCGTCCACTCCACGGCGTCCATCGGGTCGTGGGGGTGCCGATGGTCCCCGTGGTGCGCCCCGGCTCCTGCCATGCTCTTGCCGAACATGCTGCCCCCTTTCTCGGGGAACCGCGACGAGCCAATTCTAGGCCGGACGGTCCCGACGTGCGCCGGTCGAGCGGCAGGTGGCGCGCGAGTCCCGCGAGCGGTCGAGTCCTGCCCGGTCTGCGATCCCCCGGTACGCTGGGGAGCCGACACAGCGCCGGCCTGGCGGACGAGCCTGCGGAACCGAACGGAGCGAGGTGTCGATGGCCGGCAACGGGGTCGAGTCGGGTGGCCTGCAGGGCGAGATGTGCCCCGACGAGGTGCGGGCCCGGCTCGTCGCAGGCGAGGACCTCTTCTTCCTCGACGTGCGGGAGGTGGACGAGGTCGCCGAGTGGGCCTTCCCTCACGGGGTCAACATCCCGATGAGCGAGCTCGGCGCGCGCACGGCCGAGCTGCCGACGGATCGTGTCATCGTGGTGGCCTGCCGGTCGGGACGGCGGTCGCGCCACGTGGCCGACGTGCTCAACAGCGCAGGGTGGACGGCGGTGAACCTGACGGGTGGCGCGTTGGCATGGGTCGCCAGCGAAAGTGCCGGGTCGTCGGCACCTTGAGGCCGCACCGTGCCCCGAACGAGCGCCGGCCTGCTCCTGTACCGCCACGACGACGCAGGCGACCTCCTCGTGCTGCTCGTCCACCCCGGCGGGCCGTACTGGCGCCACAGGGACGTCGGCGCCTGGTCGATCCCCAAGGGTGAGGTCGGCCCGGGCGAGGACCCAGCCACCGTGGCCGCCCGTGAATTCGGCGAGGAACTGGGCCACCCTCCGCCACCTCCTCCGTGGCTCGATCTCGGCGAGGTGACCCAGGCCGGCGGCAAGCGGGTCCGGGCGTGGGCGGCCGAGGGGGACCTCGACCCCGCCGCGCTCGCCAGCAACACCTTCGAGCTCGAGTGGCCGCCGCGTTCGGGGCGCCGCCAGACGTTCCCCGAGGTGGACCGGGCCCAGTGGGCACCCCTCGAGGTTGCGCGGCGACTTGTGGTAGCCGCCCAGGCCACCCTGCTGGACCGGCTCGTCGCGGCGGTGACCGGGCAACCCCCCGGCGACGGAGCCGACCGGCGTGCGACACCCCTGGGGGATGCACCATGATGGCCCCGTGAGCACATGGGAGAAGCGGCGGGCCGGCGACGTCAGGCCCGGCGACCACATCCGGTACGGCGCCGGGGCGGAGCTGACCGTCTCGCGGATCGAGACCGCCTTCATGGGCCGGCCCGACATGATCGCCTTCATCGAGGACACCCCCGAACGGTGGTTCAAGGCGCCGACCACGGTCGAGGCCGAGATCGAGGTCCGAGTGGAGGGAGGGAGCTCGTGACGCTCGAGCTGACGGATCTCGAGGGAGAGATCCTCGCA
Organism: Acidimicrobiales bacterium; assembly: GCA_035293965.1. Lineage (GTDB taxonomy): Bacteria > Actinomycetota > Acidimicrobiia > Acidimicrobiales > RAAP-2 > DATGLW01. The sequence goes on from DATGLW010000103.1 coordinate 48,495, forward strand.
TCGGTGATCGAGGGCGTCCTGGGCGATCTCAGCTCGGAGATCGCCGCCACGGAGAACCCGAGCTTTCGCGCCGAGCTCAACGGGCGCCGCGACGTGCTCCGCCGGATCCATGGACGGCTCACCGCACGTTGACGTCGCGTCGAGAGGCCACCGCTCCCGGCGGGTATGGAACAAGAGGGCCATCGGCCCTTCACCACCGGCGCCCCGCCCGGGGTGGAACCCCTGACGCAGGAACGTGACGCAGCAGGAGGGACGGCCATGAGAGCGAACGTCGGCGATCAGCTGGTCGTGCGGAGCCAGAAGATCGGCAAGTCGGACCGCAACGGCCGCATCATCGAGGTCCGCGGGCCGGACGGAGCCCCGCCCTACGTGGTCGAGTGGTCCGATGACGGCCGGATCGGGACCTTCTTCCCCGGGCCCGATGCCCTCGTCCAGCCCGCCGGCGAGCGCCGGCCCGACGAGGGACGCTGACCCCGCCCGCGGCAGCCCGGCCCACCCCGGGGCAGGCGGGAGCCCCGTCGAGCGTGGCTACTGTGACGGGCGGTGCTGCAGCGCTTCAAGGCGACCGAGCTCACCGGGCGCGAACGGGAGCTCCAGGGGGAGGTCCGTGCCTTCCTCGACGCCGAGCTCGTGCCCGGCACCTTCGAGCCGGGCCTCGGCATGGCCTCCGAGGTGTCCCGGGAGTTCTCACGAAAGCTGGGCGCCAGGGGTTGGCTCGGCATGGCGCTCCCCGCAGAGTACGGCGGCGGCGATCGCAGCGCCGTGGAGCGGTTCGTGGTCGTCGAAGAGCTGCTGCGGCGGGGTGCGCCGGTCGACCACCACTGGACGGCCGACCGCCAGAGCGGCCCCATGATCAACCGCTTCGGTACCGAGGACCAGAAGCGGCGGTTCCTGCCCGCCATCTGCAGGGGCGAGCTGTGCTTCACCATCGGCATGAGCGAGCCCGATGCGGGCAGCGATCTGGCGGGCGTGCGGACGCGCGCCGCCAAGGTGGACGGCGGCTGGGAGCTCACGGGCACCAAGGTCTGGACGAGCAACGCCCACAACGGCGACTGGGCCATCGTGCTGTGCCGGACCGGCGAGGGGGGCGACCGACACGAGGGCCTGAGCCAGCTCATCGTTGACCTCCACGCCCCGGGGGTGACGATCAGCCCCATCACGTTCCTCGACGGCAGCCCGCATTTCGCCGAGATGTCGTTCGAGCGCGTGTTCGTTGGCGACGACCTGCTCCTCGGCACCGAGGGCCAGGGCTGGGCCCAGGTCACGTCCGAGCTGAGCTTCGAGCGGGCCGGGCCCGAACGGTGGCTGTCGCCCTACCTCGTGGTGGAGCAGTTCCTGCGCGAGCACGGGCCGTCCCTGGGCGAAGAGGCGGTGTCCTTCCTCGGTGCCTCCGTGGCACGGTGGTGGGGCATCCGCCAGGTGTCGCTCAGCGTCGCCCGGCTGATCGACGAGGGACAGGCGCCCTCGGTGCAGTCGGCGATCGGCAAGGACCTCGGCACCCAGTTCGAGCAGGAGGTCATGGCCAGGCTCCAGACCCTGGTGGAGCTCGAGCCGTCGCCCGGCTCACAGAGCCTGTTCGAGCGCCTCCTGGCCCGCGCGCTCCTCGTGGCTCCGTCGTGGACGATCCGGGGCGGCACGAACGAGATCCTCCGCACGGTCATCGCCAAGGGGCTCCGATGACCGCCGGCTTGCCGGCGCGCGCCCGGCGATGGCCTGCCGTCGCCGGCCGGTGCCGGGCGCTGCGGGCGACGGCAGGCCGCTCCAGGGGCTGGCAGTGACCGACGAGCTGCTCGTCGAGACCGCCGAGCGGGTGTTCGCGCACGCCTGCACGTTCGAGGCAGTGCGGCAGGCCGAGGAAGCCCGCTGGGCTGCGGAGATCTGGGAGGCGGCCGCCGCGATCGGCCTGCCGTGGATCTCGGTCCCCGAGGAGGCAGGGGGTGCAGGCGGCACCGTCTCGGACGCCGTTGCCGTGCTGCAGGTGGCGGGACGTCACGCGGCACCCGTCCCCTTGGCAGAGACGGGCCTGCTCGCCGGGTGGCTCCTCGCGGCGGCCGGGCTCCCGGTCGGCGAGGGGCCGAGCACCGTGGTGCCGGGGCTCCCCGAAGACGACCTGCGCCTCGAGGGCGGGCGGCTCACGGGCACCGCCCACCGCGTTCCCTGGGCAGGCGCCGCCGAGCGCATCGTCGCCCTCGTCGACGGCCAGGTCGTGTCGGCGACCCCCGGCGAGGCGCACCTCGAACCACTCGCCAACCTGGCCGGCGAGCCCCGCGACACCGTCGTGTTCGACGGGGCGCCGGTGGCCGCCGCACCAGCCCCCGGCGGGGTGGACGGGGGCGCGCTGCGCCGGCGGGGCGCCCTCAGCCGGGCGGCGCTCATGGCGGGTGCGCTCCTGGCCATGGCCGAGCTGACCGCGGGCTACGCCGCCCAGCGCCAGCAGTTCGGTCGGCCAGTGGCCACCTTCCAGGCTGTGCAGGCCCTGCTCGTCCGCGTCGCCGAGGAGGCCCTGCTCGTCGACCTGGCGGTGCAGGTGGCGGCGCGCGAAGCCGATCGGGGCGACGCCGCCTTCGAGATCGCGGCGGCAAAGATCCTCGCCGACGAGGCCGCCAGGGTCGCCACCCGTGCCGCCCATCAGGCCCACGGTGCGATGGGGATGACCCGCGAGTACCCGCTCCAGCACCTCAGCAGGCGCCTGTGGTCCTGGAGGGCCGAGTACGGCGACGCCTCGTGGCCGCGTCGCCTGGGTGACGAGGTGAAGGCCGCCGGGCCCGACGCCCTCTACCGCCTGATCGCCGACGGCTCGCGCGCCGCGGCCACCGCCTGACACCCGCGCTCGGGCGCCTCAGCGACCGCGGAAGACGGGCGGGCGCTTCTCGCGGAACGCGGTCATGGCCTCGGTCGCGTCCTCGGTCACCGCCACCACCCCGAAGTGCGACGACACGAGGTCGAGCGCGGTACGCAGGTCGACCCTGGCCGACTGGTACGTGGCCCGCTTGATCATCCGGAGGGCGACCTGCGGCTTGGCGGCGAGCTTGGCGGCCAGCGCGCGCGCCTCGTCGCGTACCGCGTCGTCGTCGACCACCTTGTTGACCAACCCCATGCGTGCCGCGTCCTCGGCGCCGATCATGTCGCCCGTCAGGAGGAGCTCGAGCGCCCGGCCCATTCCCACGAGGCGCGGCAGGTAGTAGCAACCGCCGTCGCCAGGCACGAGGCCGACGTTCACGTACGCCTCGGCGAACCGGGCCGAGCGGGCGGCGACCCGGAGGTCGCACATGAGCGCCATGTCCATGCCGGCGCCCACGGCATCGCCGTTGACGGCGGCGATCGTCGGCTTGTCGAGGTCCTCCATGGCAAGGGCGATGCGCTGGATGCGCTCATGGATGCCGCGCTTGCGCGACAGCGCGCTCTGGGGCTCGGCGAGCTCGTCGAGGTCGCCCCCGGCGCAGAAGGCCTTGCCCGCGCCGGTGAGGACCAGCACCATGACGTCGTCGTCGGTCCGGACGGAGCGGACGATCTCCGCCCACTGGTCGATCATGTCGAAGGTGAACGCGTTCCGTCGCTGCGGGCGGTTGAGCAGGATCGTCCCGATCCCGTCCTCCACGGAGAACTCGAGGTCGGCCATGTCATCGCTCCTTTCGCCGCCCGACACTACGCACGGTCGGCGGAAAAGCTCCATCCGGCGCCCGTCGGGCCGCTGCAGGGCACGCCTTCAGCCTGCAGGGGAGCCGCCCGCCGCCGGGGTCCCCTGCCCCGCCGCACGGGCTCGGTTGAGCTCGACCAGGTGCCCCCACAGCCGGTCGACCTGCTCGACGAGGTGGTCGCGGTCGCCCTCGTTGACGATCACGACGTCGGCCAGCGCTCGCCGCTGCTCGTCGGTCGCCTGCTGGGCCATCCGCCGCCGGACGTCGTCGCGCGAGGACCCGCGTTGCACGGCCCGCTCCTCGCGGACCGCCGGGCTCGCCTCGACGGTCACGACGAAGGTGTAGCCGTAGGGGTCCTCGACCTTGCCGAGGTCGCTCTCGGCGAGCACCGCGAGGTCGAGCACCACGATGGACCCATCGGGCATGCTCCGCAGCTGCTCGACGATCTCCTCGTTGATGGCCGGGTGGCTCAGCGCAGTGAGCCGCGAGAGCGACGCGGCGTCCGAGAAGACGATCGAGGCGAGCGAGGCCCTGTCGATGGCGCCGTCGGGCCCGACAACGCGTGGGCCGAACGCCGCCACGACGGCCGCCTCGGCTCGGCCACCGGGCTCGAGCACCTTGCGACCCAAGGCGTCGACGTCGACGACTCGGGCCCCGCGCGCCGCGAGGAGCTGGGCCACCGTGCTCTTGCCGGCACCGATGCCCCCCGTCAGCCCGACTACCAGCACGGCGAAGGCGAGCGGTGCAGCGCCCTCACGGCGCACCCGCCACGAACTCGTCGATCAGGCGGGCCAGCACGACGGGACGGTCGCTCTGCACGGAGTGGCCGGCACCCTCCACCACCTCGACCACAGAGTCCGGCTTGCGCCGCCGCAGCTCGGCCACGTCGTCGTCGTGCACGTGCGCCGACCGCCCCCCGCGGACGAGGAGCAGCGGGGCGGGCATGGCCGCCACGTCCTCCCACAGAGCGGTGAAGTCGATCGTCCCCTCGTCACCCTCGGGCCGGAGGCGGTCGTAGCGCCAGGCCCAGCGCCCGTCGTCGAGCCGCCTCGCGTTGTGACGCAGCCCCGGGCGGAGGCTTTCCCTCGGGCGACCGGGCACGGTGGCCGCCACCGCGTCGAGCATCTCCTCGAAGGAGGCGTACGTCGACGGGCCGGCAACGAGCGCCGTCGCTCCCCGCTGCTCCTGGGTCATCGTGGCCGTCCGGGCGCC
>DATGLW010000104.1:0-6644 GCA_035293965.1 Acidimicrobiales bacterium
TCACCACGCTCATCCGCCACTGGCTGGGTGGGCTCCCGTCCTTGGACCCGGCGCTCCGTATCGAAGCCCTCCAGTACGACCATCGCTACCTCTCACCCAGCCGCCGGGCAGAGATCCTCGCCATGCGCCGACAGATCACTCGCAGCTTCGAGGAGGTCATAGCGGCCGGGGTTCGCGACGGCTCCTTCCATCCCGGCATCGACCCGCACACCGCGGCGGCCACGGTGCTGGCCGTCGTGAACAATCACAGGCACCTCTACCGCCCCGGGGGTCCGCTCACCTGGCAGCAGTTGACCGACTGGATCGTCGGTCTGTTCGTCGGAGGCCTCACCCACGGCCCAGAGCCGAGCGCCGACTCGCACGATGACTCCGGCGACGTTGGGCGCCAGGACGAGGCGCCGGCAAGCTGACCGCTCGCCCTGCAACCGTCGCTCGGCGTCAAGTCCTGACCCGGCACTCCAGGAGGCTGGCGAAGCTCGCCCAGCAGCGGGCGCGCCGGCGGGCTTCGTCGACGATCTCGTAGATCCGGCCCACCGGGATCGTCCACACATACGGCCGCCAGTGGTCGTCGTCGACGTCCGTCGAGCTGAGCCACCGGGCGAACTCGGCCATGTCGTCCGATGCGGCCAGGGCACGGTCGTCGGCCCAGTCGCGCATCGCTCGAAGCGGGCGCTCGGCAGCCAGCCCGGCGCCCGCCGCGGCATGGTCCGCCCCGCGCGCCATCACCCGGGCCCGGGCCCGGCGCACCGTCTCGGGTGAGACGCCGCCGGCCGCCGCTGCGACGGCACGCAACGACGCGCCCGGGTTCTCCCGCAGCGCCCGCTCGACGCGTTCGGCGAGGTCGGCCATGTGCACAGGGCGCCGCCTCCCGTCGCGGCCCACCCTGCGGTCCATGTCCACCACCACCCCCGCGCCGGCACCGGCGGCGGCCACCTGGTGGACCTCCCGGCGCAGGCGAGCGACCGTCTTGCCCGACAGGCCGCAGAGGGCGGCGATGCGGCGATCCGACCAGTGCGGGTGGCGCCCCAGGACGCGGCGTGCCGCGCGGCGCCGGTCCTCGAGGGTGAGGGGCAGTCCATGGCTGATGTTCCGGCGCAGCGACTCGAGGTAGGCGTCCTCCGCCGAGCCGGTGAAACGCGAGGCGAGCACGTGGCCGTGGCCAAGCCGGCGAGCGGCCTCGACGCGATGGTGGCCGTCGACGAGCAGGTTGGCCGTCCCCCACACGAGCACCGGCGGCCACTGCCCTGACGCCTCCATGAGCAGCGCGACATGAGCTTCATCGAGGCCCATGCCGCGGAGGTTGTCGCCGAACGTCACCTCGCTGATCGGGATCTCGACAGGACCCCCCTCCGACCAACTGGCCATCGCCCCCACTGACGGACCTCCATCCAACTGCCGTTCGGTTTCAAACGGCCGATTGGTAGAATCCTGCCCCGGCAACCAGGCGGCGTCAAGGGCCGTGGGCAGGACCGCCGAGCCAGGGGGCGGTCAGGGCCCGTCCACCCGGTGACCGGGTGGACGGGCCAGAGCGGGGCTCACGAGCCTGGCAGGGGGTGCTGGCAGAACGTCCGGAGCTTGTAGGGGGCCGTGTAACGCTCGTGCTCGATCCGAACGATGTAGAAGCACGGGTTCGTGGTCGCCTTCCCGGGCGTGACCGTCTCAGGAGGGATGAGGCCGCCCAGGGTGAAGTTCTTCGGCAGCGCGTACACCCCCTTCCAGACGTCGCTCATGGTGGGGTTCGGAGGAAGCGTGGCAGCAGCCGCCTTGAAGAGCTGGAGGGCCGCCCACGTGGAGTCGGCGTTGTAGGGCTGGGTGAACTGGTCGAAGTTCGGCCAGTACTTCGCCAGGGCTTGCCGGAACTGGTGGGTGGCCTTGTTGACGTCGAGGAACCAGGGGAAGATGCCGATGTTGCCGATGGAACCGTTCTCGTAGGGGTTGGTCCGGTAGGCGGCCGTGAAGGTGCCCGAGGACTGCTCCCAGATGGGCCGGTAGCCCTGGCGCGCGCAGTCCTCGGCGATCTTCGTGCTGCCCGCGTAGCCGAAGAGCACCTGCACCCCGGCATCCTTCGCCCCGAGGCACTGGGCCGTGTAGTCAGGAGCGCTCGAGCTGGCCGCCTGCGCGTAGACCACCTTCACGCCGACCTGGGCAGCATAGGTCCTATTGAGGGGCACGGCCTGGGCGCAGGCGGCGAGCTCCGAGCAGTACACGACCCCCCATCTGGTCTTGTGCAGGAGCGTCGGGATGAATGTCTGCGCCCAGACCACCGACAGCACGGTCGTGCCCGCCGGCACGTAGTCGGGTTGGGAGGCGCAGGGGAACCCGTTGCCGGTCGCGCTCCCACAGATCACGAGCACGTGGTTCTGGCTGACGTAGGACTCCCAGGCGGTGTCCTGCGTGCTGCTGTCGATGATTGCCAGAGCGTGGCTGGACTGCACCAGGCTCTCGACGGCGGAAAGCGACTTGGCGGGATCGTTCCCATCGTCCTTCTCGACGACCTTCACGGGATGACCGTTGATGCCACCGTGCGCGTTCACGTACCGCTGCCAGGCAGCGGTGGTGATCCGGTAGTCGTTCGTGTTGCCGGTCGTGCCGCCGGTGTCAGTCGAGACCTCACCGATGACGTACGTGGACTTGGTCGCCTTCGCCGCTCCGGACGGTCCGGTCGACGCCGTCACCCACGCCAGCGCGCCCGTGACGACCGCCGCCACGATCAGCACCTTCCCTCGCCTGCCGGTCCGTCGCATCGCGGTCTCCCCCCTGTCGTCCCTCGTCGATCCTCTGTCGTTCGTCCACATCGCGGCGCACCTCTGGCGTGCACTCGGGTACCCGGGTGCCCGGGCACTCCGGTGGCGCCGCCGGCCCGGCCGATCGGGATCAGGCCCGGTCCGGAAGGTGGAGGTCCATCTTCGGCACCTCGTCGAGCAGCTCGTCCATCCGGCTCGAGATGTAGTGCTGACCCATGATGTCCATCGTGATGTCCGACGCCCGCTTGGCCTGGCGCAGGGCCACCGGGTCCTGCTCGGCTACCTGGCGGGCGAAGGCCATCGTCTCGCGGTGCAAGGCGTCGATGTCGGGGTACAGGCGGTTGACCTGCCCCATGGCGTACAGGCGGCCGGCGGGGAGGCGCATGCCGCTGTAGATCATCTCCTTGGCCAGTCGCGGCCCGTAGAACCAGGTATGGAGGTGCGACTGGATGCCGCCGATGCCCATGGAGGCCGTCGGGTCCATGAAGAAGGCGTCTTCGGTGCAGAAGATCAGGTCGCACGGGAACACCATGCGCTGGCCCCCGCCGATACAGCCTCCCTGCACGGCCGCGATAGTCGGCTTCATCGTACGCCGGATCAGGGCGATCTCGTCGGAGGGCTGCAGGACCGACGCCCCTTCGGGGGCCGGCTCGGGATTGCGGAGGTTGGCTCCGGCACAGAAGTGCTTCCCGAAGGCCCTCATCACCACGACCGTGGTGTCGGGGTCGAGGCGAGCGCGCTGCCACGCCCCCTGGAACTCCACGTGGAACGCGCCGTCGTAGACGTTGAGCGGCTCACGGTGCAAGGTGATCGTCCCCACCTTGCCGTCGCGCTCGTAGGTAACGAAGCGAGGCTCGTCGGTCACGAGCCAACTGTACTGTTCGAAGGTCGCGGGAAGACGGGAGGACGGGGCACCTGTCCATCGCCCCGCCGTGCCCCGGATGTCCGACCCCGGCGTACGCTGTGGTGCCCGGTTCGTGGTCGCCGGCCCGCCTCCCACGTGCACCTGGCCGCCATGCCCGATCATTGCAAAGAGGGCACCGTGGCACTGCCGTCCCCGAGATGGGAGGGACCAATGAGGCGCCGATGGCCGGCCATCGACCAACCTGATGGGCGCTGACCCGCCGGGCCAGGCGCCGCAGGCCACCGGGTCGCTAGACCTGCGGCGGTGGGTGGAGCAGGTCTGCGGGGGGACGGTCGTCTCCTGGCAGCGGGCGCCGACCGGTGGGTCGCGCGAGACCTACCTGGTGGAGGTGGCACGCGCCGGCAGCTCGACGGCGCTCGTCCTCCGTGCCGAGTCCGGGGGGTCGTTCGCGGGCACCCCGATCAACGTCGCCAAGGAGGCCACCGTGTACCGCGCGCTCGAGGCCACGGCCGTGCCCGTCCCACGCGTGCTCGGCGTGGCCCCAGGCGGCTCGGCGCTCCTCATGAGCCGGGTGCCCGGCACGGCCGACCTGGGCCACCTCGACGACGACGGGCGCCGCGATGTCATGGCTGGGTTCATCGACGTCGTCGCCGACTTGCACAACCTCGACGTCGACGAGCTCGAACTCCCTGGGTTCGCCCGCCCCGCAACGGCCACCGAGCATGCAACGACGGATCTCGAGCTCTGGGCGAGGCTGGCCGACGAGCACGCCGTCGAGCTCGACCCGCTCGTCCGCTACGCCGGCGCGTACCTCCGCCATCATCCGCCCTCCGCGGTGGCCCGGACTGTCCTCGTGCAGGGGGACACGGGGCCGGGCAACTTCCTCGTCGAGGACGGCAGGGTCACCGCGCTCATCGACATGGAGTTCGCGCACCTCGGCGATCCGATGGACGACCTCGCCTGGATCCTCTCCCGCTTGCCGGCCGCCGGGGTGGACCCGGCCCCGCTCCTGCAGCGCTATACGGCACGCAGCGGGATCGCCGTGGACCGCCGCAACCTCGCCTACTACGAGGTGGCCGTCCAGTACCGGTGCGCCGTCACCACCTCCTTGGCCGTCTCGCGCGGCGGGGGCGCCCGCGGCTGGGCGCCCTACCTCCTCGTGACGCAGCGCTACGTGCTCGGCACGGCCTCGGCACTGTGCGCCCTGCTCGGCGTCGAGGAGCCCGCCGTCGACCTCCCGGACCCGCCACCCACCCCACGCACCGCCTACTTCGACCACCTGCTGGAGGGTGTCAGGGCGGCAGTGCGCGCCCTGCCGGACCCGTCGCTGAAAGAGAGCACGCGCAACCTGCAGATCCTCGTCCACTACCTGCGGGCTTACGACCGCGCCGGACGCCACGTGGCCGAGCAGGACGCCGCGGACCTCCGCCAGACCCTCGGGCTCCTGCCTGATGACCTCATCGGGCTGGCCAGCGCGGCCGAGGAGGGCGGACGCCACGGCGACCTGATCGTGCTGGGGTACCTCCTGCGCCGGGCACGCCGCCGGGCAGTCCTGTGGCAGTCGCTGCTGGACCGCCCCCGCCGCTGACGGCGGTCGCACGGCACCGAGCAGCCCCGACGACATAGCCGAGCGAGCACGGAGAAGGAGAACTGCCGCACATGACGACGATGCACGAGGGGTTCGCCAGCCAGGAGGGCAACGAGTCGCTCATCGACGACGACAATTTCCACGAGCCCGAGACCGGCCAGTGGTGGGAGCACGAGACGCTCTGGTTCTGGTGGTTCCACCCGGAGCGCAAGCTCGGCTGCTGGATCTACCACTACGTCCGGCCCAATGTCGGCGTGGCCGGAGGCGGTGTCTTCCTCTTCGACGACACGGCCTGGTTCCACATGGAGACGCCCTACTACCTGAACTACTGGAACACCCCGCTGCCGGCCCAGCGCGATCTTCGCGACGTCACCTTCCCCGGAGGGTCGCGCATCGAGATGCTCGATCCGCTCCGCCACTACCGGCTCAGCTTCGCAGATCGCGACACGATCCGCTACGAGCTCGACTGGCGGGCGATCATGCCGCCATGGGTACGCGTGTCGCCTCCCGTCGACATGTCGCGCCCCAAGGAAGGCGAGGGCGAGCACAAGCCCCGGCACCTCGACCAGTTCGGCCATGTCACGGGGCTCCTCGTGCTGCACGGCGAAGAGATCACGATCGACTGCTATGCCATGCGGGATCGCTCCTGGTGGCACCTGCGGCCCGAACCGTGGAAGACGGGTGGCGGCACCGGCAGCTACATCACGGCGGCCGCCTCCCCCGACACGGCGTTCTTCGGGTGCGGTCCCGGCGGCTTCCTCGTCCTCGACGGGGTCCGTGCCCCTCTCGTGGCCGGGGCCAAGCGGCGGGAGCGCGATCCCGAGCACGGCTGGGTCCGGCGCCTGTTCGTCGACGCGACCGACACCCACGGGCGTGAGCTCCACGTGGCAGGGGAGAGCGTGAGCCGCATGGCCATGCCGATCTCTGGCGTGCACGGCGTGTGCTGGACGAGCCTCATGCGCTACACGATCAACGGCATCCCAGCGTGGGGGGACGATCAGGATGCCTGGTCGATCCACGCCTGGTCGGCCTTCCGCCGACAGCAGCGCGGGATCCCCGATCGGCGGGCAACGCTCCTCGGCGACGTGGAGCACTGACTCGACCGCGGCACACGGGTGACCCGCGCCATCGGTGCACGCGACGGTGCACGAGATGGTGCCCCAATGCGTCCCACCCCGAGGTTCGGCCACCGAGCATCGGGTGGCCCCAAGGCGCAGGTCAGGCTGGCAGCTTCAAGAAGTCGGCGAGGTTGTCGCGCATGATGCGGCGCTGCTCGGCCTCGGTGAAGCCCTTGAGCTGGGCCTCCACGTACTCAGACGGGTAGGCGAGGCCCTCGCCGTGGGGGAAGTCCGAGCCGAAGACGATGGGGTCGATGCCGACCTCGTCGACCACCCGGCGGACGTTCTCCTCGGGGTAGGGGGCGACCACGAAGTGCTCGCGGAAGATC
>DATGLW010000105.1:0-22274 GCA_035293965.1 Acidimicrobiales bacterium
GCTGCGTCTACTGCATGCCCGAGGAGGGTGTGCCGCTCCGCCCGCGCGGCGAGATCCTCACCTCCGAGGAGATCGTTCGGGTGGCCGGCATCGCCCGTGCCCTCGGCGTGCGCTCGGTGCGCCTGACGGGCGGGGAGCCCCTGTTGCGCCGTGGTGTCGTGGACCTGGTGCGACGGCTGGCAGCCCTCGGGTTCGACGACCTCGCGCTCACCACGAACGGCACCAACCTGGCCCGCCTGGCCGCCCCCTTGGCCGAGGCCGGCCTTCGCCGGGTCAACATCAGCTGCGACTCGCTCCGGCCCGACCGCTTCGAGGCGATCCGCCGGCGAGGGCGGCTGTCGACGGCCCTCGAGGCCATGGAGGCGGCCGAGTCGGCGGGCCTCACGCCGGTCAAGGTGAACGTGGTCGTCGCCAGGGGCCTCAACGACGACGAGGTCGAGGACTTCGCCGCCTTCGCCCGCCGCACGGGCCGCATCGTCCGCTTCATCGAGTTCATGCCGCTCGACGCCCAGCACGGCTGGCGCCGCGACCAGGTGGTGCCCGGTGAGGAGATCCTCGATCGCATCCACCGCCGGTGGCCGCTCGAGCCCGTAGGTGGCGGCGCGGGGGACCCCGCACCTGCAGAGCGCTTCCGCTTCGCCGACGGCCAGGGCGAGGTCGGGGTGGTCGCAAGCGTCACCCGGCCCTTCTGCGGCACCTGCGACCGCCTGCGCCTCACGGCTGACGGTGCCCTGCGGAATTGCCTGTTCTCCGACGACGAGGTACCCCTGCGGGACCTCCTGCGCACCGGTGCACCTGACGATCGGATCGCCGAGGCCTTCCGGCGGGCCACGTGGAAGAAGCTGGCAGGGCATGGGATCAACGATCCCGGATTCCTCCACCCCCTCCGGCCCATGTCGAAGATCGGGGGCTGACGGGTGGCGCGGCTGCGGCTCTTCGGCCCGGCTCGCGAGGCGGCGGGCACCGCGTCGGCCGAGGTGGGCGGGTCCACGGTCGAAGAGGTGGTCGCGGAGGCTGCCCGGCGCTTCGGCGGCCAGTTCGCCGAGGTGGCGGCCCGTTCGAAGACCTGGGTGAACGGCACCGAGGCGGGCCCCGAGGCCCCGGTCGCGGCCACCGACGAGGTGGCGGTCCTGCCACCGGTGTCGGGGGGCGCCTGACCGGCCCGCGCGCGGCGGCCGGCGAGCCCGCCGCCGGGTTCAGTGCGGGTGGCCGCCGGCCAGGAGGTCGAGGGCGTGGGGCACGACGTCGAGCACTGCCTCGAGCGACTCCACCGCCCCCTGGGGGGACCCGGGCGTGTTGAGCACCAGGGCGGTCCCGACGGTGCCGGCGACGCCCCGCGACAGGCGCCCCTTGGGGTCGGCTCCCGTCATGGCGGCTGCCAGCCCGGGCGCCGCACGGTCGAGGACCGCCGAGGTGCCCTCCGGGGTGAGGTCGGTGGGCGCGAACCCGGTGCCACCGGTGGTGACGACGAGCCCGGTGAAGTCCTGGCACAGCTCTCGCAGGGCTCCGGCGACCGGCTCGACGCCGTCGGCGACCACCCTGCGCTCGACCACCTCGAACCCGGCGCCCGCGAGGCGATCGGCCAGGGCCTGGCCCGATCGGTCCTCGCGGCGCCCGCCAGCCACCGAGTCGGACACCGTCAAGACCTTGGCCAGGAGCTCCACGCGGCCCAACCTACTGCCGCCCGCCGGGCGCGAAGGCCGGGTCGGTGGAGCCCGAGGCGGGCGGGAAATGGGGAGCGGCCTGCCGGCGTTGGCCCCGACGTGGCGACATCGAGCAGGTCGGGGGACAATGGGACCATGAGCGACGGTTCTCCTGGTCCTGACGCGCCGCGGTGGCTGCCGGCCGGGGTGACCACGCCCGACCAGCTGGCAGCGGCGCTGGCTGCCCAGGACTACCTCGCCGACGAGGAGATGGCCGTTGCCTGCTTCCTCGCCCTGTCCATGCGCCGGCCGCTCTTCCTCGAAGGCGCTGCCGGGGTCGGCAAGACGGCGGTGGCCGACGCCCTGGCGCGGACTCTCGAGGCCCCGCTCATCCGGCTGCAGTGCTACGAGGGGATCGACGCCTCCCAGGCCCTCTATGACTGGGACTTCCCCCGCCAGCTGCTCCACCTCCGAGCCGTCGAGGCCGCGGGCGAGGGGCACGACGCCCGCGGGCTCGAGCGCGAGCTGTACAGCCGCGAGTTCCTCGTGGCCCGGCCCCTGCTCGCCGCTCTCGAGACCTGCCCGAGCGTGCTGCTCATCGACGAGGTCGATCGCGCCGACGACGAGTTCGAGGCCCTCCTGCTCGAGATGCTGAGCGAGTTCAGCATCACCATCCCCGAGGTCGGCACCATCCGGGCCGCCGTGCCGCCGGTCGTGATCGTGACGTCGAACCGCACCCGGGAGGTGCACGACGCCCTGAAGCGGCGTTGCCTCTACCACTGGGTCGACAACCCGACCTACGAGCGCGAGGTGGCGATCATCCGCCGGCGCCTCCCCAAGGTGTCCGAGCGCGTCGCCCGGCGGGTCGCCCGGGCGACCGAAGGCCTCCGTCGGGTCGACCTCTTGAAGCCACCCGGCGTGGCAGAAGCACTCGACTGGGCGGACGCCTTGAGCGTCCTCGGGGCCGACGACCTCACGCCTGCCGTCGCCGCCACCACCTTGGGCAGCGTGCTCAAGTACCACGAGGACCAGCTGCGCGTGCGCGAGCTGGGGCTCGACCGGCTCCTCCAGGAGGTGGCCGAGGATGCCTGAGGCCGGGGCCGGGGCCGGAGCCGGGGCGGACATGGCCGGGCCAGCCGGGGCCGCGCCGCCGGGAGCCGGGGCGGACATGGCCGGGACCCTCATCGGGATCTCGCGGCGCCTCCGCCAGGCAGGCATGGGTGCGTCGCCCGACCGGGTCCACGCCTGGCTCCGGGCCCTCGACCGGCTCGACCCGGCCTCCCCCGTCGACCTGTACCGCTCGGGGCGGCTCACCATGTGCGCTCGGCTCGAGGACCTCGAGATCTTCGACCGGGTCTTCGCCGGGTACCTCCGTGCCGCCGAGCAGGAGGCACCTGCCGGCCCCCCCGAGGCGCGCCAGCAGGTGCGTGCCGCCTTGTTCGACGACGAGGGCGACGAGGGCGACGAGGCGCACGACGACGAGCTCGACATCCCCGCCGCGAGCACCGTGGAGCGGCTGGCCCACCAGGACCTCGGGGAGCTCACCGTGCTCGAGCCGGAGCTGGTGCGCCTTCTCGCCCTGGCCTTCTCGCGCTCGGGGGAGGCTCGGCGCTCTGCCCGCCTCCGCCCGTCCGCCCGGGGGCGGGCCGACCGGGCTCGCACCTTGCGGCGCATCATGGCGGGGGGCGGCGAGATGGCCGAGCTGGCCTTCCGCGCACCGCGACCGCGCCAGCGCCGGGTGGTGCTGCTCGTGGACGTCAGCGGTTCGATGGCCACCTACGGCGAGGCGCTCTTGTACTTCGCCCACGCGGCCAGCCGCCGGCGCCACCCGCGGACCGAGGTGTTCACGATCGGCACCCGCCTCACGAGGGTGACGCCACTCCTAGTCGGCGGCGACCCGGCGCGCACCGTGCGCGAGGTCATGGGGGCCGTGGTCGACCGGGGCGGCGGCACACGGCTGGGCCCCCTCGTGAAGGAGTTCCTCGACCGCTGGGGACAGCGGGGCGTCGCCCGGGGCGCGGTGGTCGTGGTGCTCTCCGATGGCTGGGAGCGCGGCGACCCAGCCGAGCTCGGGCGCCAGATGGCGCGCCTGGCGCGCCTCGCCCACCGGGTGGTGTGGGCCAACCCCCGCAAGGCGCAACCGGGCTACCAGCCGCTGGCTGCAGGTATGGCGGCGGCCCTGCCCCACGTCGACGATTTCGTGGAGGGCCACAGCCTGGCGGCGTTGGTCCACCTGGCCGACGTGGTCCTCGACGCCGCCGACGCAGGGGCCCGGAGGCCGTCGGGCGTCCGGGCGAGAGGAGCAAGCGGAGCGCGCGGAGCGCGGACAGGAGGGGCCGACCATGCGCGAACTGGGTGAACGGTTCGAGGAGTGGTGCCGGGGCACGACGCCCTTCGCCACGGCCACCGTGGTCGGCGTGCGGGGCAGCGCGCCACGCCCTCCGGGGGCAACCATGGCAGTCAGCGCCGAGGGGGAGGTGCTCGGCAGCGTGTCCGGCGGCTGCGTCGAGGGGGCCCTGTACGAGCTCGCCTCTTCGCTCCTCCCCGACCGGCCGGCGCAGGTGGCCACCTACGGCATCAGCGACGACGACGCGTTCTCGGTCGGTCTGACCTGCGGCGGCATCCTCGACGTGCTGGTGGCCCCCGTCACCGGTGACGACGCCGGCCTGCTCGCAGACGTGGTGCGCTCCGAGAAGGCGGGCGAGCCCGTGGCGCTCGCGGTCGTGACCAACGGGGCGGGCCGGGGAGCCCGCCTGGCGGTGTGGCCGGACCGCCAGCGCGGGTCGCTCGGCAACGAGCGGCTCGACTCGGCGGTGGCCAACGACGTCCGGGGCATGCTCGCCCAGGGCCAGGACGGCACCCGCCACTACGGTCCCGAGGGGCAGCGCCGCGCCGACGACGTCGAGGTGTTCGTGCAGTCCTTCGCCCCGCCGCCGCGCATGATCGTCTTCGGCGCCATCGACTTCGCCTCGGCGGTGGCACGCCTCGGCGTGTTCCTCGGCTACCGGGTGACCGTCTGCGATGCCCGTGCCGTGTTCGCCACCCGCGAGCGGTTCCCCGAAGCCCACGAGGTGGTCTGCGACTGGCCGCACCGGTACCTGGCTGCGACCGAGGTGGACGAGCGGACCGTGATCTGCGTGCTCACCCACGACCCGAAGTTCGACGTGCCGGTCCTCGAGCTGGCCCTGCGCCGCCCGGCGGCCTATATCGGCGCCATGGGCAGCCGCCGGACCCACGAGGACCGATTGGCGCGCTTGCGCGAGGCCGGGCTCACCGACGAGGAGCTCGCCCGGCTGGCCTCCCCGATCGGGCTCGACATCGGGGCCCGCACCCCCGAGGAGACGGCCGTGTCCATCGCCGCGGACATCATCCGCCACCGTTGGGGCGGCACCGGCCTGCCCCTGACCGAGCGGGCAGGCGCCATCCACGCCTCGCTCGAGCGTGCCGGCGCCTGAGGTGCCCGTCGCCGGCCTGCTGCTCGCCGCGGGCGGCGGGCAGCGCCTGGGAGGACAGCCTAAGGCGCTCGTCGCGCACGAAGGGCGGCTCCTCGTCGAGCGGGGCGTCGGGCTGCTCGCTGCCGCCGGCCTCGACCCCGTCGTCGTGGTGCTGGGCGCCGCCGCCGAGGAGGTCCTGGCGAGGGCCGCCCTCGACGGCGCGCGCGCGGTGGTGAACCGCGGCTGGGCCGAGGGCATCGGCTCCTCCTTGCAGGTGGGGCTGGCCGCCCTGGAGCAGGCGGCGAACGTCGAGGCAGTGGTGGTGGCCCTCGTCGACCAGCCGCACCTGCGCAAGGAGGCGATCGGCCGCCTGGTCGCCGCCTGGCGGGCCGGGGCGCGGGCGGCGGTGGCCACCTTTGCGGGCCAGCCCCGCAACCCGGTCCTCCTCGACCGCTCCGTGTGGAACGATGTGCGGAACCTGGCGGTCGGCGACGTAGGGGCCCGCGGGTACCTGCGCCGGCACCCCGAGGTGGTGACGGGCGTAGCCTGCGACGACGTCGGATCGCCCTTCGACGTCGACACCGATGCGGACCTGGCCCGCCTGGCCGAGGCCGAGAGCGAACCTGAAGGAGCGTCGTGGAACTGACCAACAACTTCACCGTCGCAGCGCCGATCGACGAGGCGTGGCGCGTGCTGCTCGACGTCGAGCGGGTGGCGCGCTGCATGCCCGGCGCGACCCTCGAGGGGTCCGAGGGTGACGTCCACAAGGGTCACGTCAAGGTGAAGGTCGGTCCCATCGTGGTCACCTACCAGGGCACCGCCCGCTTCGTCGAGATCGACGAGGCGGCACACCGCGCGGTCATCGACGCGAGCGGCAAGGAGAGCCGCGGCTCGGGCACCGCCAAGGCGACCGTCACCACCACCCTCGAGGACCGCGGGGACCACACGGCGGTCGACGTGGTCACGGACCTGAACATCACCGGCCGGCCGGCCCAGTTCGGCCGAGGGGTGATCGCAGACGTGGCCGGCAAGCTCACCGAGACCTTCGCGCAGAACCTGGCAGCCGAGCTCGCCGGCACCCGTGCCGCATCCGCAGGTGGCTTGTCCGCCGAAGCGGCCGGCACCGAGCCGTCCGAAGCGACGCCCCGCCCGGAGGCGGCACCCCGACCCCAATCCTCGGCGGCACCGGAGGCGGCACCGGAGAAGGAGCCGATCGACCTGCTCGGCGTGTCCGCGTCGCCGGTGCTCAAGCGGGTCGGCCCCGTGGCCGGCGCCGTCGCCGCCCTCGGCCTGCTGCTGCTGGTCCGCCGCGGGCGAAGGCGCCGGCGCGGCGTGGCCTGAACCGCCGCGTGTGACCCGTCGTCCCAGCTGACCGCGGTGCACCCGACAGGCACCGCGTTAGCATCGCCAGCCGCACCGGCTCATCGGTCACCTGTCGGACACCTGAGCGCCGAGGCGGAGGCCGGTGCGAGCTGGCGCGGCCACGCGCCGTGCGGCAGCAGGTCGAGGGAGGAGCGATGAAGCCAGCGCCGTTCGACTACCGGGCGCCGGGGAGCTTGGCGGAGGTGCTGTCCGTGCTGGCCGAGCTCGGCGACGACGCCAAGGTCCTCGCCGGCGGTCAGAGCCTGGTGCCGATGCTCTCGCTCCGCCTCGCTGCCTTCCCTTGCCTCGTCGACATCGGTCGGGTGCCCGAGCTCCAAGGTGTGCACCGCGACGACGGGACACTGACCGTCGGCGCGGCGACCGTCGATCGCGTCGTGGGCAGCGATCAAGAGGTCGTCACCTCGGTCCCGCTCCTCGCCAGGGTGACGCCGCTCATCGGACACTTCCAGATCCGCAACCGGGGCACGCTCGGGGGCTCCATCGCCCACGCCGACCCGGCGGCCGAGTACCCGGCAGTCGCCGTGGCTCTGGATGCCGAGATCGAGGCCGCGTCGAGCAGGGGCACGCGGACGATCGCCGCAGGCGACTTCTTCCAGGGCACGTGGACCACTGCGCTCGAGGTCGACGAGGTCGTGACGGCGGTGCGCTTCCCTGTCTGGTCCGGGCGCTGCGGGTTCGCCGTCGAGGAGTTCGCACGCCGTCATGGCGACTTCGCGCTGGCCGGCGCTGTCTGCGCCGTCGAGCTCTCGGAGTCCGCCGAGGTCCGGCGGTGCGCCATCGGGCTCTTCGGCCTCGGCAGCACGCCGCTGCGGGCCCAGGAGGCCGAAGCGACGCTCGTCGGCAGGGCGCCGTCGGCGGGCGACCTGGTCGAGGTGGCCCGGCTTGCCGCCGACGGCACCGATCCGCCGGCCGACCTGCACGCCTCGAGCCGGTACCGCAGGCGCCTCGGAGCCGAGATGGTGCGCCGTGCCCTCAGCCGGGCGATCGAGGAGGCAAAGGCGTGAACGAGCGGGAAGTCCGGATCAACGTGAACGGCCAGCCGTGCACGGCGCGCGTCGAGGCCCGCAAGCTGCTGGCCGACTTCCTCCGCGAGGACTGCGGGCTCACCGGCACGCACCTGGCGTGCGAGCATGGCGTCTGCGGGGCATGCACGGTCCTGCTCGACGGCGAGGCGATCCGCTCGTGCCTCACCTTCGCCGTGCAGGCCGCCGGCCGCGAGGTGACGACCGTCGAGGGGCTGGCAGGGCCCGAAGGCGAGCTGAACCCCGTGCAGCGTGCCTTCCAGGAGGAGCACGGGCTGCAGTGCGGCTTCTGCACGCCGGGCTTCGTGGTGTCGGCAACCGCGTTCGTCCGCGACAACCCTGACCCGACCGACGAGGAGATCCGCGAGGCGATGTCGGGGAACCTGTGCCGGTGCACCGGCTACCAGGGGATCCTGCGCGCGGTCCGGGCAGCCACGCATGTGGCGAGGGCGCAGCCTGAATGAACGCCGGGCCCCTGGCCGGACGAACGTGGTTCGGTCGGTCAGCTGGCCACCGGGACGAGCACGACAGCGACGATCGAGGAGACCGATGCCCCCCTTCCACGACGCCATGCCCGCCGACTGGATCGGCCCCGGCGAGACGGCAACCGTCTCGGTCGACGGCTTCCCGGTGGCGGTCGCCAACGTCGACGGCGAGTTCTTCGCCTTCCAGAACCTCTGCCCGCATCAGGGGACGACCCTCGGGGGGAGGCCACTCGACGGCTGCTACATCACCTGCCCCCAGCACAGCAGCCGCTACGACGTGCGTAGCGGGGCGTGCGTGGAGCCGGCGTCCATCGACGGGTTCAACCAGGACCTCATGACCTTCGAGACGAGGGTCGTCGACGGGGTGGTGCAGATCAGCCTCTGACCGCTCCCGGCTCGCCCGCACCGGGATGCCGGCGCAGCTCCCCCCTCCTCTCCCCTCCTCCCCCCTCATCCCCCCTCCAGCTCGGCGGACGCGCGCCGAGGCAGGGCGCCGCCGAGCGGGCCGCTGGTGTCTCGCTGCGGGCGGACGCGGCGGCATGCGAGATGAATACCATCGCAACGAAGTCGTCACGAACGCCACGGTCGCCCGGGTGCCAGCGTGCGAGAGAGGGGTGCTCGATGTCCATTCGCCAGGCGCAAGGATTCCGCCGCATGGCCCGCACGGTCGTGCTCACGCTGCTCGGGGGCGTCCTTGCGTGCGCCGCCTCGCTCCTCGCGACCGGCGGCGCCGGGGCCGCGGTCCCGCGCGGCGCACCCCTTCTGGTGGGTGCCATCGCGACGGAGACAGGCGGCACCACCGGCACCGTCCACGACGTCCGGGACTCCCTCAACCTGTGGGCCCGCTACGTCAACAGCCACGGGGGCATCAACGGCCACCCGGTCAAGCTTTTCCAGCTCGACGACCGGAACGACCCGGCAACCGCGCTGTCGGATGCCAAGACCCTCGTGGACACCGACCATGTCATCGCCATCCTCGACGGCAGCGGCCAGGACGCCGCCTTCGCTTCCTTCGTCACGTCGGCCCACGTGCCGGTGATCAGCACGACCGAGGCCGGCGACGGCTTCCAGTTCCAGGTCCAACCGGACTTCTTCGCCAACGGCACCACCGTGCTCACCATCCTGTGGGGCCAGGAGAAGGCCGCGGCCGAAGCCGGCGCCAAGACGTACGGGCTCATCTACTGCACCGAGGTGCCGGCGTGCGCGCAGGCGGTGCCCGTCACCAAGTCGCTCGCGAAGTCGGTGCCCATCGACGTCACCTACTCGGCCGGAGCCTCCAACAGCCAGCCGGACTACACGGCCGTCTGCCTCGGCGCCAAGAGCAGCGGGGCCCAGGCCCTGTTCCCCGCTGGCGTGGCCCCGAACCGGATCGCCGACGACTGCGCCCGCCAGGGCTACCACCCGATCTGGATCACCTCGCAGGGCACGATCGCACCGCAGGACATCAAGGACCCGAACCTGGCCAACGCCACGGGCGACCTCCAGGACTTCCCGTGGATGCTCGACGCGACGCCCGCCCAGAAGCTCTTCCACAAGATCGAGGGCCCCGAGCTGAAGAAGGCCCAGACTCAGGCCAACGTGGCCTTCGCCTACGTCGGCGCCCAGCTCTTCGCGAAGGCCGCGAGCCTCGGGGTGCCCAAGAGCGACACCTCGCCGACCGCCCAGGACATCCTCACCGGGCTCTACTCCCTCCACGACGAGACGCTGGGTGGTCTCGCGCCCCCGCTCACCTTCGTGCAGGGCAAGGCCAACCCGGTCAGCTGCGTCTTCCTCTACGGCGTGAAGAAGGGCAAGTACGTCGCCACCCACGGCAGCAAGACCTTCTGCCAGCCGAAGAGTTGACGGAGGCAGCAGTCAGGGGGGCTCCGACGTCCATCGGCGGGAAGGACGCGCTTGGACACCGGCACGCCTCGGGTTCGCGGCCGAATAGAGCGGACAGCCAGGACGCCCCCGGGGGACCACGCACCTGCTGGATCGCCAGCGCGGCACGGTGCGCCGGCCGTGGCCTCCACCTCCACGGGCGCTCACGTCCACGCCGAGCACGTTCGTCCAGCGAGCTAGCCTGCGCAGACGTCGAAGTGAGAGGTGAGCGCAGCGACGGGGTGAGCGTCGTGCCGACCTCCCGTCGGACCGACCTCCCGAGGGACGCGGGAGAAGCGGGAAGCGGAATGTGGCGTGAAAGGGGGCACGATGGGTGACCAGGTGACCGAGCAGGAAGTCGTGGCGGATGCCGCTCGGATGTACGCCACGATGTACGCGTGGGAGGAGGTCCCCGAGCGGGCTGAAGCCCGGCGGAGCGCGGAGCCGCAGCCCATGTACGTCGAGCTGGCCGAGCGCTGCCCCGTCGTCCACAACGCCAACGGGTCCGTCACCCTGCTCAGGATGGACGACATCCTGTTCGTCAACAAGAACCGCGCCGTCGTGCAGGCGTCGAAGTTCCTCGGCAGCAACCGCCCGGCCATCCCGCTGGGTCTCGATGGCCCCGAGCACACGAAGTACCGCCGCCTCCTCGACCCGGTCTTCACTGCCAAGCGGGTTGCCCCCCTTGCCGACCAGGTTCGCGACCTCGCGAACCGCATGATCGACGGCTTCGTCGACGGTCACGAGGTCGACGCCTACGTCGAGTGGTGCGAGCCGCTCCCCTCCCAGATCTTCCTGTCGATCATGGGGTTGCCGACCGAAGACCTCCCGGCCTTCCTCGAGTTCAAGGAACTGACGCTGAGCAACGAGCAAGTCGATCGCCCGTCGGCAGAGGAGCAAGAGGCCAAGCGGGCGCAAGCGGTGGAGTGGATCCAGTCCTACTTCAACCGGGCGCTCGACGAGCGCGAGGAACGCGGCGACCCGGGGGACGACATGCTCGGCTGGCTCCTCACGACCGAGGTGGGCGGGCAGCGCCTCACGCGCGAGAACCTCCATGACATCCTCGGCCTGCTGATGATCGCCGGCCTCGACACGGTCGCTGCTTCGCTGGCCTGCTTCCTCAGCTATTTCGCCCGCCACCCCGAGCGTCGAGCAGAGCTCCTGGCCGACCCGTCGCGCTGGCCGAGCGCGGTGGAAGAGCTGATGCGCTTCGAATCTCCGGTGACCGACGGTGGCCGGATCGCCCTCGAGGACCTCGAGCTCCCGAGCGGCGAACGGATCCCCGCTGGGACGGTCATGGGCGTGTCATGGTCCGCGGCGAACCTGGATCCCACGTACTTCCCCGACCCGCTGGCCGTGGACTTCGACCGCTCACCCAACCCACACATCGGGTTCGCGAGCGGATTCCACCGGTGCCTCGGCTCCCATCTCGCACGCATGGAGATGGTGACCGCGATGGAGGTGTGGCACCGGCGCATCCCGAACTACCGCATCGCGCCGGGCGCAGAGCTCGTGTACAGCGGGAACCCGCGAGCACCGCATCACCTCCCGCTCGTCTGGGACTGAGAGCTCGCTGCAGCGCCCGCACGTCTGTGGACTGAGAGCTGCTGCAACGCCAGCGCGGAACTGGGACGAGGGAGGCCGATGCACATCGAGGGCGCGACGATCGTCGTAACCGGGAGCGGGCACGGCATCGGTGAAGGCCTCGCCACCCGTTTCGTCGAGGAGGGCGCCAGGACCGTCGTCATCTCGGACCTCGACGACGCGGCTATGACGCTGGTGGCAGCCCGCCTTGGCCAGCCATGTCGAGCCTGCGACGTCGGCAATGCGGGTGAGTACGCGGCGTTCCTGGCGTGGGTCGAACGTGAGATCGGGCCGATCGACCTGCTCTGCAACAACCCAGCAGTTTTCGGCGGCCCGGAAGGGGGCAATCTCCAGACCACGGAAGAGACATTCGAACGTTCCTGGCAGGTGAACGTGATGTCTCACATCCGTTCGGCGCAGCAGTTGGTGCCGCGCATGCTCGAGCGGGGAGGCGGGTACTTCCTGCAGACGATCTCCGCGGCCGGCCTGATCACCGCCAACTCGGCCCTCGCGTACACGGTCACCAAGCACGCGGCGATCGGCTTCGCCGAGTGGTTGATGCTCAACTACGGCGACCGGAACATACGGGTGTCGTGCTTGTGCCCGACAGCGGTCGAGACGCGCCCCGGCCAGTTCGACGGCATGGATATCGGCCTGGTGCAGACACCGGCAGAGATCGCCGAGGCCACGGTCAAGGGTCTCGAGGACGAAGCCTTCCTCATCCTCCCCAACCCGGCGGTCGGTGGCTCGTTCCGCAAGAAGGCCACCGACTACGACGCCTGGCTCGCCCGCAGCATCCAGCGCATCTCCCCCATCAAGCAGCCAGGTCCCTGGGACGATCGCTTCCCCCCGCCCGGCACACGGCGCACCTGAGCGCTGGCAGGCTCCGCAGGGCCGCTCGAGCCTGCAAGGCTCACGGACGAGGCAGCCGTCACGCTGGTCGAGGCCCGCGGGAAGCGTGCGCTCGCGGCGAGCCGTCGATCCATCCGAGGGACTCGAGGCGCTGGATCGACGACATCTCGAGCTCCACTGGGGTGCGGGCGATCTGCTTGACCGACGCGAGGGCTGCGGGGCTGCACTCGAGCATCCGATCGGCCAGGCCGTCTGCGACGAGGCGGAGCGCCTCTTGATCGCGTGCCACCTCCTGCACGAGGCCCACGTCGTAGGCGCGGCGCCCGCTGATGGGTTGGGAGGTGAGCATCAGCTTGAGCGCCTCACCGAGGGGCATGAGCCGGCCCAGGCGAGGTGCGGCGACCCCCGGCGCGCTGGCGATGGTACGCGGCTCGGGCGTACCAAGGAGCGCGTCCTCGGTCGCCACCCGGATGTCGCAGCAGAGCGCCAGCTCGAGCCCGCCACCGACTGCGTACCCGTGGATGCATGCGATGAGCGGCTTGCGGCAGCGGTCCAGGCGGTCGAAGTGGGCGAAGCGCGCTCGGCCTCCGGAGGCGGACGGCCCTTCCTTCAGGTCGGCACCGGCCGAGAAGGCCCGCCCGCTGCCCATCACGAGCGCCACGCCGAGCTGGTCGTCCGCCTCGAAGCGGTCCAGCGCGGCGATCAGGCCGGCCCTGAGCGGGTCGTTCTGCGCGTTCAGGACCTCCGGGCGGTTGAGGGTGATCAACATCTTCCCGTCGCGGGTCTCGACCAGGATGGGGTCCTCGTCAGGCATCGGTCCTCCTCGGCACGCGCCACCGCGTGCCATCGACTGCCGGCGCCGTCACTCGACGAGCGGGCAGTTGCGCCCAGGCAGCCCGAGCCTACGGATCCCAGCGGCTCGGCGCTCTTCGGACGCCAGGATGGCTGTCCGCTACGGTGGTCCCGGTCGCACCGTCGCAAGCCGTCGGGCGGGCGCTGTGCGGCGGTTGCAGCCGGAGGTGACGTGGCAACCCAACGGGATGTCGTGGCAACGGGACCGAACGTGGCCGTCGTGACGGGCGCCAGCCGGGGGATCGGGAAGCAGACCGCGCTCGAGCTGGCCCGCCGGGGGGTGTGCGTCGTGCTCGTCGCCCGCACCGAGGAACCGCGGGCGGGCACGCCAGGCACGCTCGCAGAGACGGCGGCGGCGGTTCGCGCCGTCGGCGGGGAGCCCGTCGTCCTGCCTGCTGACCTCAGCCGACAGGACGACATCGACCGCGTCGTGCGCACGGTGCTCGAACGCTGTGGTCACGTCGACATCCTGGTCAACAACGCCGCGTACACCGTCGGGCGGGCGCTGTTCACGCACGTGCCTGACCTCACACGCGAGCAGTGGGAGAAGCACCTCGCGATCAACGTGACTGCGCCGCTCATGTTGATCGAAGGGTTCTGGGGTTCCATGCGCGAGCGTGGTGGTGGCGTGGTCGTGAACGTCACCTCTGGCGCGGCGAATCTCGAGCCGGTGTCGGCCAGCCGGGCCAACACGACGGGCCTGCCGGAGAACGGCCCTGCGTACGGCGCGAGCAAGGCGGCCCTCAACCGCATGGCAAACGTCGTCGCCCAAGAAGGCCTGCCCCACCGGATCGCGGTGATCACGGTCGAACCGGGGTTCGTCCTGACCGAAACGATGGCGGCCACCTTCGAGCGGACCGGCGTGACCCGCACGGCAGCCATCCCGCCCACCGTGCCCGCGTCCGTCATCGCCCACCTCTGCACGTGTGACGACCCGCTGCGGTACACCGGCGAGGTGCTCAGCGCGCCTGCCCTGGCCGCCGATCTCGGCCTGCTGCCCGGCTGAGTGCACAGGCGCGCCTTTCCGGTTGTCACATCGGGTTCCCGATCACCGGTGGCAGCCGAGGGCTAGCGTCAGCGCCATGCCGAGCGCAGCAGGAAAGGTGGCCGGCAAGGTGGCGCTGGTGACCGGCGCCGCGCGCGGGCAGGGGCGGGCCGAAGCTGCCCTGCTGGCGTGCGAGGGAGCCGACGTCATCGGCATCGATGTCTGCGCTCCCGTCCCGACCGTGACCTATCGAGCGGCCACGCCGGGCGACCTCGCCGAGACGGGGCGCGTCGTGCAGGAAGCAGGCAGGCGGTTCGTGGCGGCTCAGGTCGACGTCAGGGACTACGCCGCCCTCGAGGCAGCGGTGCGCGAGGGGGTGGCCGACCTGGGGCACCTCGACATCGTGGTGGCGAACGCCGGCATCTCGACGTGGGGACCCCTCTGGGAGCTCAGCCTGGAGGCGTGGCAGGTGATGCTCGACGTCAACCTGACCGGCGTCTTCCACACGCTGCGGGCCACGGTCCCGACGATGATCGAGCAAGGCACCGGTGGCTCGATCATCGTGACGAGCTCGGTCGGCGGGCTGAAGGCACTGCCCGGCCAGGCGCACTACGTGGCCGCCAAGCACGGCCTCGTCGGCCTCACCCGTGCGGCCGCCGTCGAGCTCGGGCCGCACGGCATCCGCGTCAACTCGATCCACCCCTGGGGGGTGGACACCGTCATGGTCGAGGGAGCGGACGTCGGCGCCTTGCTCGCGGCCAACCCGGGTTTCACCGCATCGTACGCCTCCGTCCTGCCCGAGCCCGCTGTCGCCTCTCCCGACGACATCGCCCGAAGCGTCCTGTACCTCGCGTCGGACGACTCGCGTTGCGTGACCGGGGCGCAACTCCGCGTCGACATGGGGGCGACCACGGTCTGACGCAGCCCGGGGCCCTGTTGGCGGGGCAGGCCTCCTGCCGGCGAAGCAGGTCCCCAACTGGCGGCGAGCACCTTGCAGGGCGAGGCCCGCCAGCGACCCCCTATTGCGGGCGCAGCGATCCCAGGCTCTCGGGCAGCACGGAGCCCTCACCTTGACCGAGATCCTGGGGGAAGATGATCGACACGCGCGCCAGAGTCCCGCCGTCGGTCGCCGGGAGGCACACGCCGCTCATGTACGCGGACTCGTCCGACGCGAGGAACAGCGCGATGTTCGCGTTGTCGCGCAGGGTCGGAGGCCGGTCGTAGCGGAGCGGCATCGCCCGCTGGTCCGGGTCCCACGGCGCCATCTCCTCGTAGGACTTTCCGAGCACCTCGGCGTCCGGTCCGAGCGGGAAGTTGGCGGACATACCGTGGAACGGGCACAGCGCGTTGATCCTGATGCCGTACTTCCCGACGTCCAGCGCGATCGCCCGCACCAACCCGTTGGCACCTGCCTTGGCTCCGGCATAGCTCGGGAAGCCCGGGTAGGCGACCATGCTGGCGGCCGACGTCGTCACGACGATGGTCCCCCCACCCTGGCGCTTCATCTGGCGGACTGCGTGCTTGGCGCACAGGAACACCCCGGTCATGCAGACATCGACGACCCGGCGGTAGTTGTCGAGCGTGATGTCCTCGAACGGCACGCTGCCGAACCCGACCTCGGGGATGCCCGCGTTGGCGAACATCACGTCGAGGCGCCCGTAGGTCGACACAGCTCTCCGCACGCCCGCTTCCACCTGTGCTTCGTCGGTGACGTCGAGCTCGAGCGGCTCCGCCTCGCCACCCTGTTCGAGGACCTCGGCCGCCACCTTCTTCGCCCGCGACGCGACTACGTCGGTAACGACGAGCTTCGCTCCTTCCCGGGAGAACAGCAGTGAGGACTCACGGCCCAGGCCAGCGCCTGCCCCGGTGATCAGCACGACCTTGTTCTCGAGACGCATGCTTCCTCGACCTTTGTGAGTTGTACGGCTGTCAGCCTAACGAACGAGGCCGACGCGCCCAAGGTCCTCACACGGGTCGCGGCTGCGCCCTTTCGAGCACTCCCCAGCCCACCGTCCAAGTGCGCCGCCCGTCGGTCGGACACCCGGGCCACGCCGCCCGAGCCCGGGTGTCCGTCACGTGGCTGCCTCGGGACGTGGCTGCCTCCGGTTTCTCGTAAGGCAATATGGCACGCGCCCGACAGGCCGCCCAGCGTCACGCTTCGGCCTGAGCGGTCCTGTGTGCTCAGCGCTGGTGCCGCGAGGACCACGTTGCGGCCGAGTTGAAGGGCCACCGCGGTGCCGAGCTCAGCGCCGCCGTGGGTGAGGTCAGTCGGAGGACGGGAGCGCCTTCGCCTGCTTGATCTCGAGCGGCGTGCCGTTGAGCGCGAGGGTCCCCTTGCCGGCCTTGGTCACGAGCAGCTCGAGCCCGACCTCCTCGTCGGCGTAGCGCTTGCCGAGCTGCGCACCCGAGGCGGCGTCGGGATCGAGCGACACGCCAGCGGGGGGCTCGGTGCCGAGCGGAACCATGGGGTGGCCACCGCAGCTGATCTCGACCTCCTTGGTCGGAGCCCTGGTCACGATGACCTCGGTGTCGCACACCACGCTCCGAAGTCGGTTGCCTACTTTGACCTGCATGCCACTCCTGTTTCGTGTCGTGAGCGCCCCGGCGGCGTCCCGCCGCGGCTCCGGGCTGGTTTCGGCCCCCATGCTAGTGTCCTGGACCGGAGGCCTCCGTCCGGCTCGGCACGACCTGGGGTCCGGGCGGCTGGAGCCCGAGGGGTCTCGCGGCAGGCTTCGCGGTCATTGACCGTGCTCCAGGGTCGAGCTGGATCGTGGCGAAGGGAGCGAGGGTGCTCGAGGTCTGCAACGTCACTGCCGGCTACGGCGACGTGACGGTGCTGTGGGACGTCTCGATGGCGTGCCCCGACGGGTCGGTCGTCGCCCTCCTCGGGCCCAACGGCGCTGGCAAGACGACCTTGCTGCGCACCATCTCGGGCCTCCTGAGGCCGGTCCGGGGCTCGGTGCTGCTCGACGGCGAAGACGTCACGGGCATGCGCACGCACCAGATGGCTCGCCGGGGTGTCTGCCTCATCCCCGAAGGGCGGGGGATCTTCCCGTCGCTCACCTTGCGGGAGAACCTCAACCTCTTCTCGCCAAAGGGCAAGGCAAGGACCAAGGAAGCCTTCGAGAAGGCGGCTGCATCGTTCCCGATCCTCGGGAAGCGGCTGAACCAGACTGCAGGAAGCCTGAGCGGCGGCGAGCAGCAGATGCTGGCAATCGTGCGGGCCTACATCTCCAACCCGAAGCTCGTCCTCGTCGACGAGGCATCGATGGGACTGGCGCCGCTCGTCGTCGACGGCCTCTTCGATTTCCTCGAGCAGGTGGCGCGCGACGGCACTTCCCTCGTGATCGTCGAGCAGTACGTCACTCGCGCGCTGGCGCTGGCCGACTCCGTCTACCTCCTCAACCACGGACGGATCGCCTTTTCCGGCGCCGCGGACGAGCTCAACGGCGAGGAGATCTTCGAACGCTACCTGGGCGTCGAGGTCTGATCGTCGCGCCCTCCTGGGCCATAGCTGCTGGCGCGCCGGTCGGTCGGTGAACCCCCTTCGAGCAGGCACGATCGCGATCTCCGCATCGCCGGCGCGGCGAAGCCGCGGGCCCACGGTCAGCTCGACGCCGTCTCCTCGGTGCTCGTGGCCAGCTCCTCGAGCGACGACACGGCCTCGGTGACGCCCTCAGAGCCGAGGTATGCCGCCCTGACGACCTCGCTTCGCAGCATGTCTGCCGGCGGCCCCTCGAAGATGTGGCGGCCGAAATCGAGCACGTAGACCATGTCGCAAACCTGGCGGACGAGGGACATGTCGTGCTCCACGACGAGGAGCCCGATCCCGCGCTCGCCGACCACTCTCGTGAGTATCCGGCCAAAGCGCTCCGTTTCGCTCTGGTCCAGCCCCGACGAGGGTTCGTCGAGCAGGATGAGGTCGAAGGGCCCCGCCAGCACCCGCGCAAGCTCGACGAGACGTCGCTGCCCCGTGGAGATGTCGGACACCGCGCGGCCTTGGATCGGAGCGATGCCGGTGAGCTCGATCGCCTCACGGACGGCTTGGTCCACCACGACTCGCTCGCCCCGGCGAGTCAGGAGGTGCCGCAGCGGGTTCCGCCCGGCGAGCATCGCCTCGCGGCCCATGGCCACGTTGTCGATCACAGGGAGGGAATTGAACAGCTCGACTCGCTGGAAGGTCCGCCCCAGCCCTCGCCGCGCCCGCGCGGCCGGGCCTTCGCGCGACACGTCCTCGCCGTGGAGCCAGATCTCCCCGGCAGTGGGCTTGAGCAGCCCGCAGCAGGCATTGAAGGTGGTCGTCTTCCCGGCTCCGTTCGGTCCGATCAGCCCGGTGATGCGGCCCGTCGGAGCCTTCAGGCTGAAGTCGAGCACGGCCGCCGCCCCTCCGTAGTGGACAGAAAGGCTCCGCACCTCGAGGCCCACCCTCGCAGCGGTCGCCACCCCTGCGCCCTGCGGTCCGGCACCACGCGGGCGAGACGAGCTGGCGTGCACGGTCACGGGGCGGTGAGGCGCCTCGACTCCCCGAAGGCCGGCCGATCTCGAAGTGCCCCGCACATGCTCGCGGCCGCCGTTCGTGCCCGACGGGGGCCCTCCGTCCGCAGGACCGACGACACCCAACTCGCTCACGGCGCCGGCAACGCCCACCGCCGCGGCAGCGAGTGGCAGCGCCTGCGGCGCGGCCTCCCGCCCGCCACCCATCAGGCGGTCGAGACGTTCGACCGCCCGACGGATCCCGATCGGCATCCCGATGTGCTTCATGTGAGGTGTGAGGGCCGGGAACACCATGGCCGACACGCCGAAGAGCATCGAGAGGTACACAGTGATGTTCCCCAGGTTGATGTACGAGGGGAGGATCTCGAGGTTGAAGGCGGCGATCACCGCGTACCACGGTGACCCGGCGACGATGATGACCAGCAACGCCACCAGCGTGAGCGAGTTGAAGGACCCGAACTCGCTCCCCACGGCGAAGTGGAAGAGGCTGGCGGTGAGCGCCCCCGAGATAGCCGCGAGGAAGGAGGAGATGCAGAAGACGAGGACGCGGGCGACATTGACCGTTGTGCCGTGCGTCTCGAGGGCGAGCGGCGAGTCCGACATGGCGCGCAGGAGCCGCCCGAGCCGACCCTCCTTGATGAACATGACCAGCGCGACGGCGGCGACCGTGAAGGCGAGGATGACGTAGTAGAAGCCTCGATCACTACCGACCGGCAAGGCGCCGAGGTGCGGGCGCTTCGCGGCGATGCCATTGGTGGTCGGACCGAACATCCAGTTCTCGGTGTAGAACATGTTGGACATCAAGATGCCGAACCCGAGGGTGGCCAGGGCGAGGAACACCCCTGTCAGCCGGATGGCGGGCACGGCGACCACTGCCCCGACAGGTATCGCCACCAGCCCGGCCAGCAGGATCGCCACGAGCCAGGGGATGCCCATCTGCGTGGTGAAGTGCGCCATCGC
Organism: Acidimicrobiales bacterium; assembly: GCA_035293965.1. GTDB lineage: Bacteria > Actinomycetota > Acidimicrobiia > Acidimicrobiales > RAAP-2 > DATGLW01. Next base: position 19,555 of record DATGLW010000105.1, read on the forward strand.
AGCCGCGCCCACGGCGGCGAACGCGTACTGGCACAACGAGACCTGGCCGGCGTTGCGGATGAGCAGACCGAGGGACAGGAACAGGATCACGTCGACGAGCGCCGCCGAGTAGACGGGCAGGTTGCTGCCGGCGAATCCCGGGATGGCACAGAGCAGGACGAGGAACAGGGCCGCGAAGGCCAACCGCGGCCGCAGCGGCGCGTACCACGACTCTGGCATCGCCCTGGATGGGATGAAGCGCCGGGTCGCCAGCCGCGCTCTCGGGGTGACGATCAGCACGATGAACAGCACGATGAACGGGAGCGAGGGGGGGAGGCCGGCCAGCGAAGGCACCTGGGTGACGTACTTGGTCGAGACCGCGCCCAGGACCCCGATGACGACGCCGCCGAGGTACGTGAGGGGCAGGCTCGAGAAGTACCCGATCGCGGCGGCTCCGAAGGCCTGCACCACGAGCAGGGTGAGGACGGTGGCGTCGAGGTTCAGGCTCGGCGCGAGCAGGATGCCCGACATGGACGCGAACACCGCGCCGATGATCCACGCCCATCGGCGGACCAGATTGGGGTTCTGCGCGTTCATCGCCAACAGGTCGGGGTCGTCGACGACGCCCCGCATGGCCACGCCCAGGCGGACGAACCGGAAGAAGTAGTAGAGGATGCCGGTCGCGACGAGCGAGACCGCGATCACCGTGATCTGGTCGTAGCCGACGTTCACCCCCAGGAATCGGACGGTGTCGGTCGGGAGGTAGGACGGCACCTGGGGAGCGGTGGGAAACCAGATCTGACCGAGCCCGAGGACGAGCAGCACGATGCCGATCGTCGACGCGATCTTCTGGGTGTCGCTCACGTCGGCGAGCAGCCTGGCCAGGCGCTCGAGGAGGAGCCCCATCACCGGCCCGAGCACCAGCACGGAGATCGCGGCAGCCAGTGGCCATGCCACGCCGTGCTGCACATGGAGGAAGTAGAAGGCGAACACGGCGAGCGCGGCCACGGACCCGTGGGCGAAGTTGAAGATGCCCGAGGTCTTGTAGGTGAGAACGAGGCCGGTCGCCGCCAGGCCGTAGACCGATCCGGACACCAGCCCGATCACGATGAACGGAAGCAGCGTTGACACGAGTGGTCCCCCTCTGGGCGCCTGCGCGATCTGGGCCTGGGCGCAACGACCCCGGCATGGCCCCGCTCTACCTTCGGCGAGTGCGGCGAGCAACCGGCCTTTTGACTGTGGCGGCCAGCAGTCTAATCCCTCCCTGGCCCGACGGTCCTGGCGATGGGGCGCCCTCGCCTCGCCCTGAGCCGCTTGCCGATGGGCCATGCCATCGCCGACGCGCAACTTCTTTCGTGCCGTTTCCCGTCCAAGTGCGGATACCCCGGGGATGGACAAAACGGCACTGGCGCACCGGGCGGCGGGGAGATCCTGGTGGCGTCGGAACCGGAGGCGCGCAGAGGGTACTCAGGGCCCCGCTGGCGCCTCCGTCCGGCCACCCCACAACTTCGACCCGCCGGTCAGGTACTCGGCCCGGAGGAGCGGTGTCATCCCGACGGGCACGAGACGATCGCGAAACACGGTCGCGAACGCATCGGTCACCGCCTCGATGGTCCACTCGTCCCGCTCGAGGATCGGCTCGAGGACCACCGGATGCGCGACCAGGGCGAGCTGCGTTCCTTCGATCCGGACGATCTGGCCCGTGAGACCACTGGCGCGGTCGGAGAGCAGGAAGACGGCGACGGGCGCGCTCACCTCGGGGGCGGGCGAGCTCTGGTGCGCGATCGTGCCCAACCCGTACGCCTCGAGGAAGGCGGCCACCGTCTCCCCCATCCGGGTCCTCCCCAGCGGTGAGATGGCGTTCACCCGCACTCCCGTCCCCTGGAGCTCGAGCGCCCAGGTGTAGGTGAGCGAGGCGACGGCCCCCTTGCTGGCCGCATAGGCGGCCATGTTGGGAATGCCGAAGTGGGCTCCGGACACGGCGTTCACGATCGAGCCCGACCCCTGTGCGACCATGTGCCGTATCGCGTGGGTGCCGCAGGCCGCCACGCCCACCACGTTCACCGACAGGATCTGCTCGAGCTGGGCAAACTCCAGCTCGCCTGGCAGCGACATCTCGAACAGCCCCGCATTGTTGACCAGCCCGTCGATGCGCCCGGTCGCCGACACGCACCGCTCGACCAGGCCATGGGCCTGGTCCCAATCGGACACGTCAGCGACATGCACCAACGCCTCAGCGTCCGACTCGGCGATCTCGGCGGCCACGGCCGAGGCGGCGTCCTCGTCGACGTCGTTCACGACGACCGTGGCACCCTCGGCAGCCGCCAGGCGAGCGTAGGCGGCGCCAAGACCGCGCCCCGCGCCGGTCACGACGACCGACTTGCCCCCCAGCGCCTCCATCCCGACACTCCTTTCCCGATCAACGGACACCCCCTGGACGAGGAGGACCCGACCCCGGCAATACCCGTACCGAGCACCCTCCTTCACTCGCCTCGGCGCGGCCCGATCCCGGCTCTCCTCACGCAGCCAGAAAGTTCTCCAGGTTGTCGCGCATGATGCGGCGCTGCTCGGCCTCGGTGAACGACGACAACTGCGAGTCGACGTACTCAGACGGGTAGGCGAGGCCCTCGCCGTGGGGGAAGTCCGAGCCGAAGACGATGGGGTCGATGCCGACCTCGTCGACCACCCGGCGGACGTTCTCCTCGGGGTAGGGGGCGACCACGAAGTGCTCGCGGAAGATC
>DATGLW010000106.1:0-2296 GCA_035293965.1 Acidimicrobiales bacterium
CCTACATCGCCAACGGCGAGATCGGCATGGCGATCGGTTACTACTGGAGGAACGAAGACCGCCGCAGGGGTCTCGATTTCCGGTGGAAGCTGGAAGTCGAATTCTCGTCACAGCCCTCGTTCAAGTACGACTTCACTGACCGCGACTTCGGCGAGGAGGGGAGCCCCGTCCTCGAGCTGGCCTATGCCCTGACGGTGCACAAGTCGCAGGGCAGCGAGTTCGGGACGGTCATCCTCGTCCTGCCCAATCCCTGTCGCCTGCTGTCCCGCGAGCTGCTCTACACCGCGCTGACCCGGCAGAAGGACCGCGTCGTCATCCTCCACCAGGGCCCGAGGTCCGAGCTCCGCAAGTATTCTTCCGACGACCGGTCCGAGACCGCTCGTCGGCTGACTAAGCGGCAATCCAAGATCAAGTTCCAACTTTGCCTTGAACCTTATCAGTTCAGCAGTTGTGTGTCTCGTGGGCTGATCGTGTAGTTCCATGCCGGGCAGACCTCATGGCGCTCCAGGTCCAGCCGCCTCATCTCCTCATTCGTAACCTTCACCCGGGTGGGGTACTCCGCCGTGTCCAGGCTCGCCGTCACCCACGCCCCGCCGACCTCCGTCCCACGGATCCAGCCCAACATCGTACCCAGGCTCCGCAACGGCTGGCCTGCCCAGTTGATGCTCACCGGGCCGAAGAGCCGGTGCTCCACCGGATTCCACTTCGACGCCCCGGTCGGGTAGTGGCAGACGGTCACGTGCAGCCCGTAGCGGTCGGCGATCCGCTCCTGGAGCCGGGCCTTCCACAGCCGGGGGCGATGGCCGTTGCTCCCGCCGCCGTCGGCCAGGATCAGCAGCTCCTTGGCACCCCGGTACCGCTTGCAGCCGTAGCGAGCCCACCACGACCCGATCGCCTCGACGGCGAAGGCCGGCGTGTCCGCCGACCTGCCGACGCAGATATGCCCCAGGCCCGAGGTCACCTCGTAGATCCCGTAGGGCGTCGCCCGGCACTCGGCATCCTTGAGGAAGTCGTAGACGTTGACCTCCTCCGGCTCCAGGCACCAGACGGCCCCGGGGTTCTTGAAGTTGCCGATCAGCTCCTTCTTCTTGGCGTCCACGCTGATGATCGGCTGGCCCAGCTCCTCGAAGATGGCGATCCACTCCTCGATGTTGCGGAACTGGCGGTCCCGATCGGGGTGGTCGGGGCCGGTGAACCGCTTGACGTTGATCCGGGGCGAATAGTCGAGGTCCCGCAGCAGCCGGGCCACGGTCGTGGGGCAGGCGGAGAAGCCTCGCTGATCGAGGGCCGTGCTGAGGGCCTGCAGGCTGGGGCGAACGAACCTCGTCTCGCCCATCGGGTCGCCGCCGGTCAGCGGCCCGACGATCTCCCGCAGGACGGGGACGACCTCGGGGACTTTGTTTCCAAGGGGGGCCGCCCGCCGCCCGGGAGCCGCACCCGGTCGGCGGGCCGGGACGCCAGCGAGTCGGCCAACTCCTCCCGTCCCCGGCGGATGGTATCGACGTGCAGTCCGGTGATCAGCGACAGCCAGCGATCGCCACCATGCCCGATGTTGACCGATTCGACGGCGGCATACCAGCGGCGCTGCTGCTCATCGAGTCGGCTCATCAGGAGATTGATCCGGTGATGGACCTCTCGGTCGGGATGCGGATCGGGGCTGGTACAGGTGGGGCACTGGCACTGATGGACATCACGCTGCGGCATGGACTCACCCTCCCTGAAGTCTCGTCGGTGGCCGTGCCATCTTACCAAAAACCTGGAACTTGATCCTGAATGGACGCTAACCTGGAACGACGCGCGTTCGCGAGGGGCGCCCTTCCACGAGCGAGGACCGTCCGGTGAGGGAGACGTCAGCCGAGCTCGCCGGATCCTCACCGTCACCGGGTGGCCGGCGGTGGGCCCCGCTGATCCCGCTGCTCCTGGCGGCCTCGGTGGGGATCGTCGTCGATCGCTACGCCGAGCCGTGGGAGACGCCGACCTGGGCTGCGCTGACGCTCGGTGCCGGCGCCGTCGGCCTGTTGGCGACGAATCGGGAGATCGTCGGCAACCTCGCCGTCGTCGCGGCCTTCGCGGCCCTGGGCGGCGGATGGCATCATTTCCGGTGGTCGGACCGCGCCCCGGACGACCTGGGCCGGTCCGTCGGCGCGACGCCCCGGCCCGCGTGGGTCCGCGGCACGGTGCGCGAGGCCCTGGGCGTCCGCCCGGAGGTTCCGGATCGCTACGGGCCCAGGCCGGCGTCGGGGGCGGCCGTACCGGACGAGTCACGGACCCGGTTCGTGGTCGACCTGACGGCCCT
>DATGLW010000107.1:0-46628 GCA_035293965.1 Acidimicrobiales bacterium
AAGGTGCCCGACTCGTCGGACAAGGTGCACTCGAGATTGGAGGTTCCCGCCCGCGGCTGCACCCGCACCGAGCGGATCCGACCGGCCACCCGGACCCGCTGACGGAACGCCACCTCGGCCAATGGCGTGGTCGTCCCCGCACGGTCGGCGAGAGCCAGGTCGGCCGGCGCCAGCGCGCGGCCCCGGTCGCGGTGGCGCTCGGATCCCCCGGGACGGCCGGCCCCAACCACCCGCCCGGCCGCCGTGGGGGCTGCGCTCCTCGGCGCGAGCAGCCGCCGGCGACCGGCCCGTGGAGCCGGCCCGTGGGCGCGCAGGTTGTAGGGGACGATGGTGGCGCTCACGTTGGGGACGGCGGAGACCACCGCGGCGATCCTGTCGGCCGTGCGGTCGTGCAGGAACCGGTCCCACACCGAGCCGTACACGCGGCGAGGGAGCAGCACGGTGCACTCGGTGTCACCATCGGCCACGGCGTCGGCAACGAGCTCGAGGGTGGCACGCGTGAGCCGCCGGTCGGGGCACTCGACCACGTCGAGCGGGAAGCGGGACAGGCCGAGGCGGCGCCACTCGGCCTGGAGACGCTCAGAGGCGCTGCTGTCGATGTCGAAGTGCACGGCGCGCACGTCGTCCGGCGTCAGGGTCCGGGCATAGCGGATGGCGCGTGCCACGGCCATGTCGAGCCGGTCGACGAGCACGACCACCACGTGGCGCCGGAGGACGGGCTCCTCGCACGCCTTGACGGCACCCACCTCGAGGCGCGCCTGCTCGCTCGCGTACTGGCGGTGGAGCCGGAGCAGGAGGACCACGCCGAGGGGGAGCACGACCACGATGGCCCAGGCCCCCTCGGTGAACTTGGTCACCACGATGATCACGTCGACGAGGAAGGAGAGCACTGCTGCGGTGCCGTTCACCACCGCCCGGCGGCGCCACTGCGGCTCGCGGTGGACGAGGTGGTACTTCACCATGCCCGCTCCCGCCATGGTGAAGCCGGTGAAGACGCCGACCGCGTAGAGCGGGATGAGGTTGTCGACCTTGGCCCTCGTGATGACGAGCAGCGCGATCGACACCACCGTGAGCAGCCCGATGCCGGTGGAGAACACCAGCCGGTGGCCCCGCTTGGTGAGCTGCCGGGGCAGGTAGGAGTCCTCGGCGGCAAAGCTGGCCAGGTAGGGGAAACCGGTGAAGCTGGTGTTGGCCGCCAGCACGAGGATGAACATGGTGCTGGCCTGGAGCAGCACGAACAGCACGTTGCCCCCGGCACTGGTGCCGTAGACGCTCTTGGCGATCTGGGCCACCACCGTCGGCGTACCCGTTGCGTACGGCACCGGGTGGACCACGGCGGCCAGGGAGCTCACGCCGAGAACGAGCGACCCGAGGATGAGGCTCATGGCGATCATGGTGATCCGGGCGTTGCGGGCCTCGGGCCTCCGGAACACCGACACGCTGTTGGAGATGGCCTCGGTGCCGGTCAACGCCGAGCCGCCGGAGGCGAAGGACCGCAGCAGGATGAACAGCGAGGCACCGTAGAGCAGGCCTGCGCCCTGGTGGCCCATGGGCACCGCACCGGCCACGTGGATCGAGCGGGCGTGCAGGCTGCCGGCAAGGGCGCGCACGGTGCCCACCGCCAGCAGGACGGCCATGTTGGCCACGAAGAAGTAGGTGGGGAACGCGAACACGCGCCCCGCCTCGCGCACGCCCCGCAGGTTGCCGTAGGCGATGAGCGCGACGAGCGCCACGGCGATCCCGGTCGTGGCGCCCGTGAGCGACGGGAACACCGAAGTCAAGGCGGCCACGCCCGCCGCCACCGACACGGCCACGGTCAGGGTGTAGTCGATGAGGAGCGCCATGGCGGCCACCTGGGCCACCGTGAGGCCGAAATTCTCGCGCGACACCACGTAGGCGCCACCCGACTTCGTGTAGACCTTCACGACCTCGAGGTACGAGAGGGTCACGAAGGCGAGCACGACGATCACCGCGATGCTGACCGGCACCACGAGGGAGAAGGCCGCCACGCCGATTGCCTTCACGAGCGGGATCAGTGCCTGCTCGGTGGCATAGGCCGAGGAGGAGATGACGTCGGACGACAGGACCGCCAGCGCGGTGGGTTTCCCGAGCCGCTCGGTGCTCAGCTGCTCGGTCACGAGCGGGGGGCCGAGGAGGAGGTTCTTCAGCCGGTACCGGAGCGTCTCGGGCAGCGGCGCCCCGAGGGGGGTGGCGGCCGGCGGCGGGATCCCACGGGCGGCGTCGCCGGGCCCGCCCGGCGCACCCGTTTCGGTGCCGCCGGGGGCCGCGCCAGCGAGCGCGGTGCCGTCGGGATGCCGGTTGGCCACCCGGCAACGCTAACCAGTGCCGCGCCTCGGCGCGGGCCGCCACCCGGTCACCTGGCGCGCAGCCCGCCTCGGCCGCAAGGCTCCGTTCCCGGCACCTCCCTGCCGCCTGGTGCGCAGCGCCCCTGGCCAGGCTGCCGGCGATCTTTACAGCCGGTGTCGCACCGTGTTCGACTGTGCAGGTGCACGTCGTCGTCGTCGGATGCGGTCGGGTCGGGTCCGGCCTGGCCATCGACCTCAGCCGTGCTGGGCACTCGGTGGCCATCATCGACCGCAACCCGCGAGCGTTCCGCCGGCTGCCAGAGGACTGGGGGGGCATGCGCATCGTCGGCTCGGGGTTCGACCGCGACGACCTCGAGCGGGCGGGTGCGGTCGGGGCCGGCGCCCTGGCGTCGGTGACCAACGGCGACAACACCAACATCCTGACGGTGCGGATCGCACGCGAGACGTACCAGATCCCCAGGGTGGTGGCTCGGATCTACGACCCCCGGCGAGCCGAGATCTACCAGCGCCTCGGCATCCCGACGGTGGCCACGGTCACCTGGACGATCGACCAGGTCCGGCGGCGGCTCCTCCCCGACGTCGCCGCAGAGTGGTCGGACGCGAGCGGGCACCTCTCGCTCCTCGAGGTCGGGCTCCCCGAGCAGTGGGCGGGGCGGCCGCTGGTCGAGCTGCAGGAGCCGGGGCAGATCACCCTGGCGGCCGTCACGCGCGCGGGCGTAGGCCGCCTCGACGGCGACAAGCTGGTCGGCCAGGAGGGGGACCTCCTCCACGTGCTGGTGACCAAGGAGGCCCGTGACCTCCTCACGGCACGCCTCAACGAGGCGCCCGGGCCGGCGGGCGGGGCGACCGGTGCCAAGGGCGAGCGGGCCAGTGCCGGCCGGCAGCGGGGGGCGGACGTCGCCGCAGGGACGGCGCCGGAGCGGGCCGGATGAAGGTCGCCATCGCCGGCGCCGGCAACGTGGGGACGTCCATCGCCAAGGACCTCCACGCCAACGGCCACGAGGTCCTCGTGCTCGAGCTCGACCCGGACCTGGTGGAGCGCCTCCGCGGCACCCTGCCCGTCACCTGGATCGCGGCCGACGCGTGCGAGGCATCGTCGCTCGACGCGGCGGGGCTGGCGACGGTCGACGTGGTCGTGGCCGCGACCGGCGACGACGAGGACAACCTCGTCATCTCGCTGCTGGCCAAGCAGGAGTTCGCCGTGCCGAGAGTGGTGGCGCGGGTCAACCACCCGAAGAACCAGTGGCTCTTCAACGAGAGCTGGGGGGTGGACGTGTCGGTCTCCACGCCCCAGCTCCTCACCGCCCTGGTCGAAGAGGCGGTGTCGGTGGGTGCACTTGTGCGGCTGCTGCAGTTCCAGCGGGGCGCTGCCCACCTCGTCGAGGTCACGCTGGCCGAGGACTCGCCGTCGGCCGGGCGGGCGATCGCCGACCTGGGCCTGCCGCGCGACGCAACGGTGGTGGCGGTGGTCCGCGACGAGCGCCTGGTCGTCCCCCGGGGCGACACCGTGCTGCAGCCCGGCGACGAGGTGCTGGTGCTGGTCGTGTCCGAAGCCGAACAGGCGGTGCAGGACCTCCTCATCAACCCGCACGGCAAGCCCCCCATGGCCGTGCCAGGCGAACGACCGGCGGCGCGCGGCACCACCTGACCGGCCGCCTGCAGCGTGCGGGCAGGAGCCGCCCCCTAGCATGCCGGTGGTGGAGGCGGCCTTCTTCGATCTCGACAAGACCGTCATCGACCGTGCCTCGCTGGTCGCCTTCGGCCCCACCCTGCGCCGCGGCGGCCTGGTCAACCGCCGGACCCTGGTCAGAGCCGTGGTCTCCCAGCTCCTGTTCCTCTACTTCGGCGCCGGCGAGCGGCGGCTGGCCCGGGTGCGCGAGGCCCTCTTGCGCCTCAGCCGGGGCTGGGACCGCGCCAAGGTCCGTGAGCTGGTTCGCGAGGCGCTGCTCGAGACGGTGGAGCCGATCATCTACACCGAGGCACTCGCCGCGATGGAGGAGCACCGGCGGGCAGGGCACCGCGTGTACCTCGTGTCGGCGTCCCCCGAGGAGATCGTCCTCCCACTTGCCGAGCTGCTCGGGACCGACGGGGCCGTCTGCTCCCAGGGCGAAGTCGACGCCGACGGGCGCTTCACGGGCAGCCTCGCCTTCTACGCCGAAGGGTCGAACAAGGCCGACGCCATACGCGACCTGGCCCGACGTACGGGCATCGCTCTGTCGCGCTCGACGGCGTACTCGGACTCGATCAGCGACCTGCCGATGCTCGAGGCGGTCGGCCACCCCGTGGCGGTCAACCCAGACCGTGCCCTCGCCAAGGTGGCGCGCGCGCGGGGCTGGGAGGTGGCGCGCTTCACCAGGCCGACGCGCTTGCACCGCCGGGTGGCGCGGCGCGCGCCCGCGGTCGCTGTCGTCGTGGCTGTCACCGCGACCGCCGTGCTCATGCGGCGCCACGGCGAGCGGGCAGCGGCCCGGACCGGGCCTCGGAGGCGACCGGCCGCCGGGTGCTCGGCGGCTCGGTGAGCGACGCCTGCAGGCCTCGCCCGCGCTCCGGCCAGACCCCGGTCAGGCTGTTCGCAACCGCCGGGCTGCGACGACGCCGAGGGCCACGAGCACGGTGAGGAGGAGCAGCTTCTTCATGTGGCGATGCTAACCGGCCGCCGCTGGTGGGGCTGGCCGGCCGGCTCACCTCCCACAGGTCGCCACGGTCAGGAATGCGCCGGCGCCACGATCACGAACGGGCGCGCCGGTCCGTGCGGGATCAGACGGTGAGCAGGTCGCGCGCACCGGTGTCCGACGAGGGGTGGCGCAGCTTGGACATGGCCCGGGCCTCGATCTGGCGGATCCGCTCGCGGGTCAGGTTGAAGTGCTCGCCTACCTCCTCGAGGGTCCGGGGCTCGCCCCGGTCGAGGCCGAAACGCAGGCGCAGGATCTCGCGCTCGCGCTCGTCGAGGGGAGACAGCAGTCGGCCGATCTCCTCGGGCAGCAGCGACACCGCGGCCACTTCGAACGGTGACTCGGCGGAGCGGTCCTCGACCACGTCGCCGAGCTCCGCGTCGCCATCCTCACGGAGAGGCTCGGACAGTGAGAGCGGCTCGGCGCGGAAGCGGAGGGCCTCGACCAGCTTGTCCTCGGGCATCTCCACCTCGACCCCGAGCTCGGCCAAGGTTGCCGGCCGGCCCAACTTCAGCTCCAAGCGGGCCTGCGCCTTCTGGACCCTGGCCAGGGTGTCGCCGGCATGGACCGGCAACCGGATGGTCCGGCCGGTGTTGGCGATGCCTCGGGTGATGGCCTGGCGGATCCACCAGGTGGCGTAGGTCGAGAACTTGAAGCCCTTGCGCCAGTCGAACTTCTCGACGGCGTGCATGAGGCCGAGGTTCCCCTCCTGGATCAGGTCGAGCAGGGGCAGGCCGGACGCCTGGTACTTCTTGGCGATGGAGACGACCAGGCGGAGGTTGGACTGCACGAAGGTCTGCTGGGCCTGCTCACCGGTGAGCACGGCTCGCCGGAGCTCCCGCCGCTTGCTGCTCGACAGGCCCTTCGGAGCCTTCTTGAGCTCCTCCTCGGCCGTGCGGCCAGCCTCGATGGCCTGGGCAAGCCGGACCTCGTCGTCCTTGGTGAGCAGCGGGTACTGGCCGATATCGGTCAGGTAGAGCCGTACGAGGTCCTCGTCGTCCCGCTCGATGCGTTCCTTTGCCAAGTCTGCCGACCCTTCCTCCACTACAACGGAACGCGGCGGCCGTGCCGCCCCGAGGCCCTCGCCGCCCCATCGGCCCTTGAGCCACACAGGCGGGATGTGCCGTCAGTCTACAGGGCGCGTCAAGCGGTCACGCAGGAGACCGAGGCCGGCAAGCCGGTCAGGCGCTGGGGCCCGGCTCCGGCGGCCACGCCACCAGCCCGGCTCCGGCGCCGGCTTCCACGACGAGCGATTCGAGGGCGAGCTGGGTCTCCGAAGCCGCGGCGACCTGCTCGGGCCCGGTGAGGAGCGACTGGAGCAACGTCTCCCCTGCCTGCCACGACTCGGCCTCGTCGCGCAGCACGAGGCGGAGGACGCGGATCACCGGACCGTCTGAGGCCGGCGAGGTCTCGCGCAGGTGCTGGTCGTAGGTGGCGAGCAGGCGGGGGATGGCGACCCGGTACAGCGCAGCGAGCCGCCGCACGTCGGCGTCGCCCCGGCCGGCCTGCGTCAGCTCGGCCATGGCACCGACGAGGGTCCCGAACGCCGGAGCCGGCGGGCGGAGCAGCCGGTCGGGATCGATGCGGTCGAGGACCGGCACACGGTCGCCCCAGAGGTCGGCGTGCCACGCGTGCTGGAGGCTCACCTCGTCGAGGTGCACGCGCGCTGCCGGGGCGTGCGCGGTCGCAGCCCAGGTGCCGGTCAGCTCGAACAGGCTGTGCTCGAACCAGCGGTACCCGCCGGCGATCGCCGCCAGCTGGTCGAGCGTCAGCCCGGGCGCCACGGCCCGCTCATCCACGGGCGGCACGGCCCGCTCATCCACGGCGGGCACTCCCACCCCTTGCCGCGGCCCGACGCGACGGCGCCTCGCGGGAGCCCCCCGGGGCGGGCGCTCGGTGGCTCGCCTGGGCAGCTGCGAGCGAGGCCGCCGCCGGGCGGTAGTGGTTCGTGATGGGCACCCGGCGGTCCTTGCCAAACGCCTTGGTCGTGATGCGCACGCCGAGGGGCATCTGGCGCCGCTTGTACTCGGCGCCGTCCACCAGGCGCACCACCCGGTCGACGAGCGCGCTGTCGAAGCCCATGGCCACGAGGTCTCCCGCCGTCCGGTCCTCCTCCACGTAGGCCTTGAGCACCGGGTCGAGCACGTCGTAAGGGGGGAGTGACTGGTCGTCGCGCTGGTCGGGGCGCAGCTCGGCCGAGGGCGGCTTGCGGAGGACGTTGACAGGGATCGGCTCCCCCGTCCCGCGCGACCGGCCGACCGCGTTGCGGTGGCGAGCGAGCTCGTACACGAGGGTCTTGGGCACGTCCTTGATCACGGCGAAGCCCCCGGCCGAGTCGCCGTAGAGGGTGGTGTAACCGGTCGCCATCTCGCTCTTGTTGCCCGTGGTGAGCACGATCCATCCCTTGGCGTTCGAGACCGTCATGAGCAGGATCCCCCGCAGCCTCGACTGCAGGTTCTCGTCGGCCAGCCCCGTCGGACGAGATCCGAGCACCGGCACCAGCATGGCGCCCACCGTCGTGTGGGCCTCCTCGATGGACACCACGTGGAGGTCGATGCCGAGGTTCGCCGCCAGCTCGGCGGCATCGGTGCGCGAGCCCTCGCTCGAGTAACGCGAGGGCATCGACAGGGCGTGCACGTGGTCGGCTCCCAGGGCATCCACGGCGATCGTGGCCACGAGCGAGGAGTCGATGCCGCCCGACAGGCCGATCACCGCATCGCTGAACCCGTTCTTGCCCAGGTAGTCCCTGGTACCCACGACGAGCGCCTCGTAGACCTCGCCGACGGGGTCGAGCGGTGGGGGGAGTGGGCCGATCCGGCGCCGGCCCCGGCGGCGCGGGGCGACCGACAGCTCGACCACCTCTGCCCCCCGGGCAGCGGCAGGGCGCCGGGCGGGTTCCGGCCGGCCCGGCCCGCCGGGCAGCTCGACGTCGCACACGACGAGGTCCGGCGTGAACTGGCGGCCGGCGGCCACCAGCTCCCCGGCCGCGTCGAGCACCAGGCTGTCGCCGTCGAAGACCAGCTCGTCCTGGCCGCCGACCTGGTTGACGTACCCGATGGCGCACCCCGCCTCGCGCACGCGCTCGGCCAGCACCGACAGGCGCTCGTGGCGCCGCCCGCGCGAGTAGGGGGACGCGCTGAGGTTGACCGCCAGGTCGGCGCCGGCCGCCCCCTGGGCGGCGACCGGGCCGTCGGGGAACCAGACGTCCTCGCACACCGACACCCCGACCAGCGCGCCCGCGATGCGGTAGAGCACCACCGGTCCAGTGCCGGGCGTGAACCACCGGCGCTCGTCGAAGACCCCGTAGTTGGGCAGCAGCCGCTTGTGGTACACGCCGACGACCCGCCCCCCGGCGCACACGGCCGCCGCGTTGGCCAGCCAGCCAGAGGCGGTCGGCCCCGCCCCCGCCGAGTCCCGTGGGCGCACCGGCGCGGGCCCGAGCTGGTCCACGAATCCCACGACCGCGACGCACTCGCCGGTCCCCGCCGCCACCTTCTCGAGGGCAGCGAGGTTGTCCGCCACGAAGGCCGGCATGAGCAGGAGGTCCTCCGGGGGGTAGCCGGTCACCGCCAGCTCGGGAGTCACGCAGAGGTCTGCTCCGGCTGCCTCCGCCTGGCGCAGCGACTCGAGGATCCGCTCGACGTTGCCGTCGAGGTCGCCGACGACCGGGTCCAGCTGGGCCAGCGCCAGGCGCAGACGGGGCACGCGTGGAAGCCTAACGGGGCGCCCCCGGGCATGGGCCCGGCGGGGGCAGGACTCGCCGGCCGGCCCGGGCCGGCCCGCGGGCGGCAGGACACGCTGACGGCCGTGGACACCGCGGGTCCGACGAGCAGAGGGGGCCGGGATGGGGTTCGCCAGGACGGGCTCCGCGACACCGAGGTGGCCCGCCCTGCCCCCAGGGTGGCGGGCGTGACCTTCCGGTACGGGACGACCGCCTCGATCGGTCCGGCCGCCACGAGGCGGTAGGGCACGCCCATCCGACCGAGGGCCTCGAGGAACCGCTCCTCGGTGGTCCCGCCCGGTCCGGCGATGGCAGGCGTCTGGCCGTACTGCCACCACCCGGTTCGTGGCTGCGCCCCGGGCACGAACAGCCACGCGGGCGCTGGTGCCTTTCGCACCTGAGCCGCGATGGCCGGGTCGACGTCGACGTCGGGCGGGGCAGTGGTGATGGCGAGCCGCCCGTCCGAGAGGAAGTCGAGGTCGTACGCGACCCAGTAGTCGGCATAGCCGGTCCGGACGCCCGCACGCTCGAGGCGGTCGATGGCCCGGTAGGTCGGGGCCTCCGGGTTGCCCCAGCCGGCGGTGAGCCCGGTCACGAAGGGGTCCGTCCACTTCGCGTCCCCTCGGAGAGTGAGGACCGACGACGCGGTGGCGGCGAGCAGCACCGAAGCGCCGAGCACCCGCACCACGGCGCCGCGACGACCGCCTGCCGCCGGCGGCCTGCCGCTGGCACGGTCGGTGGCCACCCGGCTGGCTGCGGTGGCGACGACGAGCGCCATGAGCGGGACGAGGAACACTGCGTAGCGCCCGTCGTACCAGTACCACGTCCCCGGCTGGAGGGCGTAGAGCACGGGGAAGGTCACGAGCCCGGCCACGAGGGCCCGGCCGGCCGCCCCGGAGCGCCACGCGAGCACGCCCGCGAGGATCAGGGCGGCGAGCAGGAAGCCGTAGACCGCGGGCTCGCCGGCGTGCGGGTAGCCGGAGACCGGCTCGAAGAGCCCGAACTGCATCGGCAGCACTCGAGCGAAGAAGGTGCCGAGCCGCGACCCGAAGGTGGAGGCGATCTGGGTCCCCATGTACGCGTGGGGGTCGAGCGACGCGAACCCCGAGCCGGCGTTCGCCCACAACCACGGCGCAGCACCCGCCCCGGCACCGGCCACGAGCGCCGCCACATCGAGCAAGGTGCGGCGTGCTCGCACGCGTGGGGCGCGGCGGGCGGCCACCGCGACGAGCCCGGCCACCGGCACGAGGAAGTAGGCGATCTCGGGCGAGGCCCACCAGCCCGCGCCGAGGAGCAGCCCGAGGAGGCCGAACGACCACGGTGAACGGTGACCGCCGAGCATCCGCAGGGCGACGAGCAACGCCCCGAGCCCGCAGGCGAGCACCACCCCCCGAAAGCCTCGCTCGAGGGTGCTGTTCATGACCGCACTGAGTGGCGCCACCCAGACGAGCGCGCCCGCGAGCACTGCCAGTGATCGATCGGCGACGCGCCGCGCTGCCCGCCACGTGAGGAGGGCCGCCACGGCGGCGAGCAGGATCGGCGCGAGGTCGACCGCCGGGGCGTCCTGCCCGAAGGCCGCGATCAGCGGGGCGACCACGTACGCCTCCGCCCCCCCGTACACCTCCCCGGGGAGGAACGCGCGGAGATGCCCGTGGAGGATCCCGCGGGCCATCAGCCCCACACCGGCCGCATCCGCCGTCAGCGGGCCGTGGACGACGTACCAGGCCCGCAATCCGGTCCCCGCTGCCACCGCCACCCCTACCGCCACCCGCACCAGCACCGGCAGCGGCACCGCCCTGGCGGCGACCTCCCCGGTCGCGGTGGTGGACGGAGAGCCGAGCACGGCCGGCGCCTCGACGGGCCACGAGGGGGCGGGCGGAACCTGCACGCGCCTACCCGCCGTCACCTGCGGGCGGGAACCGGTCGGCGCGGTCCACGGTGGGCTTGCCCCTCACCCACTCGATGCGTGCCGCCTCGATGGGTCGCATGGGCGCACGGTGGATCCCGGCGTGCCAGGGGCTGTAGAGGAGCCACGTGCTGCCATCGGAGCCGACGAACACGACCTCCTCGCCCGGCCCGCTCCCCTGGGCGTTGCTGGCGAGGAGAGGGCCGGGCAGCACCTCGTAGCAGCCGCCGAGGGGGCTCTCGCAGCGGGCGACGCCGATGGCGTAGCGCGGGGAGAAGTACCCGGTCCCCGCCGAGAAGAACAACCAGTCCGTGCCGTTCGGCGCTCGCGCCATCTGGGGCGCCTCCAGGACGGGCTGCTCCCATACGCGGTCCGGCACGAAGAGCACCCGCGGCGTGCCGGTCAGCCGCAGGCCGTCGGAGGAGAGCGGCGCCGCCCAGATGGTGGTCGGGCCGGACCCGGGCAGGTTGTTGTTGTCGGACTTCCACAGCAGCGTCGCGTGCCGCAGGGGTCCGTCGGGCCGGCCGGTGCTGCGGAAGACTTGCGGATCGATGTCGCCGCCCAGGAGGGGCTGGCAGAGCAAAGGCGGACCTGCCACGGGCCGGAAGGGACCCCCGGGCGAGCGTGAGCTGGCCACGCCGATGCAATGGGTGGCGTGGACGACGCCACGCAACTGCGCGGCGAAGTACAACAGGTACCGGCCGCCGACCCGGACCACCGCGGGGTCCCAGACCTGGCCCCCCTCGGAGGCCGGCAGGGCCCACGGCGGGACGACGGGCAACGCGTCGCCACTGGGGCGAAAGTGCCCTGGGGCGCCCACGAAGGACGGCACGTTGAGGTCCGGAGGGTCGTAGAACGGCGTGGA
This sequence comes from Acidimicrobiales bacterium, assembly GCA_035293965.1. Classification (GTDB taxonomy): domain Bacteria; phylum Actinomycetota; class Acidimicrobiia; order Acidimicrobiales; family RAAP-2; genus DATGLW01. Next base: position 11,492 of record DATGLW010000107.1, read on the forward strand.
GGTGAACAGGTAGTACCTACCCCGTACCCCGATGAGCGAGGGATCGACGAGATCGAGCGACCAGGTCGCGATCTCGATGCCCGGCCCGGCGCCGGCACGCGAGGGATGGCCGTGACCGCCCCCGCGGTGACTCCCGTACGCCTCGAGCGCCCCGCCCGCTGGCGCGATCGCCAGCGCGAGCGCCACCAGAGTGACGCCCGTGGCGACGGCAGGTGCCGTGGCGCGCCACCACCTCGAGGCAACCCCACCGAGCTTCGCCGCGAAGCGGGCCCCCGCGGCCATGGCTGCCATCGTCCGGATCCCGGCGGCCACCACATCCCCCTTTTCCCGGAGTATACGGAAGTCCCGGGCAGCACCATCTGGCCATCTCGGGCCTCCGCTTGCCAGCGGGGCAGTTCACAGGCCCACGAGCGGGCGCCCCGGACGGCTGGCGCGTCCGCGTGCGCCGGCAGGTGGTGCGGTGCAGGGCGCCAGCGAGCTGCGCGCAGCGTGCCAGCTCCTCGGGACCAAGCCGATGGTGTTGATCCCGACGGCCTCGGCGAACGCGACGGCGAAGAGCGGGAAGGTCAGCCACGTCGGCGTGTGCACGCGCGAGCGGGCCGTCGCTTCGCGGCCGGAGGCGCGGACGGAGCGCGTCCGACGGGCCTCGACCGCCGCCCCGGCGCGCGAAGGTGGCCCAGGCGGTCACGCCACAGTGCGAGCGCGACAGTGATGGGCACGATGGCGAGCGTGCGGGTCAACTTCACCACGACGGCATTGGAGGCGGCACCGTCGGTGGCTGCCGGCTTCGGGCTGCCGCCCTGGCACACGGCTCCCCGCCGGTGGCACTTGACGGGGCGGCTCCCGGCGGACGTCTCCAGGGAAATCGGAGGGAGCCGAACGTACACTGTTGGCGTACCTCGGAGACCGATCGATCGGGGAGGCGCGATGGCACGCCGGAAGTCGTTGCGGAGCCAGCTGTACCGGGCTGCACGGGACCTCGGGAACGTAGAGGCTGCCGAGAAGGGCTTCGAGCGTGGCGGCCTGTCGGGCGCGCTCGCGGGGGAGACGAAGCGCTACGCGCGGCGAGCCGTCTACCGGAAGACGAACTCGTTCACGGCCGCGCTGTTGCGCTCCTTGGGCCTCCAGGGCGGCGGCCGGCGGCGGCGCTGAGAGCCCGACGCTGAGAGCCCGGGGCCGGCCGCCCGGCAAGGCATGCCCCCAGTCCCCGCCGTGCAGGGACCACGGACCTCCTGGCAATCGATCAGATGTCGTAGTAGAGCGCGAACTCCCACGGGTGCGGCCGCAGGCGCACCGGGTCAGCCTCCTCGACCCGCTTGTAGCGCACCCACGTGTCGATGAGGTCGTCCGTGAACACCCCGCCGGCCTTCAGGAAGTCGCTGTCGGCCTCGAGGGCGTCCATGGCCTCTTCGAGCGAGCCCGGCGTGTGGGCGATGCCGGCCAGGTCCTCGGCGGGGAGGTCGAAGAGGTCGGCGTCGACCGGGTCGGGGGGCTCCGTCTTGTTCAGCACCCCGTCGAGACCTGCGAGCAGCATGGCGGGGAACGCCAGGTACGGGTTGCACGACGGGTCAGGGCAGCGGAACTCGATCCGCTTGGCCTTCGGGCTCTGCGAGTAGAGCGGGATCCGGACGGCTGCCGAGCGGTTGCGCTGCGAGTACACGAGGTTGACCGGAGCCTCGTAACCGGGCACCAGGCGCTTGTAGGAGTTCGTGGTCGGCGCGCAGAAGGCGAGGATCGCCGGGGCGTGCTGGAGCAAGCCGCCGATGTACCAACGCCCGACGTCGGACAGGCCGCCGTAGCCCTCACCGAAGAAGAGCGGCTCGCCGTCGCGCCACAGCGACTGGTGGCAGTGCATCCCGGAGCCATTGTCCTGGAACAGCGGCTTGGGCATGAACGTGGCGGTGAGCCCGGCGGCGTGCGCCACGTTCTTCACCACGTACTTGTAGAGCATGAGCTTGTCGGCCATCGTCAGCAGCGAGTCGAAGCGCATGTCGATCTCGCCCTGTCCCCCGGTGGCCACCTCGTGGTGCTGGATCTCGACTTCGATGCCCAGTCGCTCGAGGGTGAGGATCATCTCGGAGCGAAGGTCCTGGAACTTGTCGCTCGGCGGCACGGGGAAGTACCCCTCTTTCGGCCGGAGCTTGTACCCGAGGTTCGGCTCCTCGGGGCGGTTCGTGTTCCAGTGGCCCTCGATGGAGTCCACCCGGTACGAGGCCCAGTTGACGTCCTGGCCGTACTGGACGTCGTTGAAGATGAAGAACTCCGCCTCGGGACCGAAGTACGCGGTGTCGGCCACCCCGGTGCTCCGCAGGTACGCCTCGGCCTTCCGGGCGACGTGCCGCGGGTCGCGCGAGTAGGGCTCGCCGGTGACCGGGTCGTGCACGAAGCAGTTGAGGTTGAGCGTCTTGTGCTGGCGGAAGGGGTCGACGACCGCCGTGGCCGGGTCCGGCAGCAGGATCATGTCCGATTCGTGGATCTGCTGGAAGCCTCGGACCGAGGAGCCGTCGAAGCCGAAGCCCTCGGTGAAGACGTCCTCGGTCAGCTCGTGAGCAGGCGCGGAGAAGTGCTGCATCATGCCGGGGAGGTCACAGAAGCGGAGGTCCACGAGCTCGATCCCCTCGTCGCGGACGAGCCGGATCACGTCAGCCGGCGTTCGCTCTGCCATCGTCTCCTCCTCGGTTCCCATGCAGGCCTCCATCCTCTCCTGGAAGCCGGTGGCCGGAGGTCGGGGTGGGCCGGCGGGCGAGCGCGCGCCGCAACCTGCCTTGCCGTCTCCGGGTCCCCGACATTGTGGACCCTCCCGGCCGCTCGTGCCGCATCGGAGCGGGCGAGTTCACGTGCTGTTCACAATGCCGGCAGGTCACGGCGGGGGCTCCCGGGTCACGTGAGCCGGCCGGCGCGCGGGACACCCCCGCCCGGGAACCGGCCGGCGCGGGGGAAGGCGCCCCCTGATGGGCGCACACGGCACGGCAGGGCAGGCCGGTCGGCCACGACTCGGCCACGACACGGGGCGAGCCCGCACGGGCCGGGCCGGACAGCCCAGCGGCCGGGCGGTGACGGCACGGTCCCGGCGAGCTGCGAGACTAGGGGCATGCAGAGCCAACGTGACTACGTGCTGCGCACGGTCGAGGAGCGCGGCGTGCGCTTCGTGCAGCTGTGGTTCACCGACGTGCTCGGGATGCCCAAGGGCTTCAACATCACCCCCGCGGAGCTCGAGAACGCGCTCGACGAGGGGATGACCTTCGACGGGTCGGCGATCGACGGCTTCAGCCGGGTGCAGGAGGCCGACGTCCTGGCCCGACCCGACCCCACCACCTTCCAGCTCCTGCCCTGGCACGGCGACGACACCATCGTCGCCCGGGTGTTCTGCGACATCGCGAACCTCGACGGCACCCCTTTCGAGGGCGACCCCCGCCACGCCCTCCGCCGGACGCTCGAGCGTGCCCGGGCAGCGGGGTACACGTTCTTCGCCGCTCCCGAGGTCGAGTACTTCTACTTCGCCGACGGCGAGCCGGCGAGCCGGCCCAGGGGGCTCGACTCGGGCTCGTACTTCGACCTGACGGTGGCCGACCTCTCGAGCGACCTGCGGCGCCGCGCCGTGCTCGCCCTCGAGGAGATGGGCATCCCCGTCGAGCACGCCCAGCACGAGGACGCTCACAGCCAGCACGAGATCGACCTGCGCTACACCGACGCGCTCACCATGGCCGACACCGTGATGACCGTGCGCATGGTGGTGAAGGAGCTCGCCCGCCAGATGGGCGTGCGCGCCAGCTTCATGCCCAAGCCCATCGCAGGGGTGCAGGGGTCGGGCATGCACACCCACGTGTCGCTGTGGGAAGGCGAGCGGAACGCCTTTGCCGACCCCGAGGATCCCTACGGGCTGTCGACGGTGGCCTACCGTTTCATCGCCGGACTGCTGCACCACGCGTCCGAGATCACCGCTGTGACCAACCAGTGGGTCAACTCCTACAAGCGACTGGTCCGGGGCTACGAGGCGCCGATCCACGTCAGCTGGGCCCGCAACAACCGCTCGGCGCTGGTGCGGGTGCCCGTGGTCAAGCGGGGGCGGATCGACTCGACGCGCCTCGAGTACCGGGCACCCGACAGCGCGTGCAACCCCTACCTGGCCTTTGCCGTCGTGCTGGCAGCAGGACTGTCGGGCATCGAGCACGGCTACGACCTCCCGCCGGAAGCCGACGCGAACCTCTTCGACCTGTCGCGCCACGAGCTCGCCGCCAAGGGCATCGCCTCGCTGCCGACCAGCCTCAACGAGGCCGTCGACGTCATGGAGCGGTCGGACCTCGTGGCCGACACGCTGGGCGACCACGTGTTCGAGTGGTTCATCCGCAACAAGCGCGAGGAGTGGGCCGCCTACAAGGCGGAGGTGACCCAGTTCGAGCTCGACCGGTACCTGCCGCTCCTGTGACCGCGCAGGACGTCACGGCGCACATGGCCGACCGGGCACCGCTGGAGCCGGGCGGGCTCGCGGGCTCGCGGGCGGCCGAGACCCTGCTGTGCTTCCCCGACCCCGTGCCCCGCGAGGTGGCCCTGGAGCTGGCACGGGGCGGCTACCGGTGGCACTGCGTCGGCCGGGCGCCGCAGGCGGACGCCGACGAGCTGCGGGTGGCGCCCCGGGGCTGGGGCGGCGCGGTGGTGTGTGCGAGCTCGGACCTCGTGGGCGCCCTCGACCTGTGCCGTCACGTCCGCCGCCGCGAAGTCCCCCTGAGCCCCCTCGTGCTCCTCATCGGGCCCGACCAGCTAGTCGACCTGCGGCTCCGCGACGAGCTCTACGACGACTTCTGCGTGCTGCCGGCCGGGGTGGGCGAGCTCACGGCACGCCTGGACCACCTGCGGTGGCGGGCAGGGCGCGGGCTGCGACCCGAGGTGATCGAGTACGGGCCCCTCGAGATCAACGTCGAGACCTACCAGGCCGCTGTGGCCGGCCGGGTGCTCGACCTCACCTACATGGAGTACGAGCTCCTCCGGTTCCTTGCCGCCCACCCCGCCAAGGTGTTCACCCGCGAGACGCTGCTCAGCCGGGTCTGGGGCTACGAGTACTACGGCGGTGCCCGCACGGTCGACGTCCACGTCCGGCGACTGCGGGCCAAGCTCGGCGAGGAGCATGCCCACCTGATCCAGACCGTGCGCTCCGTCGGCTATCGCTTCGGCCAGCCGGGTTGGCCCCCGGGGTCTGCGGCGGGTGCCCCCGAGCGCCACCTGCCGCCCCTCGACCCCTGAAGCCCCTCGACCCCTGAAACCCGTCGAACCCGGCAAACTCCTGACGCTGACGCCCGGTGCCCGCTCGGCCACCTCATCCGACGGCCAGCGCCCAGGCCTCGACCTCGACACGCGCGCCGAGGGGGAGGGCGACCACCCCCACGGCCGACCGGGCGGGCGGCCTGTCGCCGAACGCGGCCGACCACGCCTCGTTGACCTCGGCCAGCTCGGAAAGGTCGACCAGGAACACGGTTGCCTTCACGACATCGGCGAGCCCGAGGCCCTCGGAGGCCAGTACCTGGCGCAGGTTGGCGAGCGCCTGGCGCAGCTCGGGCACCGTCCCCCCGCCCACGAGGGACGGCCGCCCGTCGGGGCCGGGTACCGCGCCGATCTGGCCCGACGTGACGACCCAATCCCCGGCGCGGACCACCGGCGAATAGGGCCCCGCCCGTGGCGCGCTCACGGCGTGCCCCCCACGAGACGGGGCAGCGGCTGGGAACCGGCCAACGCCGGGCGCAGCCCGGCCCTTGCTCGCCGGGTCGGCCACTCCCCGGGGAGCCCTTCGGCAAGCCACGCCGCGGCGGCTGTCGCGGCGAAGACCGCGTCCGACCCGTTGACGGGTGGGCCCGCCTCGGGGTGGACCGTCACCACGATCGAGGGAGTCTCGCGAGCGGTCAGGATGCCGAAGGAGCGGATGGTCAGGTCCTCGACGTTGCCAGGCTCGTCGACGGCGATCCCTTCCCGCCACACCCAGCCCAGGGCCTGGTGCGCCGCCCCGTAGCAGTACGAGCGCAGGACCGTGGCGTCGAGCACCTCGCCCGCCCACACCTCCGCCCGGACCTCGTGGTCGGCGACCGCCACCCGGGCCCGCCCCCCCGAGGGGCCCACCACCTCCACTTCCGTTCCCGGCCCCGTCTGCCCGGCCGACGCGGCGCCGAGCGCGGCCAGGACTGCCGCAGCCTCCGCCCAGGCGGCGCCGCGCAGGTCGAGGGCGACCGGAGGCCCCGCCACCTCCACGAGCTCGACCGCCAGCGACGGGGCGACGGCGGCTACCCGTTCGTGCACGGCACGCAGGTCGGGCGAGCCCGGCGTGACTCCGACCCGCATGACCCCTGAGCCGTCCGCGCGGACCCCCACGGCCACCGGGGGGCGCTTTGGACCGTTGCGCACCACGTCTTCGCGGCTCCACAGGACGCGGACGGGCCTCCCGTGCTCGGCCGCCAGCGACTCGGCCGCGCCGACCACGGGTGAGTGGCGCTTCCCCCCGAAGGCGCCGCCGTTGGCCAGGGGCGAGGCCGCAGGGTCGCCGGGGCGGCACCAGCTGGCGTCAGGCTCGAGGTAGGCCGGCTCCACCCACGTGGTGCGCAGCGTGAGCGCCCAGTCCCCTTCGGGGAGGGGCACGGGGTGACGCAGCGCTGCGGTGCTGTTGCGACCCTGGACCTTCCCGCTGCTGCGCCGCGCCTCGACCAGGCTGGGTGCCGGCACCCGACTGGGAGCGCCGCTCCCGAGCACGACCAGGGCGTCGGGCGGCGCCGTGTCGTCGGCGAACCCGCCTCCACCGAGCACCACGTCCGGTCCCCACCGCTGCCGGGCCGCGCCCTCGATTGCCGCTCGACGCTCGCAGCGCCACGCGTGGCGGTCCTCACCGCGGGCAGCTGGCGGCGCAGCGGCGGGCGTGGGAGCATTCCGGGGCTCCACGGCGGCTGCCGCGGGCTCCACGGCGGCTGTTGCGGGCTCCATGGCGAGCGCCGCCGCCTCCACGATGCTCTGCCAGCCCGTGCACCGGCACAGGTGGGCGAGGAGGGCACTGCGGACGGCCCCCTCGTCCGGCCCTCGACCCCGCTGCTCGAGGGCCACCAGCCTCATGAGGATGCCCGGCGTGCAGAAGCCGCACTGGCTCGCTCCGGCTCGGACGAAGGCGTCCACCCAGCGCCCGCGCACCGCAGGGTCGAGGCCGTCGACGGTCGTCACCGACCTGCCTGCGACGCGGCGGACCGGGGTGACGCACGCGACCCTCGGCGCCCCGTCCACCCACACGGTGCAGCAACCGCACTGGCCCTGGGGACTGCAGCCATCCTTGACGCTGCGCCGGCCGAGCCGCTCGCGCAGCGCGTCGAGCAGGGAGCCGTCGTCGTCCTCCACCGACACCTCGCAGCCGTCGAGGCGGAAGGCGACCATGCCATTCGCTCTGCCCCGTTCCCCAGGCCCGGTCACGAGCACGCCCGGGGCTGTGGGGCCGCTCAGCTGAACGAAGACCCGCAGCCGCAGGTGCGCGTGGCGTTGGGGTTCGTGATGTGGAACCCGGCGTCCTGCAGGCCGTCGCTGTAGTCCAGGGTGGCGCCGGTCAGCAGGTCGGCGCTCGCCGGGTCGACGACCACCTTCACGGACCCGAACTCCCGCACGATGTCGTCCGACGCGATCTCAGAATCGAAGAACATCTCGTAGCTGTAGCCCGAGCACCCCCCGGGCCGCACCGCCACGCGCAGCGCCAGCTCGTCGCCCTCTTCCTCGGCGAGCAGCTGGGCGACCTTCGCGGCGGCGTGGTCGGTCAAGGTCACCGGGTTGGGCTTCTTGCCGATGCTGACCGTGGTGGCCGTCGTCACAGGTGGTCCTCCTTGTCGATTGGCCCAGCAGTGCCGGCAACCGAGCCGGCACACGAGCCGCCTCGCCCGCCCGGGCGTGCCATCTTGCCGGGCAGCTGGTGCTCGGGCGGCTCGTCCATGTTACCGATGACCGCCCCGACAGGGCACACCGCGCCGGAACCGCCCGATCGCGGACGCGATCGTGGGACTCGGGAAGCCGGCAGGGCGGCGCGAGGCACCCGGGGCCATCCGGGAGAAGCGGCGTGGCCGCGTCGGCAACGCCCCTGCCAGGTAGCATGCGATCGTGGCTTCGGGATCCGCACCGCGCCCGGGGGGGCGCACCGCCGCCGTCGCGGCCCCGCCCGACGCGGCGGCGGTGCGGGAAGCGCTCCGCGCCGTCATGGACCCCGAGCTGGGCGACAACGTGGTCGATCTCGGCATGGTCGGCGACGTCGAGGTCGGGCCCGATGGCTCGGTGCGGATCGACGTCGCACTGACCGTTGCCGGATGCCCGCTGCGGAACCAGATCGACCACGACGTGCGCCTGCGGGTTGGCGCCCTGCCTGGGGTGACGTCGGTCGAGGTCCACCTGTCCGAGATGGATGCCGCAACCAAGTCGGAGCTCATGGCCCGTGCTCGCTGGAAGGCCCGGGAGCGGGCTCCGGAGACGGCGGTCGCGCCCACGACCCGAGTGGTTGCCGTCGCCTCGGGCAAGGGCGGGGTGGGCAAGTCGTCGGTGACGGTCAACCTGGCGGTGGCACTGGCCCGGCGGGGGCTCGCCGTCGGGGTCCTCGACGCCGACATCTGGGGCTTCTCGGTGCCGAGGCTGCTCGGCCTCGAGGGCGCCGTCGAGGCGCGCAAGGGCAAGATGGTGCCGGTCGAGCGCCCCGTCGGCCCGGGCGTGCTGCGGGTGCTGTCGATGGGGTTCCTCGCCGGCGAGGACCGGGCCATCATGTGGCGGGGGCTCGTGCTCAACCGGGCCGTCCAGCAGTTCCTGCAGGACGCGCACTGGGGCGATCTCGACTACCTCCTCATCGACCTGCCGCCGGGAACCGGCGACGTCCAGATGGGACTGGCGCGCATGCTCCCGCGCACCGAGATGCTCATCGTCACCACCCCACCCCTGGCCGCCCAACGCGTGGCCGCCAGGGCCGCCGACATGGCACGCCGGGGGCACCTGCGCGTCGTCGGCGTGGTGGAGAACATGAGCGCCTTCGTCTGCGACCACGGCACCTCGTACGCGCTGTTCGGCTCCGGTGGCGGGGCCCGCCTCTCTGCGGAGCTGGGCGTCCCGTTGCTCGGCTCCATCCCGCTGCATCCCGACCTGGCGGCGTCGGGCGACCGGGGCGAGCCCGTCGCTCTCGGCCATGACCGGCTGGCCTCCGCCTTTGCCGACCTGGCCGCAGTCATCGCCGAGCAGATCTCGCCGGTCATCGAGACGTCGGGCTGCACCGCCCGGCTGCTCGAGCACGTGGCCCACGCCGTCGCCGCAGGCGACTGAGAGAAGGCGCCGGCCGGCTACGGCGCCGTGGCGGCCGTGGCGAGCCAGGCCGACCCGATGTCGTCGCGTGAACGGTCCGCCGTCGACGCGCGACCGTCCCAGACCAGCTCGGCACGCCCCTCGGCTGCCAGCTTCCGGAGGTGTGCCCACAGCGAGTGGCGGGCGATCGGGATCCGGTCCTCGGCGACGTCGGCATAGACCAGCGGCAGCAGCTCGTCGACGGTGCCGTGGCCGAGCTCGGCCAGCGCGGTCGCCACGACCCGCTCACGGGCCAGCCGGTGGGCGGCAATGTCGCGAACCGCGCCGGCAGGGTCGGCGATGACTCGCCCGTGGCCAGGGCCGATGGTGGCAAAGGCGAGGTCGTCTCGCAGCAGGCGGTCCAGGCTCGAGAGGTAGAGGGTCATGTCGCCGTCGGGGGGGCGGATGACGACCGTCGACCCGTGCATCACGTGGTCGCCGCTCAGCAGCATGCCCTGGGGCTCGGCCAGCCAGCACAGGTGGTCCGAGGCGTGCCCCGGGGTGTGGACGGCCCGCAGCCGCAGCTCGGGTCCCTCCAGCACGAAGCCGTCGGGAACCGTCCGGTCGGGGTCGAGCCCCTCGCCGCGATCGAAGGCGAGCACCTCCGCGCCCACCGAGCGCGCGAGGGCGGCCGCGCCCGGGGCGTGGTCGGGGTGGGCGTGGGTGACCAGGACCCAGCGGATGGTCCCGCCCGATGCCCGCGCGGCTTCCACGATCGCCGTCCGGTGCGCCTCGTCGTCGGGGCCGGGGTCAACCACCGCCAGCTCAGGGCCGCCGACGAGGTAGGTGTTGGTGCCCGGCCCGGTCATGATCCCCGGGTTCGGGGCCGTCACCCGGACGATGCCCGGGGCCACGGCCACGGGCCGGCCAACCACGGGCTCGGGGCCGACGCCACGGTCGGCGACCGCCGCCGGCACGGCGACCTCGATCGGCGCCCCGGGTTCCCGCACCCCCCGAGCCGAGGGCAAGCCGGGTGCTCTCGCCGCCCCCTGGCGCGCAGGGGTGCCGTCGAAGCCCGGCTCACCCGGGAGCGGAATGCGGACCCCCCGCCCCGGGCTGACCTCGTAGGGGGGGATGGCAGGCGCGCGCGCCGATGCGGCCTCGGCCACCGACAGCAGATCGGCGGTCGAAGCGAACACGCTGATGGCCTGGAGCATCCGCAGCGTGGGCAGCACGATCTGGATCGACCCCTCGGCGTGGCGCCGCAGGGCCTCGTCGGGACGGATCCAGACCTCGTCGACGATCTCGACGGCGTCGCTCACCGGGCTCTGCTTCGGGGGTGCCGCTGCCACGAAGAACCGGGTGTCGAAGCGCCGGGGAGCGCCCTCGGGAGTCACCCAGTGACCGAAGTAGTGGACCCGTTCGGTCGCGAGCACGAGCCCCTCGCGCGCGCACAACGCGTCGAAGCTGATGCCACCAGCATTGAGCGACCGCTGCCACGCAGCGGCCCGCCGCCGCTCCTCGGGGAGGGCGAAGGACACGAGGTCCGGCCCCGGGCCGGCACCGGCCGCCCCAGGGACGTCTCCAGAGGACGGGTAGGCGAAGAGGATCCCTGCCTCCTCGAAGCACTCGCGGATTGCCGCCACCCAGAACGCGAGCCCACCTGCCTCCAGCCCGAGCAGGGCACTCGCCGCGGCGTCGGTCCGCCCGGCGCAGCGCCCCGACACCTCCGGGGAGGCGTCCTCCGGTGCCAGCGCCCCCCCGGGGAAGACATGGGCCCCGCCCACGAACACCGAGGTCGGGTTCCGTCGGACCATGAGGACCTCGATCGACGCCCCGTCATCGCTCGCGGTGCCCCTTTTGCCCCGCGCAGCGACCGAACCCTCGGCGGCGCCCCCGGCGCCCCCGGCGTCGCGCACGACCATGATGGTGGCGGCCGGGCGCACCGCCTGTGCGCCCCCGCTCGAGTGGCTGGCGTGCGGCACCGGCATGCAGGTTACCGGCGACCCTCGCCCGCCACAGCCGGTGAGGCAGCCCCAGCCGGCCGACGCCCATGAGCACCCGCCGGCCCTCGCCCTCCCCGGCGGTGGCCCCTGATCGAGGTGGCCGCTCCCGAGGAGCACCCGCCGGCCCTCGCCCTCCCCGGCGGTGGTGACCGTGCCGGGGCGGACCGCTCGTCTACGCTGACCGCCGGCGAGCCCCGGACCAGAGCACGGCACCCGACGCGTCGCCTGCCCGGTGGCGCCGCACGGGGCCCAGGGATCGCCGAGGGGTCGGCTGCCCCGATCGAGCCGGCGGGAGCTGCCGGGAAACGAGGACGCGCGAGCGATGGCACAAGAAGACGAGCGCCCACGGTCACGTTCGGGCACCGACAAGGAGATGGCCCGCAAACAAAGCCGGCCGGTCGAAGGGCGCCGCCCGGCGCGCCCCGGCGGCAGGGCTGCGCCAGCGGGCAGCAGGACAACCGCCGGCGAGGCACGGAACGGTGGCGGGCGCAACGCGTCCGGGGGACCAGGCGGCGGGGGGCGGGGCAGGCCCCGCTCTCCCTCGCGGCCAACGACCCAGCGGGCGGCGGGCGGAGGACGGGCCCCCGGCGGGCGCCGGCCGCCGGCCTTCTTCCTCACGTGGGGCACCATCGCCCTCGTGGTTGTGGTCGTGCTCGTGCTCGTGGTGGTGAAGGTGACGGGCTCGTCGAGTGGGCCGAGCGGCAACCCCACGGCGTACACTCCCCTGCCGGCCTCGGTCGCCGACGCCGTCACCCATGTGCCCGAGTCGGTGTTCGACAAGGTGGGAGTGAGTGCCGAGACCGGCGTCACCGCGCCGACCGTGGCGCAGGGCACCACGCCGCTCGTCCTGAACGGCAAGCCCGGTGTCTTCTACCTCGGGGCCGAGTACTGCCCGTACTGCGCCGCCGAACGCTGGGCTTTGACGATGGCCCTCTCGCGCTTCGGGACCTTCAGGGGGCTGGGCGAAACGCGGTCGTCGCCGACCGACGTGTTCCCGAACACGGCCACGATGAGCTACTACCGCTCCACGTACACGAGCCCCTACCTCGCGTTCCGGCCGGTCGAGCAGTTCAGCAACGTGGTCGACAGCTCGGGGAACTACGCCCCGCTCATGCCGCTCAGCAACGCCGACAAGAAGCTCCTTGCCACCTACTACCAGCCCAAGTACCTCCCCGGCGTCACGCCTGGCAGCATCTCGTACCCCTTCGTCGACATCGGCAACAAGGTGTTCGTGACCTCGGCGAGCTACTCGCCCAGCATCCTGCAGAACCTCAGCCAGCAGCAGATCGCGAGCGCGCTCGACGACCCGACCAACCCGATTACCCAGACCATCGTCAGCACCGCCAACTACCTGACCGCAGCCATCTGCGCCGTCGACGGCGGGCAACCGGCCTCGGTCTGCACCAGCAAGGGCGTGATGGCGGCCGCCAGGGCGCTCAAGCTCACCCCGTGACCCAGGTGACCCAGGTGACCCAGGCTGCCTCGGCCCGCCGGCGAGCCCTCGAGGCGCCTGGCGCCGCGCCGGGGGGCCATGTGGTGGGGCTGGCATTCCTCCTCTCCCTGGGCGGGCTCGGCATCTCGGCCTACCTCACCGCCGCCCACTACGTGGGCACCCAGGCCCTGGCGTGCAGCGACAACGGCATCGTCAACTGCGCCAAGGTCACCACGAGCGCCCAGTCGCACATCGCCGGCGTGCCGGTGGCGGTGCTCGGCCTCGCCTACTACCTCGTCGTGACGGCGCTGAACCTGCCGGCCGCCTGGCGCTCGAGCGACCGGCGGCTCCACGTGGCGCGCCTGGCACTGGCCTCGGCCGGCATGCTCTTCGTGCTGTACCTCGTCTCGGCAGAGCTCCTCATCATCGGCAGCATCTGCATCTGGTGCACGGCTGTCCACGTCGTGACCTTCCTGCTGCTGGTGCTCGTCGTGGCCACCGTGCCGCCGATGCTCGGCTGGGCGCGACGCGAGCCGTGAACCGGAGCCCCCGCGCCGATCGGCGCGCGCCCGGCGGCCCTCCGGCGCGGCACTGGGCCCGATCAGCCGGTCTCGCGAGAGACCCGGGCGAGCCGGCTTTGGACTCGATCAGCCGGCCCGGCGCTCCAGAAGCATCTTGCGCTCGATCTCGTTGAGGCCACCCCAGATGCCGTGGGGCTCACGGATGCGGATGGCGTAGTCAAGGCACTCCCTGCGAACCCGGCACTGGGCGCAGATCGCCTTGGCACGGGCTTCGCGCGCGGACCGCTCGTCCTTGCGCTCAGGGTGGGATGGCGGGAAGAACGCCGTCGCCTGCGGGCCCCGGCAAGCTGCCCGTACCTGCCACGTCTCGCCCGACTGCCGCATGACCACCCCCAGTGGACCCCTCCGTGTGGCGCCAGGGTATCCCTGCCCCTGGAAGGGGAACAAGGGCCCGCCACCTGCCCCTTCGCGATCTCCCCCGCAGCCGATGGCCGCCGTTCCACTCCCACGCCCTCGGTGCCCGGCTGCCCCGGCCGCGGCGGGCGGCCGCGCTGCCCAGCCGGTGCCGCGAACCGTTCCGCCCGAGGCCCCAGGTACGCCGCTCGCCGTCGCCGGCCCGAGGAACCCCGGCGCTACGCTGCCACCGGAATGGACGTGGCCGACTTCTGCCGGAGAAGCCGGGTGCTCGTGGTGGCCGGCAAGGGTGGCGTCGGCAAGACCACGATCGCGGCAGCGCTGTCGTGGATGGCGGCCGACGCCGGGCTGTCGGTGCTCCTGGTCGAGCTCGAAGGCCGGCCGGTCCTGGCCGCAGCCCTCGGCGGGTCGGGCCCCCTCGGGTACGAGGAGACCGAGCTTCGCGCCCCATCCCCTGCGAGTGGTCCCGGCCGGGTCCTCGCCCGGCGGATCACCCCCGACGAGGCCCTGATCGAGTACCTCGACGACCACGGCCTCCGTCGGGTGACGAAACGCCTGCTTTCGTCTGGCGTCCTCGACGTGGTGGCCACCGCCATCCCCGGCATCCGCGACGTCCTCGTGCTCGGCAAGATCAAGCAGCTCGAGCAGGCCGGCGCCGCTGACCTGATCGTCGTCGACGCGCCCGCCACCGGCCACGCCATGACGTTCCTCACCTCGGCCCGGGGCCTGCTCGACGTGGCCCGGGGCGGGCCCGTACGGGCGCAGGCCGCCGAGGTCGTCGAGTTGCTCCGCGACGCCAGCCGCTGCCGGGTCGTGCTGGTCACAATCCCCGAGGAGATGCCCATCAGCGAAACGGTCGAGGCCGCCTACCAGATCGAGGACCGGGCGGGGGTCCAGCTCGGGCCGGTGGTGGTGAACAGCGTCGACACCCTTGGGGCAGGGATGCACGTCGAAGCGGCGGTGGCCGCGGCACGGGCCGGGGTGCAGCTCGGCGCTGCCCAGCTCGCCTCGCTCGAGGAAGCCCGGATCTTCCGGTTGCGCCGGTGGGAGCTGCAGGCCGAGCTGGTGGACCGGCTCGGGCGCGAGCTGCCCCTTCCCCAGCTGCACGCACCGCAGCTCCCGGCTCTCTCCCTCGGGCCGACCGACGTGGGCACCCTCGCCCACGCGCTGGCTGACGGCGTGCGCGCCTTGGCCCCGGACGTGCACGCCGCGTGACCGGGCAGACGGCGGGCGCCGGCGCGGCACGGAGGTTGATGGCCGAGCGCGAGGTCGTAGTGTGCTGCGGCCCTGGCGGTGTCGGCAAGACGACCCTCGCCGCCAGCCTGGCCCTCGGGGCCGCCCGTCTCGGACGACGCGCATGCGTGGTGACCGTCGACCCCGCACGACGGCTCGCTGGTTCGCTCGGCCTCGAGTCCCTGCCCAACACGCCCGTCCTCGTCGAGGGAGACTGGCCCGGGGAGCTGCATGCCCTGATGCTCGACGCCCCGGGCACCTTCGACGACCTGGTGGAGCGCTACTCGCGCTCACCCGAGCAGGCCGAGGCGATCCGCTCCAATCGCGTGTACCAGAACGTGGCCGGAGTGCTGTCCGGTACCCAGGAGTACATGGCCATGGAGAAGCTCCACGAGCTGATCGAGGCAGGCGGCTACGACATCGTGGTGGTCGACACCCCGCCGTCGCGCAACGCCCTCGACCTGCTCGATGCCCCCCGGCGCTTGACCCACTTCCTCGAGAACCGGCTCTTCCGAGCTCTGATGGTGCCGACCCGTGCGTACCTGCGGGCGGTGAGCATCGCCGCCCAGGCGCTCCTGCGCACCATCTCGAGGGTGGCCGGTGCCGAGATCGTGCAGGATGCCATGGCCTTCTTCCAGGCCTTCCAGGGGATGGAGGAAGGCTTCCGATCCCGCGCCGCAGCGGTTCGGGTCATCCTCGCCGACCCCGCCACCGCGTACGTGCTCGTGACGTCGCCTCGTCCCGACGCCGTGGAGGAGACGGCATACTTCGCCACCAAGCTGGCCGACAAGGGCATCACCCCGGCGGCGCTGGTCGTGAACCGGCTGCACCCGCGCTTCGGCACGCCGGGCGAGCCTGCCCCGGCGCCGCCCGCAGACTCCGATTTGGCGGCGCTGGTGGCCAACCTCGAGGAGCTCGACACGGTCGCCGGGCGAGAGGAGGCGGCCGTGGCCGGCCTCGAAGAGCTCGTGGCGCCCGCCCCGGTGTGGCGGATGCCGTTGCTCGGCTCGGACGTGCACGATCTGGGCGGCCTGGCAGGTTTGACGGACCGGCTCCTCGGCGAGGTTTCGCCCGTTCCAGAGGCCGGGGCGGTCGGCTAACCTCGCAGCGTGCGCACCATCCTGGTCGCCAGCGACGCCCTGTCGGTCATCGGCGAGGTCGAGGCGGCGATCGCGGGGCCCGACCTCGATCTGCGCTCGGTCCCCTCCGGGCCCGACGTCCTGGCAGCCGTCGAGGCGGAGGCCTACGACCTCGTGATGCTCGACATGCAGATGGGCAACATGGGCGGCATGGCCGTCTGCCTCGAGCTGCGCCTGCGCGAGTCCTACGGGGCCATCGGGCACGTGCCGGTGCTGATGCTCCTCGACCGGCGGCCCGACGTCTTCCTCGCCCGCCGCTCGGGTGCCGAGGGGTGGGTGGTAAAGCCCCTCGACCCCCTCCGGCTCCGGCGTGCCACGGCGGCGCTCCTCGCCGGCGAGGGCTTCGCCGACGAGTCGTACCAGCCGATCCCGGTCCTGGTCGGGGGCGGCGCGCCCCTTCCCGCCGCGCCGAGCCCGCCCGCTGGTTGACCGCATGGCCCGCGGCGGCGCCCAGAAGACCCAGCCCCCACCACCGGGGCGGCCGCGGCGCCGCTTTCCGTGGTTCGCCCGGCGCACTGAGCGTGGTGCGCCGCCGCCTGCACGCAGCGAGGGAGGCGAGTCCCAGGAGCAGCTGATCCAGCAGGCCCTCACCGCGCTCCGTGACATGGACGTCCGCGAGGTGATGACCCCGCGCGTCGACGTCGTCGCGCTGCGCATCCCGGTGCACGCCGACGACGTCGCGCGGGCAGTGCGCGAGTCGGGTCACAGCTGCTTCCCGGTCGTGCACGGCGATCTGGACGACCTGGTGGGTGTGCTCTTCGTGAACGACCTGTTCCGCACGAGGCGGCGCCCCGGTCCTGAGGCCCTCGCCGGTATCAGCCCGCTGGACATCTCGCGCCGCCTGCGACCTGCCTACGTCGTGCCCGAGTCGCTCGGGGTCCTCGATGCCCTGTCCGACATGCGACGCCAGCGCCGCGCCTTTGCGGTGGTGGTGGACGAGTACGGCGGCGTCGCGGGCGTCCTGACCGTCAAGGACCTCCTCGAGCCACTGGTCGGGGACCTGCGCGACGAGTTCGACGAGGTCGAGGAGCCCCCGGTCGTCCGGGTGGACGGCTCGAGGTGGCTGATCGACGGCCGGGCCAACGTCGACGAGGTGCGGGATCGCCTCGGGATCGACCTACCCGACGGTGAGTACGTCACGATGGGGGGGCTCATGTTCGACGGCTTCGGCCACATCCCCACCGAGGGCGAGGCCCTCACCTTCGGGGACTGGGAGCTCCGGGTGGTCGAGATGGACAAGCGGCGCGTGGCCAAGGTGGTGGCGCGTCACGTCGAGCCCCCGCCAGCCGTGGGCACCGCCGGCGCGGAAGGTGCGACCGACGTCGACATGCCCGCCGGATCGGCCGCTCCGCCACGCCAGCGAAGGGACGGGGTGGCGCCAGAAGCTGGCGACGCCGCCCACGGCACTCGGCACCGGGCCTGAGCAGAGCCCTCTCGATCAGCCCGGCCGGCGGCAGGTAGGCTCCCTGTGGTGCCGCCCTCCGGGCCGTGCCGACGGGCTGTGGCGCAGTTTGGTTAGCGCGCTGCGTTCGGGACGCAGAGGTCCCCGGTTCAAATCCGGGCAGCCCGACCAGAGAGCTCCCTGTTCAGAGGACGATTCTCCCCCTCCGCTGGATTCGCTCCTTTCAAGCTGGGCACGTTCTGGTCTGGTCTGGGCGCCTTCGGGCGCGCCGGGTGACCCGTGGGGCGGCATCGCCCACCGCTGCGGGTGAGGGCAGGAACCGGGCTCCAAGACGAGACGCCCGGCTGCTGACCGGTCGGCCTCGGTGGTCGCCTGGGCATGGACAGCCAGGGTGAGGCGGGGGTCCGAGTGCCCGAGGCGGGTTCGTGCCGTCGTGAGGTCGACGCCCTCCCATGTGCTATAAGTAGCATATGGCGAGGGTCGGGATCCGGGAGCTGCGCCAACGGGCGAGCGAGCTCATTCGCCAGGTGGAGCAGGGCGAGACCATCGAGATCACCGACCGGGGCCGACCCGTGGCCCTGCTCTCGCCCCTGCCGGAGGGGAGCCCGCTCGAACGGATGCGCCTCGCCGGCGAAGTCGAGGCCGCCACCGCCAGTCTCGACGATCTCCCGGACCCACTGCCCTCACGAGCCTCCCAGCCGCCCTCGAAGGTCCTGGCCCGCCTTCGAGATCACGAACGCTGATGGCCGCGACGTACCTGGACTCCTCGGCCATCGTCAAGCTGGTAGTCGAGGAGCCGGAGTCGAGGGCACTCCGCCGGCACCTGCGCCGCCGGAGACCGCTGGTCTCCAGCGCCCTTGCCCGCACCGAGGTTCTCCGCGCCCTTCTTCAGGAGGGCGATGTCGGCATCGCCCGGGGCCGGGCCGCGCTCGCACGCATCGACATGATCCGGGTCAACGAACGGGTCCTCGAGGCGGCCGGTGTGCTGCTCCCTCCCGACCTGCGATCCCTCGACGCCATCCACCTCACCAGCGCGGCGCTGCTCGGCTCCGACCTCGGTCAGCTCGTCACCTACGACCAGAGGATGTCTGCTGCAGCTCGACAGCTCGGCCTCAACGTGGCCAGCCCCATCTGACCCAACGCCCAAACGGCACGCACGCGTCGGTGCTGACCGGGCTTGCACGCCCGCCGACCACTCCATGCCGGCGATCGTCCACTGGCCCGGGAAGGTGGACGAGCCCATCACGCGCGCGTCGGCGAACCTGACCCGGTCGGGGAGCATACGGCCGGAAATGACGACGGTCACGGACCTCTCCCAGGCCGGGACGGTTCAACGCCCGGCCCCGGGCCTACTCGGCCTTGGCGTCGCCGGCCCCGCGCGAACCTGCGTGCCCCGGCGCCCTCGGTGGTCAGGCGATCCCCGGCACGCCGATCTCCGTGCCGCAGATGGGCTTGTTCTTGTAGACCACGAAGTTCGAGCCCTGTAGCTGCATCACATAGGTGCAGGGATGCTTGGGCAGCATGGCGGGAGTGCCGAAGTGCTGGAAGGTGACCGCAGACGGCAGGATCCCTCCGGCGTTGTAGCTCTTCAACGTCCGCAGCTTGGCGATCACCGCCGCGCTCGTGAGGTTCCTCCCCGCCATCTGCAAACCCTTGATGAGGTTGTCCGCAGCCAGATAGGAGCCGTAGAGGCCCAGGTCGGGGATGCCGCCCGTGTAGCTCTTGTCGTACTTCCTCAGCGTGGCCAGCATGGCACGGGTGGGCCCGTTCGGCGTGGTGAAGTTGATGCCGGAGGTGACGTACACGCCGTCGAAGGCCCGGGCGGCCGTGGGGTTCGTCAACACGTCCTCGTCGTAGCCGGTGAAGTACAGCTGCTTTGCCGCGATGCCCGCGTTCTTCACCGCCTGGGCCAGCGCCACGTCGGAGGCGTCCACGAAGGAGCCGACGACCCCGTTGCATCCCGCCGACTTGATCTGAAGGGTGCTGGCGGTGAAGTCCACGCCGCCGAAGGGGATCGAATAGTTCGTGTAGCACTGCGAGATGCCACCCACCCGCTGGGCGGCGCCGAACAGGAGCTTCACCGAGTCGATCGAGGCCGCCGAGATGCCGTAGCCAAGGCCGGCCAGCTTGGTGACGCCGATCTCCTTGAGAAAGATGGCATCGGCGGTATTGGTGTACATGAGGCCGTTGAAGATCGTCGGCGACCCGCCACCCGAGTACGAGAAGAGGTTCGTGTAGGGAAGCTGGGCGAACTGGGGGCCGCAGGCGCAATCGGTCGTCACCGGGATCTGTCGCGAGTGGGTGTAGGCGGCCGCGGCATAGCCGAAGGGCCCGTCCATGATCAGGCCGATGGCGCCCTTGTTCTCGACCAGGTCCTGGGACGCGGTCACGACCTGGGTGGGGTTGGACTGGTCGTCGGCCACCTCGAGCTTGAGCGGATGCCCGTCGATGCCGCCCCGAGCGTTCTGCAGGTCGATACGGGCCAGAGCGCCACCCGGGCCGTCGGTGAACGTCGACGAGGCGACGCCGGTCAGCGATCCCACCAGCCCGATGACGATGGGGCTCTTCGACCCCTTGCCCGCCGCCCCGACCGGCGAAGCCGGCGCCGTCACCAGCGCCACGCCGATCCCGAGGCTTGCCACGGCCGCGGCCACGCGCCCGGCGCGCCAGCGCACGATGTGTCGCCCGAAGGTCACGACCCTTCCCCCCCTCGATCCTGCCTGGCCCCCCGATCCTGCTCGGCTCCTGCTCGGCCGGCAGAACCGGCCTCGCGTCGTCCGGTCACGCATCTGTAGCACCGGGTCGCACGGTCGTCAAGGGGGATCGCGCGCAGCGTCTGCGCGCAGCATCTGCGCGAAGTGTCTGGGGGTCGGATCGCCCCGCAGGCGCCGCGCCGACCAAGCAAGGTCCTGCGCCTGCCACGCACCAACGCAGGTCACCGCGTCCTGTCGTATGGCGACCTCTTGTGCTCGCGTCCCGGTAGGGCCCGCGCCGATGGAAGGAGGTTTCGGAAGGGCTGATGGACGGTAAGAAGAGGGCGCCATCCATAACCCATTCGTGCGGTCGCGCGGCTCACGTATCGCTCAAAGAAAGGTCACTCATGGTCCTGTTGCTGGCTTTCCTGATCGTGCTGTTGTTCTTCGGCCTCGGGTTCGCGCTCCACCTGCTCTGGATCGTGGCCGCCGTGCTGTTCGTCTTTTGGATGCTCGGATGGGCCATCGGCCGCGGGGAAAGCGCTGGCGCCAGGCGCTTCTACCGGTGGTGACACCGCTCCTCGCGTGGCGACCCGGTCGGTGCCTTCACGCCAGCTCACCGCACGTTGCATTGCGGCCAGAGGACCCGCGCCTGCAGAACGCCCGTTACCTGTTCCTGCGACGCAGCGCGCGCTTGAGCACCCCTTCGTAAGCCTCGAGGCCCTCGCGGTGCAGACGGGCCTCGGGGCCGGCGGCGATGCCGACGCGCTCGGGGATGATCCCCCAGATGGGGACCTTCTCGCTCGTCCACCACTCGATGGTCTGCGCCAGGTCGTTCGTCCCGAGCCGGGCGGCGCAGATCACCACGCCGAATGCCACGCCGTCGGCGATCATCTCCAGCGTGGCGGCGACTCGGGTGTACTCGACTCCGCCGGCCCGGGTGGGCACGACCACGGCGTCCGCCCGCTCGAGCGCCGCCCGGACGATCCGCTCGTCGCCGGGAGGGGTGTCGACGATCACCAGGCCATCTCGTGACATGGCCCGAGCCACGGTCCGCTCCGAAGGAGCCTCGAAGAGTTCGACGCCCTCCAAGGGGCGGGCCTCCAGCCACTCGGCCGTGGAGGCCTGCCGGTCGGCGTCCACGAGGATGACCGGGGCGTACCCCTCCCCGACTGCCGCCGCGGCCAGGTAGACCGTCGTGGTCGTCTTGCCGACCCCGCCTTTCACGTTGCTCACCACGATGTTCATAGGTGGCCGCCAGCATCGCACACCCTCTGCTGGGCCATCCGGCCGAGCCCGACAGGAGCTGAACTGGCATTGCAGAGAGGCGACCGGCCGCTGCCGGGGCTCGGCCGGCACGGCCACGGGGCACGGAAGAGGACACCAGGGCTCAGCCGGCCCGCCCCCCGCCCGCCCCTCCGGCGGGAGCACCCGCCCCTCCGGCGGGAGCACCCGCCGCCTGGGCCGACTCGGCGACCCACTTGCCCGATCCCGTCTTCTCGGCGAGGAAGCGGACCCCGTCGCGCCAGGCCGCGGCAGCGGCCTCGGGGTCGTGCATGGCGAACCCCGGCGAGCTGAAGGCATGCCCGGCGCCGGGGTACAGCACGATCTCGTGGTCGATGCCCCAGCCTGAAAGACGCCGGCCGAGGTCGGCGAGCTGGGCCGGCGTCATGACCTGGTCCTGGTCGCCGTAGCCAATCAGGACCGGGCAGGCGATGTTCCACACCAGGTCCAGCGCGTGGGCAGGCCGGGTGGCCGAGATGGCCTCGAACCGAGGCTGGCTCGGGTAGAAGAGGACAGCCGCGTCGAGGTGCCGGTCGAGGCACGCGCCGAACAAGGCGACGGTGCCTCCCGTGCAGTAGCCCCAGACGGCGACCTTCCCGTCCGTCGAGGGCAAGTGACGGGCGAAGGTGATCGCGTCGAGGAAGTCGTGAGCCGCCCGGCGGAAGTCCAGCGCCTCGATCATCCGGAGCATCCCTGGGATGTCGCTGTAGTCGTCGGGATCGGTGAGGCGGAGGCCCCGGTAGTAGTCGGGCACGAGGGCGACGAACCCGATATGGGCTAGCGTCGCCGCCACGTTCCGGATGAAGCCGTTGATGCCGCCCCCCTCGGCACCGATGACGACCGCCGGCCGGGGCCCCGTCCCCACCGGCTCGTACACGAGGATCCTCGCGCCCTGACCCACCGCCTCGAGGCGGATCTCGCTCGCCCGCACGCCGTCGTACGCCTCACGTTCCGGGTTCGGCACGTCCATGACGACCACCTCCGAGCCGTGGCGCACCCAGCCCGGCCCGACCCGGACCGTACTCGGCGAGGCCCCCGCCCTGCCCGGCGCGGAGGCCGCCCGTCAGGAGGCGTCCGCCGACGGCTCCAAGCTGACCACGTCGGCCAAGGGGCCGGAGCCGACGTCGTCTGCCGCCTGGTGCAGCACGCGCTCGTAGCTCCCGAGGCGCCTCTCGTGCTCGGCGATCCCCCTCCACTCGAACTCCCTCGCCTGCTCCACGGCCTGCTGCAGCTCCTCGCGGGTGTGGAGGACCCGTACGGTTCGCACCGGGGCCTCGACAACGGGAGCGGGAACCTCCTTTCGACGGAAGATGGACACCACTGCTCCTTCTCTCATCCTCTCGGCGGTCCAGCGACGGGCGCCGCCGCGGGCGGGATCTCGAGGCGAGCGACGAGGGGACGCCGTCCCACTCTCGCCGCGGCAACTCGCCCGTCGGCTCACGGCAGCGAGCATCCGTCCCGTCCGCAATGCCTACTTCCTCGTCACCGCATGGGTACCCGACAGGGATTGCTCGAAACCTGCACAGGCGGCCCGAGGGGCTTGGGGCGGCCCCGGTCGGCCCGGGCGGGCCCCGGGCGGCCCCGGTCGGCCCGGGCGGCCCGACCGTCGACTCAGTGGGGCGGCAGGCCGGGTCCGAGCGACAGCAGGGTCACCTCGTCGCGGAAGGTCTGGTACATCGTGGCCTCGAGCGACTGGTTGAGCTGGCTCTTGATGTGGCCGACGCGAACGCTGAGATCTGGGCCCCGCCCGCCCTGGGGAGCGCCGGGCGAGCTCGGCCCGCTCGCCGGCGCGGCGAGGGTGGCGAGCTTGCGCGCCCACTCGCGGGCCGTGTCCTCGAGCTCTCCTGCGGGTACGCACCGGTTGATGAGGCCCCACTCCTCCGCTCGCCTTGCCGGCAGCGGCTCGCCGAACAGGGCGAGCTCCTTCGCCCGCACGAGGCTGACGGCGCGCGGCAGGATCCATGCCCCGCCACCCTCGAGCGGGAGGCCGCGGCGGACGAACACCTCCCAGAAGCTCGCCTCCTCGGACGCCAGGATGAGGTCGCAGGCCAGGGCCAGCTGGCACCCGCCGCCGGCGGCCACGCCGTTGACGGCGGCGATGAAGGGCGTCTCACTGTGCCAGATGGCCTCCATCAGCCGGTACCACCCGTAGAGGATGCCGTCGTCTCGCGCCGTGTTCGGGGCCGGCCGGCGGCGCTCGGGCGGGACCTCGAGAGGTCCGCCCTCCTGGGTGAGGTCGGCACCCGACGAGAAGGCGCTGCCGTTTGCCGTCACCACCGCCACCTTGACCGTCGGGTCCTCGCTCACCTCGTGGATGGCGGCGAGCAGTGCGTTGCGGAGGGGTCGGTCGATGGCGTTGCGCTTCTGCGGGCGGTTCAGGCGCAACCACGCGACCCCGTCGTCCACCTCGTAGAGCAGACCGGCTGCCTCCCACTCCTCGACCCTGGCGACCATCTCCCACTCCCTTCGTCGGGCGTCATTGTGGCCCGCGCCGGCCAGAGGCCCCAACTCCAGCGCCCGGGCCGGGCCCCACCCCCCACCGAGGACCGGGCGGCACGGGCGGCGGCGCCGCCCGCCGTTCCCCGGCAGGATGGTGCGGTGACGACCGCCCTACGCCCCCGAGTCGTGACCGTCTTCCGGTCGCGGCTGCGCGCGGATGCCGAGACCAACGGCTACGCGTCGGTTGCCGAGCAGGTCGAGGCGCGCGCCCGGGCGATGCCCGGATTCGTGGACTTCAAGACGTTCCTGGCCCCCGACGGCGAACGCGTCTCGATCATCGTGTTCGACGGCTGGGACCATCATGCCGCCTGGCGCGACGATCCCGGCCATCGAGCCGCCCAGCGGCGCGGGCGGGAGTCGTTCTACGCCGAGTACTCGATCTCGGTGTGCGAGGAGCACCGGGCGCGCCACTTCCACCGGGCGACGGGCGGGCCCGGCGGCGCGTGACGTCCGGCCTCGTGGCGTGACCCAGGGCAGGCGGGCTGGCGGGGCAGGCTGGCTGAGCCGACTGCATGCCTCCAGCTCCTATCATCGCCTCCGTGTTGCCACGCATCGTCGTGATCGGAGCCGCCGAGACCGACCGCCTCGGCGTCATCACCGACGTCTCGCCCGTGCAACTCCATGCCGAGGCAGTCCGCAATGCGATCGCCGATGCCGGCATCGCCCGCGACGACATCGACGGCATCGCCTGCGTCGGCGAGGGACCTGCCGGCCTGGCCCACTACCTCGGCGTCCTCCCGACCTGGCTCGATGGCACGTTCGTCGGCGGATGCTCGTTCCTGGTCCACCTGCACCATGCGGCCGCCGCCATCGCCGCGGGCATGGCCAAGGTCGTCGCCATCAGCCATGCCGTGTCGCGCGGCGGCCCGGCGAGCAGCCCAGGCGCGCTCGATCTCGCCAACCTCCAGCAGCAGTTCGAGCAGGTGTACGGGATCGGCCCTCCTGTCACCAAGTTCCCCCTCGGCCTCCTGCGCTACATGAAGACCTACGGCCTCACCCACGAGCAGCTCGCCTCGGTCGCCGTCGCGCAGCGCCGGTGGTCGTCACAGGTGCCCCGGGCGATGATGCGCGACCTCATCACCGTCGAGGACGTGCTGGCGTCGCCCCTGATCTGCTACCCCCTGCATCTCCTCGAGTGCTGCCTGTCCACCAACGGCGGCGGCGCCATCATCGTGACCAGCGAGGAGCACGCGCGCACGCTTCCGCTCCGCAAGCCCCTCGTGCACGTGCTCGGCGGTGCCGAGTCCTCGGAGTCGCCCCTCGCCTCACAGATGGCCGACGTCACAAGCGCCCGGGCGTACCGGACGACCGGGAAGCTCGCCTTCGAGCAGGCCGGCATCACGCACCGCGACGTCGACCACCTGATGGCCTACGACGCCTTCGCGCACCTGCCCATCTACACCCTTGAGGATCTCGGGTTCGTCGGTCGCGGCGAAGCCGGCGCGTTCATCGCGGAGGGCAACACCGCGCCGGGCGGCTCCCTGCCGATGAACACCAACGGTGGAGGTCTCTCCTACACCCACACCGGCCTCTACGGGATGTTCCTCATGCAGGAGTCGATCCGCCAGGTACGTGGCGAGGCGGCCGCCCAGGTGACCGACGTGCACGTCAGCGTGGCCCACGGGGTGGGGAGCATGTTCACCTCGGCCAGCACGATCGTCTTCGGCTCCGAAGAAGCGGCTCAGACCCTCCAGCGGGCGCGATGACCGACCGACCCAAGCCGGCACCGGTGGTGACGCCCGAGACCAGGCCGTTCTGGGACGCCGCCCAGCGCGAGCAGCTGTGCATCCAGCGCTGCAATGCCTGCACGAAGTACTACTTCTATCCCAGACCGTTCTGCCCGCACTGCTTCTCCGACGACGTGGCGTGGGTGCAGGTGAGCGGGCGGGCCACCCTGCACTCCTATGTCATCAACCACCGGCCGGTCCCCGGCTGGGAGGGCGATGCCCCCTACGCCATCGCCCTCGTCGAGCTGGAAGAGGGGCCACGACTGGCGACGAACATCGTCGGCATCCCCAACACCCCCGAGCACCTCGTCCTCGACATGGCGCTCGAAGTCTGCTTCGAGGAACAGGGGGGGATGAAGATCCCAAAGTTCCGCCCGGCGCCCGGCTGAGGCCTACCCCGAGGCAGCGAGTCGGGACCGCGCCGGCCCCCGGCACCTCAGCGAAGAGCCCAGTCGTAGGAGTGCTCGGGGTCGGGGTAGCTGCCGCACGCGACGTCGCGTGCAAATGCCCGGGCAGCCGCTGCGGCCTGCGCGCCCAGGTCCGCGTAACGCTTGGCAAAGCGCGGGCTCGGGCCGGTGCTCATGCCGAGCATCTCGGTGCTCACGAGCACCTGCCCGTCGCAGTGCGGGCCGGCGCCGATGCCGATCGTCGGGATGCCGAGCGCCTCGGTCACGCGGCGGGCAACCTCGGACGGGATGGCCTCGAGCACGACGGCGCACGCACCGGCCGCCTCGACCCGGCGGGCATCGTCGAGCAGACGGGCTGCCGCTTCCTCCGTGCGGGCTTGCACCTTGTTGCCGCCCATGGCGTGGAACGACTGGGGGGTGAGGCCGAGGTGCCCCATGACGGGTATGCCGTGGACCGTCAGCGCCTCGATGAGCGCCACGTCGGGGCCTTCGAGCTTGACGACGGCCACGCCCCCGTCCTTCACCAGCCGGAGGGCGTTCGCCACGCCCTGGGTCGTGGAGATCTCGTAGGAGCCGAACGGGAGGTCCCCGACGACCAGCGCGTGCCGTGCACCCCTCGACACGGCCCGGCAATGGTGCACCATGGCCTCCATCGTCACCGGGATGGTCGTGTCGTGCCCCAGCACCATGATGCCGAGGGTGTCGCCGACGAGCAGCACGGGTATGCCGGCCTCGTCGAATATCCGGGCGCACTGGTAGTCGTAGCAGGTGAGCATCGCGAAGCGGTGACCGTCGTCCTTGAACCGACGAAGGTCGAGGACCGTCGTGGGCATGGGTGTGGCTCCTTGGTGGTCCCGGGGCATCGAGCCTCCAGGCCGTTCGTGCAGGTGCGAACCTACCCGGGGACCGGCACCGGAGCAATGCCTCGGCCCGGGATCGACCGTGCCGCGTGGCACGGGAGCACCGAGGCGCAGGCGTCCTCCGAGGCGCACCCCGCCCGGGGCCGCCAAGCCCGTGGGGTCAGGCGGTCCCCGCCCCGGCCTGGGCGGCGCGCGTGACCGGCTCGGCCAGGCGCTGCTCGTCGACGACGGCCTGCCAGCGGGCGATGGTCTCGTCGAGGCCCACGCCCTGACGCCTCCCCGGGGTGAAGGTCGCCGGCAGGTGCTTCATCCCGTTGATGACCCCGACCGTGTCGTAGTGGACGGCCCCTGCGGCGTCGCACCGGTAGTCGGGCATGCGCGCCAGCACGGCGGTGAGCATCGACTTGAACACGGCACGTGCGACGTTCGAGCCGATGCAGCGATGCAGCCCGAGGCCGAAGCTCGTGTGGCGATTGTGCTTCCGATCGATCTTGACGGTGTCGGGGTCCGTGAACACCGACGGGTCGCGATTGGCCATGGCCCACGACAGCCACAGCCGGTCACCCTCCTCGAGGCGCATGCCGGACAGCTCGTAGTCCTGGGTGACCGTGCGCCCGTCGCCGGGGGCGGGCGTGTAGTAGCGGAGGAACTCCTCGGTCGCCGTGTCGATCAACCCCGGGAGGTCGGCGCGCAGCCGATCGCGCTCGGCTGGGTGCTCGCCCAACCACTCCAGCGCATGGGCAGTGAGCGCGGTCGTGGTGTCGAACCCGCCGCCGATGAGCAGGGTGAGGGTGTCCCTGATGTCGTCGTCGCCCAGGGGGCGGCCGCAGACCTTCGCCTCGATGAGCGCCTGGACCATGCCCGGCCGGGGGTTCCGGCGCACGTCGGCGATAGATGCCCCGAGGCGATCGACCATGGCCTGGGTCATGGCCATCACCCTCGCCATGTCGGGCGAGTCGGGCGGCGTGTACACCTGGGCGTGCGCGGGCTCGCAGTAGACGACCCAATCGACCAGCGGCAGCCCCATGAGGGCCAGGGTCATGACCGCCGGCACCACGTTGGCCAGGTCGTCGACGAAGTCGATGCTCCCGGTCTCGATCCGCTCGTCGAGGCAAGCCCGGGTCAGGTCCTCGATCATGGGCCTCCAGCGCGCGACCGCTGCCGGGGACAGGTAGGGGTCGAGCGCGCGGCGGTAGTCACGCTGCTCAGGCGGGTCCATCTCGAGGAAGCCGCCCCGCGACTCCCGCCCGGGGTACCCGGGGATTGAGATGCCCTGGTAGCCCTTGCGCTCTCCCTTGGGGTCGTGGTCGTTCGAGAGGAGCGTGGCATTGCGGGCGATCTCGAAGACTTCCTTGTAACCGCTGGCCACCCAGTGACCGCCGTAGGTGTCCGTCCACGCGATCGGGCACCTGGCGTGCAACTGCCGGGTGATCTCCGAGAAGTGGTCGATGTAGTCCGGCGTGTGACGGTCGAAATGGACCGGTGCGTCCTTGTCGCCCTCGCGGCTCATCACGTTCCCTCCTTGGATCGGGTCGGGTGGCGTCAGCGTCAGCTCCCCCATTCAGTCCCAGAGGACGATCGCCTGCTCGGGGCAGGTGGCTGCGGCGTCGCGCACGGCCTCCTCGAGGTGAGGAGGCACGTCCTCGAAGCGGGCGGTGGAGTGCCCGTCGACGTCGCTCAGCTCGAAGGCCTCGGGCGCCGCCATGGCACAGAGGGTGTGACCCTGGCACTTGTCGGGATCGACTCGGACCTTCATGTGGCTTCCTCGGTTGCCGTCCGGACGTGCACCGTGCGCGCCGCGACCGCCGGCCTGTCGTCGCTGTCGTTTCTGTCGTCCAGGCTGGCCCACCCAGTGTCACATGACATCGACGTCGATGTCAATGATGGCCGGACCCGAACGCTCCAGCGCAGAGGACCTGCCCGCGCCTTGCCCGACAGGAGGCGAGGACGGCACCCGCCCCCGGCGCCCGACAGGGGACGGCGCCCAACAGGGGACGGCGGGGTCAGGCCCCCATGTCGGTCTGCTGGCGCCCGGCCGTCACCGCACCGTAGAAGCCACCGTCCGTCCACAGGACCTCGCCGGTCACGTAGCTCATGCGGGGGCTCGTCAACAGCACGAGCGGCCACGCCTGCTCCTCCGGCCTCGAGTAGCGGCCGATGGGCCCCACCGCCTTGTCGACGACCTCCTTGGTGGCGAGCGCGTGGAAGGCCGGCATCATCGGCGTGTCGGTCGGGCCCGGATTGATGCAGTTGATCCGGATGCCTCGTGCCATGAGCTCGGGGCACCACCAGCCGACCCAGGCGTCGATGGCGTACTTGGACCAGACGTACCCGCTCCACGACCAGGTGCCCTCGTTGGCGCGGAGCCACTTCAGGGCGCCGTCGAACCCGTCGGTCTGGAGCAGCTCCTTGACCTTGTCGAGCTGCTGCTGCCAGCCGATCGCAGCCGACGACGAGATGGCCCCGATGGCGGACCCCTCGGGCATCTTGGGGACCAGCTGCTCGGCGAGGTGCCTGGCACCCACGAAGTTGACCAGCATCGTGTCGAGCTCGCTGAAGGGCGCGCCCGGCAGGCCGGCGCAGCTGAACAACCCGTGGACTGGCCCGTCGATCTGCGACACGGCCTGCTCGATGGACCGTGGATCGCGCAGGTCCACCTCGAAAGCCTCCTCCACGGCCACGGTCGTGGGCTTGATGTCGAGCGCTGTCACGTGCGCGCCGAGGTCCACGAGGATCTGCGCCGTCGCCTGGCCCATCCCCGATGCCGCCCCCGACACGATCACGTTGCGCCCCGCGTACCCCAGCACGTCGTCCATGCCGTTCCCCCTCTCGGTCGCCGACCGGTCCGCTCTCTCGAACCTGCCGCTGCCGACACCCGTCGGCACGCCCACGGCTCGCACCGGTGCCCTCGTTGCCCCGCCCTGCGTGGCCCCTGCCGAAGCCGTGACGCCCCGACTCTAGGCCGTCGCGACCATGGGGCAGCAGCGCCGCAGGGGGACCCTCCCAAGTTGGCGCGGTACGCTGCCGGCCGTCGCGTCGGCACGATGGGGAGGGCGGACGGATGGCGAGACCCCTGCGGGTCGGCATCTTGAACGACATGTCCGACGAGCCGGTGCCCGGGAACGCAGAGCGATGGCTCCGGCTCGCGGTCGACGACCTCCGGTCCAGCGGTCGGCTCGACCGCGACGTCGAGCTCGTGCAGGCGTGGGGACTCGGCCTCCCCTCGGGCAGCGCGGCGGCGGTCGAGCGCGCCTACGCGGAGCTCGTCGACCAAGACGTGCTCCTGATCGTGGGTCCGGCGATCGGCGACGATGCACTCGTCGCCACCCCCCTGGCCGATCGGTTCCGGGTACCGACCATCAACTGGGCGGGCAGCGAGCGGGCCCGCAGCGAGTACATGTTCCACCTGCAGGTCGGCTCCCACGAGGACGAGTCAATCATCCTCGCCCGCCACCTGGCCGCGCTCGGCGCGCGACGGATCGGCGTCGTCTTCGACCGCTCTCCGATCGGGCGCCGCCACCTGCTCTTCCTGCACTCCGAAGCCGAGGCGCTCGGCATGCAGCTCGCTGGATCGGCGTCGGTGGCACCCCTGGCCGAGGACGCAGACACCGAAGTCCGCGGGGTGCTGGGCTCCGCGGTGGACGCTGTCGTCTACCTCGGGCTCGGCCTCTCGGCCCCAGCGGTCGCGGGCGCCCTGGCGGCTCAGGGCTGGAACGGGCCGCGCGCGATGAACACGTGTGGCCTCCGAGGGTACGACCCCGAGTTCGGCGTCCGGATCGACGGCTGGGTCTACGTGGACATGGTGTCGGACGACAACGCCACGTTCGCCGAGCTGCGCCGGCGCCTCGAGCTGCCGGCGAACACGGGGCCCGGGCCGGCCTACGGGTTCGACCTGGGCCGCCTCGTCGCGGAAGGTCTCGCTCGAGCCCCGGAGCGGACCCGCGACGGGGTCAAAGAGGGGCTCGAACAGGTCAAGTGGCTCCCGGCAGCCGAGGGGCACGACGGCACGCTGCTCGGCTTCGGCCATCACGACCGGGGGGCGCTCCACGGCCGCTACCTCGTGCTGCGCCAGTGGGCCAGCGGGCAATCCGTCGAGATCGGCAGCGCGACCAGCGAGCTCGCTGACTAGCCGAAAGAGCGGGGAGCGCTTGGCCGTGGACGGCGTTCTGCGCGCCGGTTCCGGGTGGATGCTCTCGGCGATGGCAAACCGGATGTCCAACCGCGCCGCTGCTGTCGGGATTCGAGATGGATAACGTCGAGGGCTGACCGAGGAGTGAATTTGTAGATGCGGATCGGCGTGGTGATAGGTAACCCAGGTGGAGTCGGCGATTCGGCGTCCTCCCTCGCGTGCGATTATGAGCGTGCGCGAGCTCAGGGCCTGTCCACGGTCTGGATGACCCAGCATGCGGGGTTCGACGCGCTCACCTTGATGGCGTCGTGGGGCGGCCACGATGGCCCCGAACTCGGTACGGCCGTGATCCCAGTGCAGACGCGCCACCCGATCGCTCTGGCCGAGCAGGCCATCACAACTCAGACGCTTACTGGTGGCCGGTTGACGCTCGGGCTGGGTCTGGCCCACTCGGCAACACTGGAGCGGTTCTATGGTCTTTCACCCCGGCGGTCGGTGAAATATCTGGCGGACTACCTTGACACTCTGCAAGCATTGCTCGCGGGCACCAAATCAGCTTTCAACGAAACATTCCGTATCAGCGCCCGAATAGGAGCAGATTTGCCTACCCCGCCTCCGGTCCTCATCGCCGCGCTGGGTCCACGAATGCTCCAGTTGGCGGCCGAGCGAACCGCTGGGACAATCACGTGGGCGACCGGCCCTCGGACCATCGCAGAGTACATCGCGCCGACCATTCGGGCTGCAGCGGAGGCGGCCGATCGCGCCAACCCGAGAGTCGTGGTCTGCTTGCCGTTCTGTGTCACAGAGAACCGTGAGCAAGCCCTGAACAGATTGGCTCAGTTGGCGAACTACCGTGACCTCCCTTCATATCGGGCCATGCTGGAACGCGAGGGCGTCAACGATCCGAGAGATATTGCGATTGCGGGCGACGCTGAGACGGTGCGAGAGGCGCTCGATGAGCTCAGAGCGGCGGGAGCCACCGACGTGGCGGCGATTCCCTTTGGGCGGTCTGACGAGGTGGCAGCGACCTGGGAGTTCCTGGGCGCGTGCGCCAGGGTCTGACCACGACCACCGGGCAATGCACCAGAAACGCGCTGCCTCTAGCTAGCTGATAGCGAGGCGCGAGCTCCGCGACCGGCCGGGACGGGTTCAGGCGGTGCCGCTCGCCATGGCGAGGAAGCCGCCGTCGACGAGGACGTCGCAGCCGGTCATGAACGATGCGGCGTCCGAAACGAGGAACGCCGCCACGGCAGCGACCTCCTCGGGGGTCCCCATGCGCCCCACGAGGTCGATCATCGAGCGCATGACGGGCTGCTGCGCCAGTTCCTGCTCTCCCATCGGCGTGTCGATGATCCCCGGCGACAGCGAGAGGATCCGAGCACCTCGGCGCCACCATGCGGGCGCCGTGCGCCTGACGAGCCGGATGACGCCGAGCTTCGACAAGCCGTAGGCGGTACCCGGATCGGACGGCTCGACGCCCGCCGCCCGCAGGCGGCCGGGCAGGTCGGGCGACAGCGGGTCGTCGAGCGCCGCCGCCACCTCGGTGGGGACGGTCTGCCCGTGACCCGCGATCGACGCGAACACGACGGCCGCGCTCCCATGCGCGAGCGCGCTGTCGAACGCGGCCAGGAGCTGCGCGGCACCCACCAGGTTGACGGCAACGATGCGCTCCCCGCCCGCCATCGTCGGCGACAGGCCTGCCGTCACGACCAGCCTGCCGAGCCGTCCGACGCCGGCAGCCAGTCGAGCGCACGCCCCCGGGTCGGTGACGTCGCACTCGACTGCCTCCGCGCTGCCGCCGAGCGCGGCCGCCACCCGCTCGGCCGCAGCGCCGCGCTGGTCCGCCACGAGCAGCCTCCGGTCACCCATGATGGCGTGGGCGACCGCCTCGCCCATGCCCGAACCGGCACCCACCACCACATCCACCACGTCGCCGTCCACCGTCGCGTACCTCCGAACTGCCCAGATCATCGCAGCTTTTCGACGAGGGCGCCGGTTGTGAGCGTGTCGTCGGCTCCCGCCAGGGCACCGAAGCGGTGCCTCGCGGCCCGACGGGCGGACCGCGATCCGGCGCGCAGGATCAGCGTGGGCATCGAGCCAGATCCTCCCGGCTCCAGAAGCCCGGCAAGGGCCGCTCCGTCGCGCCGCCCGCTGCGTACCGCTCGAGCCGGCGCCGCCCCTCGTCCGACAGCATCTCGATGGCGTCGAAGAACGCCTCGGGACCGGCGGCACGCAACGCGGTATCGCCCTCGCTCGGCCGCTTCGGCAGGTGGGTGGTGAGGAACACCACCGGCATGTCGCGCGGCAGCTTCCCGCGGATGGCGTGCGCACGACCGAGCGACTTCCAGACCGTGTCGGTCCGAAGGAGGCCTCCCCGGTGGCTGGTGAACGCGCCGGACACGTCGAACAGCCAGGTGCCGCCCCCGGCGTCCTCGGCCATGAAGTTGACGACCACCCCGGTCCGCGGGATGCGGTGGTTGCGCTCGAGGATCACGAAGCCTGCGTCCTCCAGCACCTGCTCGGCGAGCTTCTGGGCCGCCTTCCCCTCCCTCGTGGCGCGGCTCTGGAAATCCTCGCCCCCCTGCTGCGCGCTTCCGCCCGGACGGGCGATCCGCCGCCTGCGCCGGACCGGCGGCGCTGCCGGCGCCGCGTGCTCCAGCGCCTCGCTCACCCGCCTGCGGGCGATGTCCACGTACGCCGGATCGAGGTCGTAGCCGACGTAGCGGCGGTGCAGGCGCGCCGCGGCGACGAGCGCCGACCCGCTGCCCATGAAGGGGTCGAGCACCAGGTCGTCGCGGAAGGTGTACAGCCGGATGAGCTGCTCGGGCAGCTCGACGGGAAAGGGGGCGGGGTGGCCGACCCGGCGGGCGCTCTCCGGCGGAATGTTCCACAGGTCGAGCGTGAGGGCCATGAAGTCTTCGGTCATGAGCGTGCTCTCGAACGGCAGGCCAGCTGCCTCGCGCTCCCTGAGGCTCCGCGCACGGTCGAAGCGCCCCTTGCTGGCCACGACCACCCGCTCGGTGATGTCGCGCAGCACCGGATTGGCCGCGCTGCGGAACGATCCCCATGCGCACGAGCCGCTGGCCCCCTCCCCCTTCTGCCAGATGAGCTCGCCCCGCAAGAGGAGGCCCAGGTCGTCCTGAAGGATCCGGATGACGTCGGCCGACAGGCTCCGGTAGGGCTTGCGCCCGAGGTTGGCGACGTTG
Source organism: Acidimicrobiales bacterium (assembly GCA_035293965.1). Classification (GTDB taxonomy): domain Bacteria; phylum Actinomycetota; class Acidimicrobiia; order Acidimicrobiales; family RAAP-2; genus DATGLW01. The sequence continues at coordinate 45,702 of DATGLW010000107.1, forward strand.
ACGGCGATGCGGCCGCCGGGTTCGAGCTTGCGCACGCACTCGGCGAAGACGTCCTCGAGGAGGCGCAGGTACTCGAGGTAGGAGGTCGGGATCCCTTCACGGTCGAGCTCTTCTTCGTATGCCTTGCCGGCAAAGTAGGGCGGAGACGTCACCACCAGCGCAACGGACCCGTCCGGGACCTCGGCCATGTGCCGGGCATCACCGCAGACGAACGGCTCGTCCACCGGCTCGGGAGCAAGGACGGTGTCGTCGTCGCTGAGCTCGGGCGCGCGGAACCGCTCGTAGAACGCCGATGAGTCGTGGCTCTCGCGCCGGCCCACACCGAAGTTGGACGTGGCCGTTCGCCGTCGCTCCACCGCAGGCCTCCCACTGGAAACGGTCGATGCCGGGAGCCTACCCGGGGGGTGGTGCGCGGAGCCCTTGCCGCAGGCCCGCAGGCCGGGGCTGCAGGCAGGTACGATCGCCCGAGGGGAACATCGCCCGATGGGGAACGCCGAACGAGCCGAGCTGGAGCGCGACGTCGTCGTGCTCAGTCGGCTCCTCGCACGCCGGCGCCGGCATCGCGGCACCGGGGGCGACCGCGGCGGCTGGTGGAGCGAACGAGTCCTCGACTGGGCGATGGCGGACCCGGCCCTCAAGACCCAGCTCTTCCGGTTCGTCGACGTGCTGCCGGCCGCCGGTGGCAACGGCGACGTGGTGCGCCACCTCGAGGAGCACCTTCGCGCCGCCGGCGGTCACGGGCACCTGGCGCGCGCCGTGCGCCTCGCCGGGCAGCTCCCGATGGGGACGAGCACCGTCGCCTGGGCGGCCCGCCGGGGCGTGACCGGTCTCGGTCGCCGCTTCATCGCCGAAGAGGACCCGCGTTCGGCGGCCCGCACCCTTCGTCAGATCTGGGGAGCCGGCGACGCCTTCACCGTCGACCTCCTC
>DATGLW010000108.1:0-8035 GCA_035293965.1 Acidimicrobiales bacterium
GCCCCTGGCGACGGCGTCCCCGACGGGGGCGGCGCGGCCGGCCTCGCTGCGCCGGGCACCGGAGGCGACGCCGGTCCGGGCGCGCCGCCCGCCACCCTGGCGGGCAAGTCGGTGGTCGTGACCGGCACCCTCGCCGGCTACACGCGCGAGGAGGCCGAGGAGGCGATCCTCGCCAGGGGCGGCACGGCGCCCGGCACCGTGTCGGCTCGCACCTTCGCCCTCGTGGTCGGTGCATCACCGGGGAGCGCCAAGCTCGCCAGGGCCGAGCAGCTCGGGGTGCCGATCGTGCCCGGGGACCGCTTCGACGAGCTGCTCGCCACCGGGGAGGTCCCGGCCACGGGCACCTGAGCGGTGGCGGGCTGCGTCCACGGCTGCTCCCTGCGGGCCGGGTAGCCTTTGATCGCTTCGATGCCCCTCATCTCCGACGCCATCGGCCGGGTACTCGGGAAGCGGTACCGGTTGGTCTCCGCTGTCGGCACCGGCGCGTCCGCGCACGTCTACCTCGCCGAGGACGTGACGCTGCAGCGCCACGTCGCCGTCAAGGTGCTCCAACCCGGCTTCGCCCGCGACCAGGCCTTCCTCGAGCGTTTCGCCGTGGAGGCCCGAGCCGTCGCGTCGCTCAACCACCCCCACGTCCTGCGCGTCTTCGACTGGGGCGAGGACGCCGACGGTCCGTACCTCGTCCTCGAGTACCTCGGCGGCGGCAGCCTGCGCGACATCCTCGACACCGGCACGCGGCTGTCCCAGGCCCAGGCTGCGCGCCTCGGCGTGGAGGTTGCCCAGGGCCTCGCCTACGCCCATGCACGCGGCCTGGTGCACCGCGACGTGAAGCCGGCGAACCTGCTCTTCGACGAGGAGGGGCGGGTCCGGATCGCGGACTTCGGCGTCGCGAGGGCGCTGGCCGAGGCGGCCTGGACCGAGCCGGTGGGGGCGCTCGTGGGGACGGCCCGCTACGCCTCGCCCGAGCAGGCCGAGGGCCGGCCGGTCGACGGGCGCTCCGACGTCTACTCCCTGGCGCTCGTGCTCTACGAGTCCCTGACCGGCACGGTGCCCTTCGTGGCCGACACCACCGTCGGGACGCTCCGGGCACGGATCGGCCGACCGCTGCCGCCCCACGAGCTGCTCGGCCCGCTCGACGGCATCCTCGCCCGCGCCGCCGCCCCCGACGTCGAGGCTCGGCTCGACGCCTCGCAGCTCGTGGCCCGCCTGCAGGCGGTGGCCCACGCCCTGCCGGCTCCCGAGCCGCTGCCCCTCGCGCCCCACGAGGTGGCGGCGGCACCGGTCGCAGACGGTCTCGCCCCGACCCGCCACACGAAGACGGTCGTCGCGGCGGCCGCCGGCGAGGGCCCGGGGACCACCGCGTCCTCGGTGGCCCGGGCCGGCCCCGGCGAGCTCTTCGACCTCGAGGCGCTCGAGGGCCCGACCGCCACCCAGCGGCGCCTCCCCAAGCTCGTCCGCCGGCACCGCCACCGCCGATGGCCCTGGGTGCTCGGCGTGCTCGCCGCCGTCCTCGCTGCCGCGCTGGGCACCCTGGCCGCCACCGGCGCCTTCACGCCGAGCCACCCGGTGCCGTCCCTGGCCGGCCTGAGCCTCGAGCGGGCCCGGTTGGCAGTGGCTCGCGAGCACCTGACGGTCGCCGTGGGCGGCCGCGCCTACTCGACGACCGTGCCTGCCGGCTCGGTGATCGGCCAGCGTCCCCGGGCCAGGACGGTGGTGAAGGAGGGATCGGTGGTGTCCGTGGTGCTCTCGAGGGGCCTCCCGCCGGTTGCGGTGCCGAGCCTCACGGGGCTCACCTGCGATGCCGCGCAGCGGTTGCTCGAGGAGGTGCACTTGAAGGGCGCCTGCCCGGACGCCGCCCAGGGCTACAGCGCCAGCATCCCGCCCGGGGAGGTCATCAATTGGTCGTTCGACAACAGGCTGAACGCCACGCGCGCCCTCTACGGCGGCACCGTGCTCATGGCCATCTCCAAGGGCCCACCGCCGGTGCCGCTGCCGTCGATCACGAGCGGCGAGACCTATGGCGAGTACGCGGCCGCCCTCCAGGCGCTCGGCCTCCGGGCCACGCAGACGACCCAGGCCTCGGCGACGGTGCCGGCGGGCCAGGTCATCGGCACCCAGCCGACGGGCCAGGCCCAGCCCGGGTCCACCGTCACGGTCATCGTGTCTTCGGGACCGCCGATGGTCCAGGTGCCAGACGTCACCAAGCAGTCGGTGCCGCAGGCCACCGCCACTCTGCAGGCCCAGGGCCTGAGCGTCGGCAACGTCTACGGCCCGTCCGGCGGCAAGGTCTTCTCGACGGATCCTTCTGCGGGCACCTCGGTGCAGCAGGGTTCCTCGGTGAACCTCTACACCAAGTGACCTGCCCGGTGACCCGCTCGCCCTGCCGGACGCACCGGTGACCCCCCCTGTCGGCGGTGCTCCCGGCGCGGCCCGGTCCCCATCGGGGGACGATGGCCGCCAGGTCGGCTGCGTGCTCTGCGAGGCGGCGCGCCTGACGCCCTGGCACCACGAGGATGCCGTGTGCTGGATCGCCGACTGCGAGATCTGCGGCGTGCCCATGGTCGTCTGGAAGCGTCACGGGCCGGAGCCTCCGGTGGGCGAACTCGAGCACATGCTCGGCCAGCTGGCCCGCGTGGCCGACCGGCAGCTCGGCGCGGGCGGCTGGTGGCTCGACCGGCTGATGCGCCAGATCCCCGACCACTTCCACGCCCACGCACGGGATCCGCGGCGGCCCTTCGGTCGCTTCAGCTGGTAGGTCGCCCGGCACCACTGGGTCGGAGCTGGTGGCGGGCCCTTCCTGGCGGCGGCTCCTCGGGCTGGCCGCCGCCCGGGTCACGCCGTGATCGCCCGGATGCGGGCCGCCAGCTCCTGGGCCGACTCGTCTGCTGGGCCCACATTGAGCGCCATCAGCTTGCCGATGTCCCCCTCTACCCGGACCTTGCCGGCCATGAAGGCCTGCAGGCCGGCCTGGGCGTTCCCCCCGACGAGGATCTCCCTGGCCGTGACGTAGTCGACGTGCACGAGCAGGTCGGCCGGGTCGACGTGGCCGATCTCGATGTCGATGGCTCCCGAGCTCGTGTCCAGGTGGGCATGGAGCTGGCCAGGGCCGAAGGGGACCTCGGTGACCACGAGGTTCATCCTCACGAGCTCGGCGACGGCGCTCACCCGGCCCAGGTACTCGGTGCGGATCCGGCGGGCCTCCTCGACCCACGCATCGCTCAGGAAGGGATAGGTCACGCTCCGCTCGCCTGTGGTCACCGCTCCTCCGTCGTCACCGTCGCTTGCCACCGCCGGGATCGGTACGACCGGTACGCTACCGGCGGCCAGTAGCATCGCCCGCGATGACCGCTCGGGCGCAGCCAGCAGCCGAGCCCTTCTCGGCTCCCGGGCCCTCTCCTGGCGGGCCCTCTCCTGGCGGCGCGAGAGGGGGAGCCCTCGTGCTGCACGGTTTCACCGGCAGCCCGGCGTCGGTGCGCGGGGTGGCCGAGGCGCTGGCGCACGCCGGGTTGGCGGTGGAGCTGCCCGTGCTCCCGGGCCATGGCACGACCGTGGAGGACCTGGCCCGCACCCGGTGGTCGCACTGGGCCGCCGCCGCCGAGGCGGCGTACCTCTCGCTTGCCGAGCGCTGCGAGGAGGTGGCCGTCGTCGGGCTGTCCATGGGCGGATCGCTGGCCTGCTGGCTGGCCGAGCACCACCCGGTGGCCGGGCTCGTCCTGGTCAACCCGCTCGTGGAGCCGGACGAGGGTCTGCGTGCCGCGGGCCTCGAGCTGCTGGCGGGCGGCACCGCCGTCGCTTCGGGGATCGGCTCGGACATCGCCAAGCCGGGAGTCCGCGACGAGTCCTACGACGCCACGCCGATCGAGGCCGGCCTCTCGCTCCTCGAGGCGGTCGGCCAGGTGGGCGCCGACCTGGCGAAGATCCACTGCCCCGTGCTCCTCTTCTCGAGCCGCCAGGACCACGTGGTCGCGCCGTCCAATGGCGATCGCGTCGCGAGCTCGGTGGGCGGCGAGCTGGAACGAGTCTGGCTCGAGCGGAGCTACCACGTCGCCACCTTGGACTTCGACCGCGAGCTGGTAGAGGAGCGGACGGTGGCCTTCGTGACCGGCCTGCTCGCCCGGGTCTCTCCATGACCGGGCCCGAGGCCGCCGGGGCCGGCGCGCCGAGACCAGCCGGGGCGAGCGCCGGCGGTGCCCAGCGGCCACCGCTGCGGCGCGAGGACGTGGCCCACGTCGCTGACCTCGCACGGCTCGCCCTCAGCGAGGAAGAACTGGAGCGGTTCACCGTGCAGCTCGCCTCCGTCCTCGACCATGCCGCCGATGTGGCCGCGCTCGACCTGCGCGACGTGGAGCCCACCGCTCATCCGCTGCCCGTCTGCAACGTCCTGCGCGCGGACGTCCCGCGGCCTCCCCTGGACCGCGACGAGGCACTTGCCGGCGCGCCCGAGGTGGAGGACCACTGTTTTCGGGTGCCCAGGATCGTGGGTGAGGCGCCGTGAGCGCCGGCCCGTCGCGCACGGCCCGCCAGATCGCCGAGGGCGTCCGGTCGGGGCAGCTGCCAGCCCGCGCCGTGGTCGACGAGGCGCTGGCTGCCATCGCGGCCGGCGACGGGCAGGTCCGGTCCTTCGTCAGCGTCCAGGCCGACGTGGCTCGGGAGCAGGCCGAGGCGGTCGACAGGGCGGTGTCGACCGGCGCGGATCCCGGGCCGCTCGCCGGCGTGCCGGTCGCGCTGAAGGACAATCTGTGCACCCGGGGCATCCCGACCACCTGCGGGTCGCGCATCCTCGAGGGCTGGCGACCGCCCTACGACGCCACCGTGGTGACCCGCCTGCGCGAGGCGGGTGCGGTCCTCGTCGGCAAGACCAACATGGACGAGTTCGCCATGGGGAGCTCGACCGAGAGCTCCTGTTTCGGGCCCACCCGCAACCCGCGCGACGCCACGAAGGTCCCCGGAGGGTCGAGCGGCGGGTCGGCGGCTGCCGTGGCGGCCGGGTTCGTGCCCCTGGCCCTCGGGTCGGACACGGGTGGGTCCATCCGGCAGCCGGCGGCGCTGTGCGGGGTGGTCGGCATGAAGCCCACCTACGGGCTGGTGTCGCGCTATGGCCTGGTCGCCTTCGCGAGCTCGCTCGACCAGATCGGTCCGTTCTCGAGCACGGTCGAGGACGCGGCCTTGCTCTTCGGGGTGATCGCGGGCCACGACCCGGCCGACAGCACCTCCTTGCCTCAGCCTGTCGACGACGTCGTGGCAGGTCTGCGCGCAGGCGTCGCCGGCCTCCGGGTCGGGCTCTGCCGCGAGCTCGTCGACGACGTCGCGCCCGACGTGGCTGCCCGCGTCCATCAGGCCGCGGCGATCCTCGGAGCAGGCGGGGCGGTCGTCGAGGAGGTGTCCGTGCCCGAGCTCCGCCTCGGTCTGTCCGCGTACTACCTCATCGCTCCCGCGGAGGCGTCGTCGAACCTCGCCCGTTACGACGGGGTCCGTTACGGCCTGCGGGTGGACGCGCCCGACGTGGCCGCCATGAACACCGCCACCAGGACTGCCGGGTTCGGCGACGAGGTCAAGCGCCGGATCATGCTCGGGACCTACGCCCTGTCGGCCGGCTACTACGACGCCTACTACGGTCAGGCCCAGCGAGCGCGTACCCTGGTGGTGCGGGGCTTCGCCCGGGCCTACGAGCGCTTCGACGTCCTGGTCGGGTCGACCACCCCGACCACCGCGTTCGCCCTGGGCGAGAAAGTGGACGATCCGCTGGCCATGTACATGAGCGACGTGTGCACGATCCCCTCCAACTTGGCCGGCCACCCGGCCATCAGCGTTCCCTTCGGCACTGGGACCGACGGCCTGCCGGTCGGGGTGCAAGTGCTGGCCCCGGCCCTGGGCGAGGCGGTGCTGTTCCGGGTCGCGGCGGCGCTCGAGGCCGCGGCACCGGCGTCAGGTGCGCGGTGAGCCGGCCAACGGGCAGCGACCGGGCGGCGCGCCCGCGGGTGACGAGCGACCCGGTGACGGGCGACTGGGAGACGGGCCACTGGGAGATGGTGGTCGGTCTCGAGATCCACTGCGAGCTCAAGACGGCCACCAAGCTGTTCTGCGGGTGCCCCAACACGTTCGGCGCCGAGCCGAACACCAACGTCTGCCCGGTCTGCCTCGGCCTGCCGGGGTCCCTCCCCGTGCTCAACCGGCAGGCGGTCGAGCTGGCGATGCGGATCGGTGCCGCGCTGCATTGCGACATCCGGCCCTCGATCTTCCACCGGAAGAACTACTTCTACCCGGACCAGGCCAAGGACTACCAGATCAGCCAGTACGACGAGCCGATCAACGTACGGGGGTGGCTCGAGCTGCCCGACGGTACCCGGATCGGGGTGACCCGCGCCCACCTCGAGGAGGACACGGGCAAGACCACCCACGTCGGCGAAGGCGGCCGGATCCACGCGGCCGAGCACTCCCTCGTCGACTACAACCGATCGGGTATCCCGCTGGTCGAGATCGTGAGCGAGCCTGACATGCGCTCCCCGGCACAGGCCCGGGCCTACGCAACAGAGCTCCGAGCCATCCTGGTGGCGACGGGCGCCTCCGACGGGAGGATGGAAGAAGGGTCGATGCGCATCGACGCCAACGTGTCGGTGCGGCCGAGGGGCTCCACCGGGCTCGGTGTCCGCTGCGAGGTCAAGAACCTCAATTCGCTGCGCTCGCTGGGCCGAGCCCTCGAGTACGAGGCGGCGCGGCAGATCGCGCTGCTCGAGTCGGGGGAGCCCGTCGTCCAGGAGACCCGCCACTGGGACGAGGAGACCGGCAGGACCTCCACCATGCGCTCCAAGGAGGAGGCGTACGACTACCGGTACTTCCCCGAGCCCGACCTCGTGCCGGTCGTGCCCGACCAGGAATGGATCGACCGTGTCAGGGAGTCGCTGCCCCCCCTGCCGAGCGAGCGGCGCAAGGCTCTGGTGTCGCTGCTCGGCGGCGAGGTCGGCGACGCGCAGCTCGACCAGGTCCGAGCGGTGGTCGACCTGCAGCTCGACGGCCTGGTGACGGCGGCAGTCGAGCGGGGGGCGGCGGCGCCGCTTGCCCTGGCGCGGGCGGCCAACGAGGTGGCGACGGACGCGGAGCGGGGCGCACGCCTCGACCCGGCCTCCTTTGCGGCCCTGCTCGTCATGGAGGAGGGCGGGCGCCTGTCCGCGACGCAGTCGAAGAACGTGCTGCTCGACCTGCTGGCCGCAGGAGGGGGCGACCCGGAGCAGATCGCGAAGGAGAAGGGCTTCGAGGCCATGTCGGCCGACGCCGTGGGCGAGGCCGTCGCCGAGGTGGTCGCGGCCCATCCCGCCGAGTGGGAGAAGTTCGCCGCCGGCGACGACAAGGTCGCCCAGTTCCTGGTCGGGCAGGTCATGAGGAGGACCAAGGGCAAGGCGGACGGCAAGGTCGTCTCCGCGGAGCTCCGCCGACTTCGGGGCTGACGCGGCCGCGCACCATCGCCGGCTTGCCGCCGTGTGGGCTGCGACCCTCGGGCCACGGTCGCCACTGCCGGGTCACCGCGACGACCTCGGCCACCTCGGCTGCGCCGGCCATCTCAGCAAACTCGGCCATCCCGCCGTCTTGGCCAGCTCGGCCGTCTTGGCCGACCAGGCCGTCCGAGCCGTCCGGTCGACAGACGCTCCGGCAAAAGTCGACCGACGCTCCGGCAAATGTCGACCGACGCTCCGGCAAATGTCGACCGACGCTCCGGCAAAAGTCGACCGACGCTCCGGCAACCTGACTGCCTCCGTTGGTTGGCAGTGGCTGGAAGTGGCGTCCTCCACTTCGTGCCACTGGCGTGCGACGCGCCGGCAATCGTCGTGCGGGGAGCCTGCTCTCGACCGGCGCACCGTGCCGACCGGCGCACCGTGCCGACCGTCGCACCGTGCCGACAGGCCGGACTTCCGCAGTTGGTGAGCATACGAAGATCCCAGAATGTGGCGCTGAGCTGGGCGAACGGTCGCGATGAGCGAGAACGCTCGTGTTACTACGTGACCTCGTGACCTGGAACTACGCGACAGGCTCGGGAAGCGTG
>DATGLW010000109.1:0-36701 GCA_035293965.1 Acidimicrobiales bacterium
GGCGGCCACCCGCTGAACGCCCCAATCGTCGGCGTCGCGCCCACGAGCGACGGGCGCGGCTACTGGGAGGTGGCGAGCGACGGGGGCATCTTCGCCTTCGGCGACGCCGCCTTCTTCGGGTCGGCCGACTGAACGCCACGCGGGCCGGGCCCGGCTGCAGCGCTCAACGGGGCGGCGCGGCCCTCCCCTGCTCCGCGCCGCCCGCGGTGGTGGGCGCGATGGCACCGAGAGCCGCGTCGTCGTCGGGCATCGGCAAGTCGAGGGAGAGCTCGCTCAGGAGCCCGGCCGGGCTGATCCGGAGGTGCCGCCGGTAGCGCACCCGGCTCCACAGCATCCGGCTCGACGCTGCCGAGCGGTAGTAGACGGTCACGAGCAGGTGCACCTCGTCGTCGGGGCGGTCGAGCAAGAGCAGCGTGTGGCCGTGCGCCGGGTCCGTGGCCGACATCGGGAACGCCACCAGCGCCCTGCCCCCGACAGGGACCACCCCCTGCCCGTAGCCACGGAAGCTGTAGAGGGGCTCCTCGCCACCGCGGCGCACGAGGTCGATGCGGTGCGCGCGGGAGAGCACGGCGGGCCCGATCCCCACGTTGCAGAACGCGCCGCACACCACCAGGGTCCGTGAGCCGACCTCGACCGTCCATGCGCCCACGCTCTGCTCCCCTGGCGGGTAGTACGGCCCGTCGGGGAGCTGCACGTGCAGGAGCTGGTCTGCACTGGCACGCCCCGGTGGCGCCAGGGGTGCGGGAACGAGCAGCGGCGTGTGCGCCGCTGCCAGTGCCTGGCTCGTGGCCGTGGCCTGGCGCCGGAGCTCGGCCGCCAGCTCGGCCGCCAGCTCCCCCGCGTGCTGCCAGCCTGCGCCGGCCAGATCGGCGCGGCGGGCGGCGATCGCCACGAGCTGGCGGCCCTGCCCCACGACCTCTTCGGAGCGCCGGGCCACGATCCGCGCCGCCCTGGCCGTCAGGACGGCAACCGCGAGGAACAGGACGAGCGCCAGGGCCGTCGCCGCGGCGGCCACTGCTCCGACCTGCGCCCAGTCGACTGTCCCCATCTGCCTCGTTCCGGCTCCGAACAGGCGGCCCCGGCGGGCCGCCGGGGCCCATCTTGGTGGACACGCGTCGAGGACGCGAGGATGCTGCGTCGCGCGGCAGCGAGACCGGCGCCGCAAGAGAGGGGGCATGGACTGCGGTACAGGCGCGGGCGGGTGCCAGGGCTGCGGTGGTCACCGGCAGCCCGCGACGGGCAGCGGCGCAAGGGGCGGGCCCAGTCAGCAGCGGCGGTGGACGGACACCGCGTAGTCCCCGCCGGGCTCGAACGGGCCGCGTTCCCACGTCGCGAAGCGCTCCTCGAGCACGAGCCCCGCCGCGGCTGCAAGCTCGTCGTACCTGGGGAGGTCGAGGCCGTGGGGACGCAGCGAGAACCCGGCCACCAGCAGCCCGCCAGGAACGAGGTGCGCGGCCACGTTGCGCAGGACAGCCGCCTCGGTGCCCGGGGTCACGAAGATCATCACGTTGCCGGCCATCACGGCCGCCTCGAAGCGCTGGTCGAGCTGCACGTCGGCGAGGTCGGCCTCCACCCACCGGAGCGCCGGCGCCTTGGCGCGAGCCACCTCCAGCATGCCCGGATCGATGTCGACGCCGACGACGTGGATCCCGCGCCGTGCCAGCTCGATGGCCACGCGGCCGGTCCCGCACCCCGCATCGAGGACGGAGCGGACGCCGAAAGAGGCAACGAGCTCGGCCTCGCCGTGGATCCCCACACCCTGGGCAGCCAGCTCCTCGAACCGCCGGTCGTACGCACGGCCGTGGGGCCGGCTCCCCTCGAGCCACGGATTGCCCGACACGTGCTCCCCCAAGCACCCGACCATACCAAGCACACCCACCCGGCACCCCCGCGAAGACACTGCCCGACGGCAGCGCCCAGCTGCCGGCCTGCGCCGGCCGACGGGCGGCCCGTCGGCCGGTCGACTCTCGGTCTGTTTGCTGCCGGGGTTCGCGCCGGTCAGAGCATCTTCATGTTGTCGAAGCGCGCGAACTGGTTCCGGAAGGCGAGGTGGATCGAGCCGGTGCGGCCGTTTCGGTGCTTGGCCACGATGATCTCCGCCATGCCGCGCCGGTCGAGCGGTGCATCGGGGTCGTACTGCTCCTCGCGGTAGATGAAGAGGACCACGTCCGCGTCCTGCTCGATCGAGCCCGATTCGCGCAGGTCCGACAGCATCGGCCGCTTGTCCTGCCGCTGCTCGAGGTTGCGCGACAGCTGCGAGAGCGCCACGACGGGCACCTCGAGCTCACGGGCCAGGATCTTGAGGCCGCGGCTGATCTCGGCCACCTCGACCTGGCGGTTCTCGGCCCGCCCGCGCCCGGTCATCAGCTGGAGGTAGTCGACGACCACGAGGCCGAGATCGCCTTCGGTCTTCTTCAGGCGTCGTGCCCGGGCCCGGATGTCCATGACCGTGACGTTCGGGTTGTCGTCGATGAAGATGGGGGCGTCGCTCAGGCGGCTGATGGCAGTGCTCACCTTCCCCCAGTCCGACTCCTGGAGGTGGCCTATCCGCAGCCGGTGCGCATCGACCAGTGCCTCGGACGAAAGGATCCGCTGGGTGAGCTCGAGGTGGCCCATCTCGAGGGAGAAGAGCAGCACCGGGCGACGCTCGACGACGCCGGCGTGGGCGACCATCCCGAGAGCGAAGCTGGTCTTCCCCATCGAAGGCCGGGCGCCGACGACGGTGAGGCTGGAGGGCTGGAGGCCCGCCAGCATCTCGTCGAGATCGGTGTAGCCGGTCCGCAGCCCCGTGACCGTGTCGTGGCGGTTGGCGAGCTGCTCGATCCGCTCCAGGCTCGGTACGAGGAGGTCGCCCAGCGAGCTGATCGACTCGACGGTGCGCCGCTGCCCCACGTCGAAGACGAGGCGCTCGGCTTCGTCGACCGCACCCGCCACGTCTTCGGGGACCGCGTAGGCAAGGTCGGCGATCTCGCCCGCCACGGCGACCAGCCGACGGAGCAGCGCGTGCTCCTCGACGATGCGCGCGTAGTGCACCGCGTTGGCGATCGAGGGTGTGTTCGCCTGGAGCGAGACCAGCAACGCCGGGTCGCCCACCGACTCGAGGAGCCCAGAGCGCCGCAGCTCGTCGGCGACCGTGACCGCGTCGACCGGCTCGCCGCGTTCGAAGAGGGCACGGATGGCGGCGAAGATGTGGCCGTGCGCCGGCTTGTAGAAGTCGGCCGGACCGCAGATCTCCATCGCGGCGGCAGCGGCGTCGCTCGACAGCAGCATGGCGCCGATGAGGGACTCCTCGGCCTCGAGGTTGTGAGGCGGCACCCGCGGGGTGCCCGAGGCAGGCCGGAGCGGCCGCGGACGAGTCGGTTCGTAGGCCTGCACCACGGGCTCTACCCTCACCCACCAGCCCTGTGTGGCGGAAGGGGAGGAACCTGGGGATTCAGGACGCGAACGCCCTGGTAGAACCTGTGGCTAGCCCTGTGGACGAGGGTGGACACCGCCGCTGAGGCTGGGGAGGACGCACGCACGCCGCCAGGGTGGCAAGCGGGTGTGTCATCCGGCTCAGCGTGCTGGCGTCACCTCGACGGTCACCATGACCGTCACGCCATCGAAGAGCTCCAGGGTCACGTCGTGGCTGCCGACGGTCTTGATGGGCTCGTCGAGGGCGACCTGGCGCCGATCCAGCTCGACACCCTTCTGCGAGCGGGCGGCCTCGAGGATGTCGGCGGCCGACACCGACCCGAAGAGCCGCCCGCGGGTACCGGCCCGAGCCTCGACGCGCAGCACGGAGCCGGCGAGCACCGTCGCCTGCTGCTCGGCCGCCTGGCGGTCGCGCGCCTCGCGCAGGTCGCGGGCGCGGCGCATGGCTGCCGCCTGCTCCGCGAGCCGGTCGGTCGCGGCGAGCGCCTTGCCCTGGGGGAGCAGGAAGTTCCGGGCGAACCCGCCGGCCACGTCGACGAGGTCGCCGCGCCGGCCCACGCCGGCGACGTCGCGCCGCAAGAGGACCTTCATTCGCCCACCCCGTCCGCACCGACGAGCACCTCGGCCGAGCCCTCGGCATCGGGGGCCTGCGGTTCCTGACCGCCCGGCACGCCCTCGAGCTCGGCGCCCGGCGAGCCGGACGAGGCACCCCTGGCGACCCGCTCGCCCCGTTCGCCACCACGACCGCGGCCCCGACTGCCAGGTCGCTCGGTGACCGTCCGCTGCGTGTAGGGAAGCAAGACGAGCTCTCGCGCCGTCTTGATGGCGAGGGCGACGTCGCGCTGGTGCTGGGCGCAATTGCCGGTGACCCGGCGTGCCCGGATCTTGCCGCGGTCGCTCATGTACTTGCGCAGGAGGGGCACGTCCTTGTAGTCGACCCAGGCCACCCCGTCGCGGCACAACAGGCACGGCTTCTTCTTGACCTTGCGCGCCGCCTCCTTGGCCGAGGTGCGCCGCGAAGTGCGGGCATTGTTGCGTGCCATCAGAACGGCTCCTCGTCGTACCCGAAGCCACCCACGGGCTCTTCCACCCGGGGGGGCGGCGCCTGGCGCTGGCCGCGCGCGGCGTCGGCCGGGCCACGTCGCTCGTTCTTGGTCACCTGAGCGGTGGCCCACCGCAGCGACGGGCCAACCTCGTCGGCCACCACCTCGATCTTCGAGCGGCGGTCGCCGTCGGGCGTCTCCCAGCTGCGCTGCTCGAGGCGACCCGTCACGACGACCCTGGCCCCCCGGCTCAGGCTCTCGCTCACGTTCTCGGCCATCTCCCGCCAGCAGACCACGTCGACGAAGCTCGTGGCCTCCTCCCACTCCTGGGTCTGGCGGTTCTGCCAGCGCCGGTTCACCGCCAGCCCGAACGTGGCCGTGGCCTGCCCGGTGTTGGTGAACCGCAGCTCGGGGTCGCGGGTGATGTTCCCCACCAGCGTCACGCTGTTGTCGGGCATGTCGTGTCCTCCCTCTCCGGCCGGAGCCTAACCGGCAACGCGGCCGGCAGGTCGGGGGGACGGCATGGCCGCGGCGCGCCGCGGCGCCTTGTCGGGGAGCCGCACGACCTTGTGGCGCACCACCTCGTCGGCCAGGGAGAGCATCCGATCGACCGCCGGCAGCCCCGAGGGCTCGGCCCCGAACTCGACCAGCACGTAGTAGCCCTCGCGCTTGTGGTTCACCTCGTAGGCGAAAGCCCGGCGGCCCCACCGCTCGACGGCACCCGGGTTGCCCCCCGAGGCGCGGATCGTCTCGAGCAACCGATCGATCACCGCCTGCACAGCCTGCGGCTCGGCGGCGGCGTCGAAGATCACCATGACTTCATAGGGCCGCATCAGCGGCTCACCTCCCTCTGGACCGGGCAGCGCCCGGGCCCCGCGCTCGGGGCAGGGTTCTCGGTCTGGGCCCCCGACGGGGACGGCGCTCGATGCTAGCGGTTCTGTCCGGCGCCTTCCGTCCGGCGCCTTCCGTCCGGTCAGTTCCAACCGGGCGGTTCTGTCCGGCGGCTTCCGTCCGGTCAGTTCCGACCGGTCAGTTCCGTCCCGTCGGTCCGGCGCCCCTGGGCGAGCCCTGGCTCCCGATGCGGCCCTCGCAGGGTCGCGACGGGTCAGGGTGGCTCGGGAGGGCGCGGCGGCTCCGGATTCGGTCCGAGCGCGTCGCGCAGGTCCGGCGGCCCGTGGTAGCTCTCCTCGGCGGAGGGGAACCGGCCGTCGCGCACGTCGGCGGCGAAGCGGGCGATGGCCTCGGTCGCCAGCCCGCCCATGTCGAGGTAGGCCCGGGCGAAGCGGGGGGCCGGCCGCCGCCCCAGGCCGAGCAGGTCGTGGAAGACGAGCACCTGGCCGTCGCAGGAGGGGCCGGCGCCGATGCCGATGGTCGGCACGTCGACGGTCCCGGTGGCTGCCTCGGCCACCACGTCGGGCACGCCCTCCAGCACCAGGGCGAAGCAGCCCGCCTCGGCCAGCGCCGCTGCCGCAGCCACGAGCGACCTGGCGGCCTCGCCCGTTCGCGCCTGCACGCGGTAGCCGCCCATGGCGTGGACCGATTGGGGCGTGAGCCCGAGGTGGCCCATGACCGGGATCTCGGCTCGCAGGAGAGCCGAGATCACCGGCAGGCGCACCTCGCCTCCCTCGAGCTTGACCGCCTCGGCCCCGGCCCGGACGAGTGCGGCGGCATTGCGGACGGCTTCCTCTGGGCCGAGGTGGTAGCTCATCCACGGCATGTCTGCCACGATCAACGCCCGGGGCCCGGCTCGGGCGACGGCCGCCACGTGGCGCACCATGTCGTCGACCGTCACGTGCAGGGTGTCGGGATAGCCGAGCACGTTGTCGGCCACCGAGTCGCCGACGAGCACGATGTCCACTCCGGCCGCGTCCACGATCCGCGCTCCCGGCGCGTCGTACGCCGTCACCATGACGATCGGCCGGGACCCGCTGCGCCGCTTGCGCGAGCGGATGTCGGGAACGGTGACCCGCTCGACGCTCACCGGCTGCGCGCGGAGGCCGGCCGAGGCCCGCCGGCCGAGTACTTCCGGGTCAAGTGGTGCCAGGCGCAGTCCGGGCACACCTCGACGGCGAAGCAGGTCACCGGCTCCTGCCGGTGACGGAGTCGGTTGAGCTCGGCCACCGAGCCCGGGCAGCGGCCCCCGGGGGGCAGGCGCGTCCCGAACACGAAGGTCACCTCGACCGTATCGGCCGCCTCGCAGACCGGGCACAGCTCGCCGGTCGGGCGCCCCACGTTGCGCGCTGCCCGGAGCAGCTCGGGGTGGGCGTCGCAGACGTCCGCCCGCTGGAGCTTGCCGCGCTTGACGTCCCGCACCACGGCGTTGCGGACCAGCCGGTACTCGACGCCGGCTTCGGCGGGGAGTGGCGCCGGTCGACGAGAGGCCCCGGGCCGAGACGATGCGGTCACGCCACGCGAGGCTACTGCCACCGAGGCCGCCTGGTGGCGTGGCCGGGAGCCGGCCCAGGTTCCCTGCCTGGCGCCTGTTCCTGGCGAAGCCCCGGCGCAAGAGCCCGCCCCCGTCCGAGGTCCCCTGCCTGGCGCCTGTTCCGGGCGAAGCCCCGACAGTTCCTCGACAGGGCGCGCGGCGAGCTATTTGCCCTACCGTTATATCGGAGCGATATACTTCTCAGATGCTCGACCTGGCCATCCTCGGTCTCCTCGAGGAGCGGGACCTCCATGGCTACGAGATCCGCAAGCAACTACGCGAGCATCTCGGCTTGCTCGCCAACGTGTCGTTCGGCTCGCTCTATCCCGCGCTCAGCCGCCTCGTGGAAGCGGGTGCGGTCGAGATCGCGGGCGACCCGGCAGAGGAACGCCCACCCCGTACGCCGCCGACCGGCTCCCTCAGCGGCGAGCTCGCCGTGTTCCGGACCCGCCGCCACACCAGCCCACGGAGCCGCCGGTCGCGCAAGGTCTACCGGATCACCGACGAGGGGCGCCGCACCTTCGCCCGGCTCCTCGCCGGCGGCAGCCCCGCCGATGACGCCAGGAGCTTCGGCCTCCGCCTGGCCTTCGCGCGCCACCTCGGCCCCCAGGCGCGCCTCGCGCTCCTCGAGCGCCGGAGGGCAGCGCTCCTCCAGCGGCTGGGCGAGGTGCAGGCGGCGTCAGCCGGAACGCCGCTCGACGTCTACGCCCGCTCCGTGGTCGAGCACACCGTCGAGGGCGTCCACCAGGACATCCGCTGGCTCGACCGCCTGATCGACACGGAACGCCGGGGTGCCGCACTCACGGCAGAACCGGTGGCCCATGCCGCCGAGGACCGCTGAACTGTTCCGAGCGCCCGCCACGCTCACGTCCGCCACGTTCCCGAGGAAGGAGACCAACCGATGCGCACCGTCCGCGTAGCCATAGCAGGGGTCGGCAACTGCGCCAGCTCGCTCGTCCAGGGGCTCACCTACTACCACGACGCCGAGCCGGCCGACACCGTGCCCGGCCTCATGCACGTCGTCCTCGGCGGCTACCACGTTCAAGACCTCGAGCCGGTCCTCGCCTTCGACGTCGACGCGGCCAAGGTGGGCACCGACCTCGGCAAGGCGATCTTCGCCGGCCACAACAACACCGTCCGCTTCGCAGAGGTGGGCGACCTCGGCGTGACCGTCCAGCGGGGCCCCACCCTCGACGGGCTGGGCCGCTACTACCGCGACGCCGTGGAGGAGTCCCCTGCGCCCCCCGTCGACGTGGCCGAGGCCCTGCGTGCAGCGCGGGCCGACGTGCTGGTGGCCTACCTGCCCGTCGGCTCCGAGCAGGCGCAGCGGCACTACGCCGAAGCGTGCCTCGCCGCCAAGGTGGCCTTCGTGAACGCCATCCCCGTCTTCATCGCCTCGGACCCGGCCTGGGCCCGCCGGTTCCTCGAGGCCGGGGTGCCCATCATCGGCGACGACATCAAGAGCCAGGTGGGCTCCACCATCGTCCACCGGGTGCTGACCCGGCTCTTCGAGGACCGCGGGCTCGCCCTCGACCGCACGTACCAGCTGAACGTCGGCGGCAACATGGACTTCCGCAACATGCTCGAGCGCGACCGCCTCGAGTCGAAGAAGGTCTCGAAGACCCAGGCAGTCACCAGCCAGATCGAGCACACCGTGCTCCCCGCCGACGACGTGCACATCGGTCCTTCGGACCACGTGCCGTGGCTGCAGGACCGCAAGTGGGCCTACATCCGCATGGAAGGCCGGAACTTCGGCGACGTGCCGCTGCAGCTCGAGCTCAAGCTCGAGGTGTGGGACTCGCCCAACTCGGCTGGGGTCATCATCGACGCCGTCCGGTGCGCCAAGCTCGCCCTCGACCGCGGGATCGGCGGCCCGCTCCTCGGCCCGTCCGCCTACTTCATGAAGTCGCCGCCAGTCCAGTACCACGACGAAGAAGCCCGCCAGCTCGTGGAACGCTTCGCCGCCGGCGAGGACCCGACCGACCCCTGGCCTGCCGGCTGACGGCCCGGGCCCGCACCTGGCCGCGCGGCGGCCCCGGCTCAGGATCCCGCTCGCCCGGCGCGTGCCCCCCACCACTCGTCGAGGCGGCGCCCCGCCTCTTCCTTGCCGAGCTCGCCTTCGTCCATGCGCAGGTCGAGCAGGAAGGACAGCGCCTCCCCCACCAGCGGGCCGGGCGGGATGCCCAGGCGAGCCATGACCTCGTTGCCGTCGAGCTCGGGTCGTAGCGCGTCGAGCGACTCCTTCTCGCGCAGCTCCGCGATCCGCCGGTCGAGCTCGTCCATCCGGCGGGCGAGCGCCCGCGCCTTGGCGGCGTTGCGCGTGGTGCAGTCGCTTCGCGTGAGCTCGTTGAGCCGGTCGAGCAGGGGGCCGGCGTCGCGCACGTAGCGCCGGACGGCCCTGTCCGTCCAGCCGAGTTGGTACGTGTGGAACCGCAGGTGGAGCTCGACCAGGCGAGCGACCGTGGCGATCTCGTCGCTCGGGTAGCGAAGGGCCTCCATGCGCGCCCTCGTCATGCGGGCGCCGACCACCTCATGGTGGTGGAACGTCGCCCCTCCGGGCCCGAAGGAGCGCGTCCGCGGCTTGCCCACGTCGTGGAACAGGGCCGCCAGGCGGAGCAGGCGGTCCGGCGAGGTCCGGTCCACCACCGCCAACGTGTGGGCGAGGACGTCCTTGTGCCGGTGGATGGGGTCCTGCTCGAGAGCCAGCGCAGGCAGCTCCGGCACGAACTGGTCGGCGAGCCCGGTCTCGACCACGAACCACAGCGCGACCGATGGGCGCTCGACCACCATCATCCGGTCCAGCTCGTCGCGGATCCGCTCCTTCGAGACGATCGCCAGCCTGCCGGCGCCCCGCCGGACGGCCTCGACCAGCTTCGGGTCCGGCTCGAGCCCGTAGCGGGCCATGAGGCGGGCTGCGCGCAGCATCCGCAGGGGGTCCTCGCCGAACGAGACGTCCGGGTCCAGGGGCGTCCGCAGCCGGCGCGCGGCGAGGTCGCCGATGCCGTCGAAGGGGTCGAGGAGCGCGGTGTCCGGCAGGCGGAGGGCCATGGCGTTCACGGTGAAGTCGCGCCTGGCCAGGTCGGCCTCGATGTCGTCGCCGAAGGTCACGACCGGCTTGCGCGACTCGGACTCGTACACCTCGGCCCGATGCGTCGTGATCTCGTAGCGATGCGGCCCGCGCTGGCAGCCGACGGTCCCGAAGCGCTTGCCCTGCGTCCACACGGCGTCAGCCCATCCGGACACGATCGACTCGATCTCGTCGGGCCGGGCGTCTGTCGTGAGGTCGATGTCGCCCGCGATGTCGTCCGTGGCCGGCGCCTCTGGGCCCTGGAGGAGCGCGTCGCGGACCGACCCGCCGACGAGGTACAGGGTGTGCCCGGCGCGCGCGAAGCGCGCCGCCAGGTCGTCGGTCGCCTGGAGGACGGGCCGGAATCGCGCCGGGACGGTCACGGGCGGCACCTCTCCAAGGTAGTGCGCCACGGCTGCTCTGCCGGCAACGGTTAGCGTTGGCCGGTGTCCATGGGGTGCGCTCGGTCGGCGCGGCCGTCCGTCCCCGCGCGAGCTGCCGTTCGGCTCTCGCTGCTGGCCGTCGTAGCCGGGGCAGTGGTGACGGCGCTCGGCATGCCTGCCGGGGCTGCGGGCGGGCCGGCGGCCGGGCCAGCACCTTCGGGCAACGGGCGCGGGACGTCCCTCGTGCTCGAGGCGCAGTCGCCGTGGGTCCTCGCGAGCCAGCCCCGGTTCGCCCTGCAGCTCCGGATCACGGGCCCCACACCGACAGCCGATCGCCTGTCCCTCGGCGTCTCCCTCTACCCGCGGTTGCTCACCCGGTCCGCCTTCGAGCAGACCCTGTCGAGCGCGCCCACCGGGAGCCCGCTCTCGCGCATCGCCCCCGTCACGGTCAGCGATCCCGGCGAGCCGCTCACGATCGGCATGACCGTCACGACCGGGGCCGCCGCCCAGGCGGCCACGCAGGCCGAGCCGGCCTCGGCGGTGCTCGACCTGCGCTGCGCCGGATCGGACACCTGCGCCGGCGTGTACCCGCTGACGGTGTCGCTCCAGGACGACACGTCGGGCCAGGTCCTCGACCGGCTGACCACGTACCTGACCTACGCTGCGGCGCCGAGCACGTCGAAGCTGAGGTTCGCTCTGGTCGTGCCGGTGGGCTCGCCGGTCACGGTGCACCGCGACGCGAGGTCGCCGGCTGAGGCCCTCGGGGTGCCGACCCGCGGCGAGGCCGCCCGCCTCGCCGCGGTGGTGGCCGAGCTCCAGAGCACCCCGCAGGTGCCTGTGACGGTGCTCGCCGATCCCTACACGGTCCAGGGCCTGGCGGCGGCCGGCTCAGAGGGAGCGCGGGCAGTGGGCGGGCTGGCCCGCTTGAGCTCGCCGGGCAGCGCGGACGAGCTGCCACCCCAGCCCTACGTGCCGATCGACCTCGGCGCGCTGGCTGCCGCCGGTCTGACGGGAGAGCCGGTCCACCAGATGCTGCGGGGCGCTGAGGCCCTGGCGAGGGCAGGCATCCGCACTCCGGAGCCCGTCTCGGCCCGCGGGCCGCTGGCCTGGAGCTCGGGCCCCACCGTCTGGGTCGCCACCGGCGGCGTCGGGCCTGGGCTGGCCGCGGGGCTCCGCCAGGTCGGCGCCAACCGAGTCGTCGTCCCCGACAGCGCGTTGGCTCCGAGCGCGTCCCGGCTCGGCATCACCCAGACCTTCGAGCTCCAGCTCGGTCGGAACGCGTCGGTCACCGCCGCGGCAGCCGACGGCTCCCTGGCCGCGCACTTCCTGGCTGCGGGCGCCGACCCGGTGCTCGCAGCCAACCAGCTGCTCGCCGACCTGGCCATGATCCAGTCGGAGCTGCCCAACGCCCGGCTCGCCAGGGGCGTGGTTGCCGTGCCGCCGGCCGGATGGCAAGCCGACGCGGAATTCCTCTCGACCGTGCTGCACGGGCTCGTGAACGATCCCGACGTGCAACCGGTGACGCTGTCGGACTTCTTCGCCCAGGTGCCGGCGGGCGGTGCCGACGGCGAGCCGCTGTCCCGGCGGCCCGCTTCCTCGGCACAGGGTCCCGAGCTCTCCCGGGCCGCGGCCGCACAGCTCTCGGAGGCTCGCACCCGGCTCGACGGCTTCGACTACGCCGTCGTCGGCTCTCCCCCGGTGCTCGACCAGCTCTCGTCGCTGCTGCTGGCAGCCGAGTCCGATCGCCTCCGCAGCCCGTCACGACCGGCGGCCGTCGCCACCTTCGAGCGCCTGCTCGACGGCCAGCTCTCGCTCGTGCAACTGGCGACCGACCGGACGATCACCCTCACGGCCCGGACCGGCTCGATACCGGTGACCTTCCTCTCCTCGGCCCCCTATGGCGTTCGGGGCACGGTGTCGCTCAGCAGTGACAAGTTCCAGTTTCCCCACGGCTCGTCGCGCACCGGTTTCGTCATCGCCCGGCCGACCAACCCATTGCGGGTGGTCGTGGAGGCTCGGACCTCGGGCGACTTGCCGCTGCACGTCGTCCTGACGGCGCCGCGCGCCGACCCGTCGGCCCCTCCCCTGGTCATCGCCCATGGCGTCATCACCGTCCGGGCCACGGCCACCTCCCTCGTCGGGGTGGTCCTGACCCTGCTCGCGGTGGCCGTGCTCGCCGGGTGGTGGGCACGCACGTGGCGGGTCCGCCGCCGTGCCAGGGTCCGCCGTGCCTGACGCTCCCGACCGCGGCGCTCGGGGCACCGCCACGCCGGGCCCCGAGCGGGGCTCGCGTCCCGGCGCCCCCGGCACCGGAGAGGGCCCCGCCACGCCGGTGAGGGCGCCGGTGCCCCCAGGCGATGGCGTGGCCGCCGTGACCAGCGCGACGAGGGGGGCCGTGGTCCACGGGACCGGGCTCCAGCGCGCCACGGCCGTCATGGCTGCGGGCACCGCGCTGTCGAGGCTGTCGGGCGTCCTGCGGGTGATGGCTCTCGCCTACGCACTCGGCGGCTACCGGCTGGCCGACGCCTACAACCTGGCCAACACCGTCCCGAACATGATCTACGACGTCGTCCTCGGCGGCGTGCTCTCGGCCACCTTCATCCCGGTCTTCGTCGACCGCCTGGCCACCCGTGCCGGACGCGAGGCATGGCGCGCGATCTCGGCGGTGGTGACGGCGTCGGTCGCCCTCCTGGCCGTGGCTTCGGTCGTGTTCTGGTTCGCCGCTCCGCTGCTGATCGACACCGTCACGGCGCTCAACCCCCAGCACGGCGGGACCGGCTCCCTCGCCGACCAGCGGGCGGTCGCCACCACCCTGCTGCGCTGGTTCATCCCCCAGGTGTTCTTCTACGGGCTGATCAGCCTCGCCACCGCGCTCCTCAACACGCGCCGCCGCTTCGCCGCGCCCATGTGGGTACCGATCGCCAACAACCTCGTGTCCGTAGGTGTGCTGCTGTGGTTCCACCAGGTGACGGGCGGCCACCCGTCGCTGGGCGCCGCACGGCTCGACGGCGCCCAGCTCGTGCTGCTCGGGCTCGGTACCACCATGGGCATCGTCGTCCAGGCGTTGCTGCTGGTACCGAGCCTGTGGCGGGCCGGCGCCATGCACCTGCGGTGGCACTGGGACCCAGGGCACGAGGCCGTCCGCACCGTGCTGCGCCTCGGCACCTGGACCTTCGGCTTCGTGGTCGCCAACCAGGTGGCCCTTTTCGTGGTCCTCACGCTGGCCGGCGGCGCCGGCGGCACGTCGCCGGTGTCGTCCTACACCTATGCCTACACCTTCATGCAGATGCCCTACGCCGTGGTGGCCGTGTCGGTCATGAGCGCGGTGACCCCCGACCTGGCGGAGCAGTGGGCACTCGGGAACGTCCGGGCCTTCCGGCGACGCCTGGCCTCGGGCCTGCGGACGGTGCTCGCGGTGATCGTCCCGGCCGCTGCCGGCATGGTCCTCCTCGCGAAGCCGCTGGTGGGGCTCTTGCTCGGCCACGGTGCCTACACCGTGCAGGACGCCGACACGACCGGGGCCACCCTCGCCATGTTCTCCCTCGGGCTCCCGGGCTTCTGCACCTTCCTGTACGTGGTGCGGGTGCTGCAGGCGATGCAGCGGGTGCGGGTCGCCTTCTGGCTCTACCTCGTCGAGAACGGCGTCAACGTGGCCATGGCCGTGGCGCTCGTGCATCCCCTCGGCATACGAGGGCTGGCGCTGGCCCTGTCGGCTGCCTACAGCGTCGCGGCCCTCGGCGGCGTGGCCACCCTCCGCCGGTGGCTGGGCCCGCTCGCCAGCAGCCGATCGTGGGCTCCTCTCCGGCGCGGCCTGCTGGCCACGGCGGCCATGGCCGCCGTCGTGCTCGTCGTCGAGAACCTCTCCGGCGCCACGTCCGGCGTCGGCCTCTTCGTCCGCGTGGTGGCATCCGTTGCCGCCGGGATCGCCACGTACTGCGCAGTGGCGATCGGCCTCGCCGCCCGAGCGGGGCGCGCTCGGCACGGCAGGGGCCGCGGACCGGGTGGCCCACGCCCCGGCGCCGGCCCCAGGCCCGCTCCGGGGCCCGGCGGGCCCGGCACCGGTCGGCCCGGCGGGGATCTTCCTCGGCTGGTCGCGCGCCGGCCACCTTCGCGTTGACGCCTTCGCGTTGACGACCTCCTGCGTGGCAGACTCGGCGCCGGCGGCACTGGCCGCCGGGTCCCCAGCACGGCGCCGGGCGCCGGAGGGAAGGAGATCGCCATGCCCCCGGTGGGGATCGTCACCGACAGCGCCTGCGACCTGACCGCAGCCCTCGCCGAGGAGGCCGGCGTGTCGGTTGTCCCCCTCACCATCCGCTTCGGCGAGGAGGAGCTGCTCGACCGTCGCGACCTGAGCCCGGCGGCCTTCTGGGCCCGCTGCAGGACGGCCACCGCGCTGCCCGAGACAGCCGCTCCCGCGCCCGGGAGCTTCCGCCAGGCCTACGACGAGGCAGCGGACCGAGGATGCGAGGGCGTGCTGTGCCTCACGATCTCCGCCGGCGTGTCGGCCACCTACCAGTCGGCGCGGGCCGCTGCCGACAGCTTCGACCGGGTGCCGGTCGAGGTGATCGACACCCGGACCCTGACCATGGGCCAGGGCCTGCTCGTCCTCGCCGCTGCCGAGGCGGCGGCGGTCGGCGAGGAG
This sequence comes from Acidimicrobiales bacterium, assembly GCA_035293965.1. Classification (GTDB taxonomy): domain Bacteria; phylum Actinomycetota; class Acidimicrobiia; order Acidimicrobiales; family RAAP-2; genus DATGLW01. The sequence continues at coordinate 14,975 of DATGLW010000109.1, forward strand.
CTGGCCCAGCTGGCCGCCCGGACGCGCGAAGCCATGGGCCGCACCCGGGTGTTCGGGGTGGTGGACACCCTCGACCACCTCCAGCGGGGGGGTCGGATCGGCGGCGCGAAGGCGCTGCTCGGCTCGCTGCTGTCCATCAAGCCCGTGGTGCAGGTGAAAGACGGCGTGGTCGCCGAGGAGTCCAAGCAGCGCACCCGGGCCCGCTCGCTCGACTACCTCGCGAGGAAGGTGCGCGCCGACGCGCCCCTCGAGCGCCTGGCCGTCGTCGACGGGGCGGCTCCCGACATCGGCGATTTCCTGGCTCGCCTGGAGGGCGTCGAGGTGGCCCACCCCCTGGTGGTCACCGACCTCGGACCGGTTGTCGGCACCCATGCCGGACCCGGCACGATCGGTGCCTGCTACCAGGTGGCGGTGCGGTGAGCACGGCAGGGTAACCTGCCTGCGATGAGCGATCGGATGCGAACGGTGCCGCGCGCGGGGGAAGCGGACCCAGCGATCAGCGCCGAATGGGCCGCCAAGGCGGTCGATGCCGTCGACCTCGCGGTGAGCACCGTCACGGACAAGGCGGTCCGCCCCGTGTTGCTGGCCGCTCGCGCCGTCGTCTTCGGGGTCATCGTGGCCACCATGGCCACCGCCGGCGTGGTGCTCGGCTCGATCGGCCTGGTGCGGCTCCTCGTCGTGTACGCGTTCGGTCCCCGAGTATGGGCTGCCTACCTCCTGCTCGGCTCGCTGCTCACCGCGACGGGGCTGGTGCTGTGGTGGCAGCGGGCGGCACGGCCGGCCGCGGGCGCCGATTGATCGCGATGCCCGATCACCGCCAGGTCCTGATCGCCGGGTCAGGCCCCGCCGGGCTCACCGCCGCCATCTACACGGCGAGGGCGCAGCTCCAGCCCGTGGTCGTCGAGGGTGAGCCCTCCTCCACGGGCGACCAGCCGGGCGGCCAGCTGATGCTCACCACCGAGGTCGAGAACTACCCCGGGTTCGTCGAGGGGATCATGGGCCCCGACCTCATGTCGGCCATGCGCGCCCAGGCGCTCCGGTTCGGCGCCGAGCTCGTCACGGCCAAGGTGACGCGGGTCGACTTGGCGGCCTCCCCTTTCGGTGTGTGGACGGGACCGCCCGACACGCCCGAGCCGACCTACCGGGCAGACGCGCTGATCGTGTCGACCGGGGCCCGGGCCCTCATGCTCGGCGTTCCCAACGAGGACCGCCTGGTCGGCCATGGCGTGTCCACGTGTGCCACCTGCGACGGGTTCTTCTTCCGCGACCACCACATCGCCGTGGTCGGCGGGGGCGACTCGGCGATGGAAGAGGCGATCTTCCTCACCCGCTTCGCGTCGAAGGTGACCGTCGTCCACCGCCGCGACCGCCTCCGGGCGTCGCGCATCATGCAGGAACGGGCGTTCGCGGAGCCGAAGATCGAGTTCCGGTGGAACGCGCAGGTGACTGCCGTCCACGGGCACGACAAGGTCGCCGGCGTCCGGCTGCGTGACACGCTCACGGGCGAGGAGTCGGACCTGCCCGTGACCGGCCTGTTCGTCGCCATCGGTCACGAGCCCAACACGGGGATCGTCAAAGGGCAGCTCGACATCGACGGCAATGGCTACATCCGGACCTTCGGCGGCACGCGGACCAGCGTCGACGGCGTGTTCGCCTGCGGCGACGTGCAGGACCACGTGTACAGGCAGGCGGTGACCGCCGCCGGCTCCGGCTGCATGGCCGCCCTCGATGCCGAGCGGTGGCTGCGTGACCGTGGGTGATCCCCGCCCGTCCGGCGCACGATGCCCGTCCGGGGTCTCGTGCCCGGCGAGCGCGGGGCCCGCCGGCACGAGACGGGAACATGTACGCCCGCGGTCGTGTTGACTCGATCCGGCCGGATCGCGGCGCGCTCGCGGCCCGGACCGTGCCCGTTACCGACAGGGAGGTCGCATGAGCGAGATCGTCGCAGTGGACGACGCTACGTTTGACGAGCATGTCAAGTCAGCCGACGTGCCGGTCCTGGTGGACTTCTGGGCCGAATGGTGCGGGCCGTGCAAGATGATCGCCCCGGTGCTGGAGGAGATCGCCCAGGAGCAGGCCGGCAAGCTCCGGATCCTGAAGCTGAACATCGACGACAACTTGGACATCACGCGGCGTTACGACGTGATGAGCATCCCGACCCTCATCCTGTTCAAGGACGGGCAGCCCCAGGCGCGCCTGATCGGCGCGAAGCCCAAGGGCCAGCTCATGGCGGAGCTCGCCGCGTTCCTCTGAGCCCGGCCTCCCCGACGGTCCCCCTCGCCGAGGGGGACCGGGGCGACCCGGTCCGCGAGCTCCAGCGACGGCTGGCCGACCTCGGCTTCCCGCTGCTCTTCGACGAGCCTGGCTCCTACGGCCCTGGTACCCGCGCCGCGGTCGAGGCCTTCCAGCACCGGCGCGGGCTGCGCGTGGACGGGGTGTGCGGACCCGAGACCTGGGGCGTGCTGCTCGAGGCCGGCTACCGCCTGGGTGATCGCGTCCTGCGGCTGACCGACCCGATGATGCGAGGCGACGACGTGGCCGACCTGCAGCAGCGCTTGAGCGCGCTCGGCTTCGACACCGGCCGTGTCGACGGCATCTACGGTCCCAACACGTTGGCGGCGGTGGCCGAGTTCCAGCGCAACTGCGGCCAGGAGCCCGACGGCATCGCCCACCTGTCCACCCAGCTCGCCCTCGTGCGGGTGGAGACACGCCAGCCGGCCCCGCCACTCGTGTCGACCGTGCGAGCCCGCGAGGAGCTGCGGCGGTCGCCTCGCACCCTCGCTGGTCGTCACGTGGCCGTCGCCGGTGGCCAGGCGCTCGGCACGATCGTGGCCGCCTTGGTCCGGCGCCTCCAGGGTGCTGGGTCGCGCGTGACCGAGCTCGACCATGACGACCCGTCAGCCCAGGCGGCCGCTGCCAATGCCGCAGGTGTGGACCTCTGCCTGACCCTGGCCCTGCGGGCGGAGGGGGCCGGCTGTGCCACCTCGTTCTATTCGGGCTACCGCGACGAGTCGCCCGGGGGGCGGCGCCTGGCTGAGCTGGTCCAGCGCACTGTGCCCGTGGCCGTGCGCGTCCCCGACCTCGGCATCAGGGGCATGTCGGTACCCGTACTCCGCGAGACACGGATGCCGGCCGTGATCGTCGAGATCGGGCCCCCGGCATTGGTGGTCGAGCAGGCGCCTTCCCTCGCCGACGCCCTGGCGACCGCTCTTTCCCTCTGGGCGGGTGCACCCTGCGAGGAAGAGTGACGCGCCAGCCCTCGCCCGCCGCGCCTCGAGCCTGACTCTCGAGCCTGACCCCCGCCGGCGCACCCGCCGACCCGAGCCGCTGGCGTCGCGGGGAACGTCGCGCTCGCGGGTCAGCCCGCCCTGCAACGACCCCCTCGACCCAGACCTCCAGCGCAGGAGGAGCCCGTCATCCACAACGTCATGCACAGGTTGTGGACGACCTCCACTCTCAGCCCGAACCTCATGTGCACAACCCGCGCCGGCCGTCTGCGACGGAGCCGGAGTCATTGCGTCCTCCCTGTTCAGAGGCCGTGTTCTCGCCCTGAGGTGGCTGGCGCGGCTGAGGTGGCTGGCTCGGCTGGCCGCGGCCGGTGCTCCCCCACCATCACCCGGTAGATGCGTTCGAGGTCTTCGAGGGTCGCGAACTCGATCACCAGCCGGCCACGCCGGTTCTGGAGGTCAACCTTCACGCGCGTGTCGAGGTGCGTCGAGAGGAGCTCCTCCAGCTCCAGGATCCCGGGTTCTGGCAGACGCCTCCTTGGGGACACAGGTGTCGTCGTACCTTGGGTAATACCAACCACATTGGCCGGTGCGGCGTCTTCGTCAACGTTCACACCGCTGGTACGAACGATGTCCTCCACTGCCCTCACGCTCAGGTTCTCGGTCACGATCCTCGCCACCAAGGCCTCCTGGAGGGTTCGGTCCGGAGTGCCGAGGAGGGCGCGCGCATGGCCAGCCGAGATAGTCCCCTCGGCCAGGGCGCGCTGAGCTCCTGCGGGGAGGTGGAGCAGTCGCAGCGCATTGGTGATGGTTGCCCGTCCCTTGCCAACCTTCGTCGCCACCTGGTCGTGGGTGAGACCGAATTCGTCGATCAGCTGCTGGTAGGCGGCCGCCTCCTCCAGGGGGTTCAGGTCGGCACGGTGAAGGTTCTCGACCAAGGCCTGCTCGAGGCTGTCGACGTCGGAGGTGCCGGACCGTACGAGCACCGGTATGGTCTGGAGCCCCGCCCTGCGCGCGGCCCGCCACCGCCGTTCCCCGGCGATCAGCTCGTAGCTCTCCCCCTCCCCGTCGATCTGACGAACGAGAACTGGTTGCAGTACGCCCAGCTCACGGATCGACGCAGCCAGGGCCGCCATCGACTCCTCGTCGAATCGGGTCCTCGGCTGCACGACGCTGGGCCGGATGCTCGACAACGGAACTTCACGAAGCTCGGACCCGGCGTCGCTGACCACTTCGGTGGGGATCAGCGCCCCCAGCCCCTTACCCAGCCCGCCGCGGCGCGCCATGGCTCACCTCCTTTGCCAGTTCGCGGTAAGCGAGCGCGCCCCGCGAGGTCGGATCGAACACGGTGATCGGCTGGCCGAAGGACGGTGCTTCCGACAGGCGCACCGACCTCGGGATCACGCTCTTGCAGACCCGGTCGGCAAAGTGGGCGCGCACCTCGTTGGCGACGTCGACGGCCAGGCGGGTCCGGGCGTCGTACATGGTGAGGACGATGGTGCTGACCTCCAGGCGATCGTTGAGGTTGGTCGCCACCAAGTGCACGTTCCGGAGCAATTGCCCCAGGCCCTCGAGTGCGTAGTACTCGCACTGGATCGGGACCAGCACCTCTCGGGCTGCGGCCAGCGCGTTGACGGTGATCAAGCCGAGGGAGGGGGGGCAGTCGATCAACACGAAGTCGAAGTCGTCCACGACGGCGTCAACAGCCTTGCGCAGCTTCATCTCGCGGCTGAAGGCCGGCACCAACTCGATCTCCACCCCGGCGAGGTCGATCGTGGCCGGTGCCACGAAGAGGTTCTTGACGCTCGTGGGCTCGATACAGTCCTCGAGGGGCGCGTCGCGCATGATCACGTCGTACATCGACAGCTCGAAGTTGCGGGCATCGATGCCGAGCCCGGTCGTGGCATTGGCCTGTGGATCGAGGTCGATCACCAGGACCCGGTAGCCGAGCTCCGCCAGCGCGGCTCCCAGGTTCACCGTGGTCGTCGTCTTGCCGACCCCCCCTTTCTGGTTGGCCACTGCTAGCACTCGCGGAAGGGCCCGGGGCTGAAGCGACGTTGCCGCCACCGAGAACGAGCCGGTAGCACGATCTTCGTCCGTGCTCGAGCCGACCCCACTCCCCTCTCCTGTCTCGGCCGCACTCCCTGCATCGCGAAACACGACAGACGGCTCCCCTGTCGTGACCGCCCCGACGCGACGATCGAAGTCCCGATCGGCTTCCACATCGTAGGGAAGCCGATCCTGCTCCGTCGGCACCTCGCCGGCGCCGCCCGGAAGCCTGCCGACGAGGCCCTCGCCGGCATCGTCGCTCGACGACAAGAGATCACCGGAAGCAGGGGCCATTTCCAAGTGCGACCTTCGCCAGGGCTCAGGCGCGGCATCTTCGACCGTGGGCGGAGGTTGCGGAGGTACGGGAGCCTGCATCGGAGCCGGTCCAGCCAGGGTCGTGAGCCCGTCGCCGGCTGGCCACTCCGTGGCGGTCGGCATGTCCGAGCCAGCTTCCTGGCCGCCGACCGCTGCCATCGAGTCGGCAACCGGTCCCTCCCACTGAGCAACCGACGGGTCCACGCCCGCGCCTCCGTGAAGGTCGCCGCCTGAGTGTTGGCTCTCCGGTCCCTGGAAGTCGTCGCCTCCAATTGACGACCCGGTCATGAGCGAGGCGGACCGGCTGCCGACGTCCCCAGGCAGGAGAGGCCACGCGTCCGCCTCCACGGTGCTCGGCGGGCCCGTCGACGATGTCGCTCCCCATTCTTGGCCCGGACCTCGGACCCTGTCCGGAGGACCTGCCGGATCAGAACTTCCAGCGGGCACGTGATCCTCGAGGTGTGCGTCGATGTCGTACAGCGGCACCGAGGGTGGCTCGACCTCGCCATTGCTGACCGACTCTCCGCCTGAGCGGGCAACGTGGGCTCCGCGTCGCCCGCTCGAGCGGTTCCGATCCTTCCTACGGAACAGCACAGCAGGATCGGAAGGGCGCATGGACCATTCACACATACTTCCCCGCATCGCGCCACCGGTCAAGGAACCTCATCCCACCGTCGAGCCTGCCGGCAGCTCCTTACTCAGCTCCACGACCGAGGTCCTGCACGCCTGCCGACCGGTCCGGTCGGCCTGGCAGCATCCTGTGTTCCACGTGGAACCTTCCGTACGGGAGCCGACCTTCGGCACGTACGCACCCGGTCCCGATCCCTCCATGGCTCGAGAGCGCCGCCGTTCCACGTGGAACGCTCGCCCCACTCGCGTCGGCTGGTGACCTGGGCCCCCTTGGAACGTCGCTCGGTTCCCCAGAGCTCGTACGCACGCCGCACAGCGACACGACGTTGGCCACCAGAGGCTCTCTGGCCGACTACCAGGATCTCCACACCCAGCCCTCGGCGAGCCTTCGGACACGACGCCGGGCGATCTCGCATCTGCTGATGAGATCGGCCGACGATAAGAACTGTGCGCAGGCCTATGGCGCGTGGCATGGCCGCTCGTCCGGGGAGGTGGGGGACTGGCGCCAGCGTGAAGGTCTCGCCCGCCAGTTCCGACACCAGCGCGCGTGCCGCCCGACGGTTTTTGAGCCGCACCGGATCGAGCAGGCCGGGGAACCGGGTGGGCGAGGGCGTCCCGAGTTCGATCCGGTCGCACTCTGGCCGCGGCCGCTGTCTTCCCTTTCGGGCCGGCCGATCCAATACAGGCTTGCCATTGCCGCCTCCCCGTCCTCGGCGCTCAGGCCGACAGGCCCGACGGAGACAGGGGGTCGCCGAGACCGCAGAGGCGCGTGCAGGGGCTCGAGGGGGACGACCTGGCGAGGACAGGCGATCCACCCTGGCGACGCGCGAGCAGCTAACCCTGGGCGCCATGGGCGGCACACGGAGGACCCCTCTCCGCCGTAGGCCGGAGCGCCGACCCTGGTCGACGACCTCTGCGCGGCGGCCGCGGCGCCGAAACACGGAGGACCCCTCTCCGCCGTAGGCCGGAGCGCCCCGGTCCACCTGAAATGCGATAGTGGGGCGTGGCGCCCGTCCACGGGCAGGCCCGCTGTGGTCAGTTGCAGGAAGGGCGAACTGGAGGGGTGCCGAGTTCCTGACCGAGGTCGAGGGCTGAAGCCAGTACACCCCGCTGGGGCCTTCCTGCCCTACCTCGGCGACCAACGATGACGGTACCCGCCTTGCCGCCGCCATGGCCGAACGGTTGGGGCTCACCGGTGATCGCGCTCCCGTCAGCGCATCGGGTCGGGCCCGTGACTGACGACATGACGCTCCTCGAGGGGCCTGGTGGGGGATCGGCTATGACGACCCGTGGCGACCTCGAGATCGTCCTCCTCGAGCAGCCCCGTTGCAGGGCAGGGGAGCGGTTGGCAGTTCCACGTGGAACAGCTCGCGGAACGGACACACTGAGCCGCCGTAGCGTTCCGTCTGGAACACTCCTCCCCGGATGGCCAAGAAGGGATCCGGCGCGGGCGCCCACCTCGGACCCGGCGTCGCTTGCCCCGCACTTCGCGACCGCGCCCGGCGATCCTCTTGCCCCGGATCTCCCCGGCCGGATCAGAAGAGGGGCCGTTTCGCCGGGATTCCCACACGCCGCGGGTAACCCTTCGGGCACGGCGCGTCCTGCCGCAAGGCACAGAAGTGAGCTCCGACGTCGAGCCCGACAGCGGGGGAGAGGCCGAGCTGCGCAGCGCCGTGCGCCGGCCAGCGGCTCGTGCCACCAGCGGGCGGCTCTGACACGATCAGCCAGCCACCAACGGACAGGAAGCCGGCGGCGCACTCGGCAGTCACCGCCGGCGCGGCGAACGATCGGGCGACTACCAGCTGGAAGGAAGAGCGCAGGTCGTCCTGGCGGGCCGCCTCCTCCGCCCGCATACCGGCGACGACCACGCGCTCCCCCCAGGGGAGGCACCGCAAGCTCCGCTGCAGGAAGGCGGCTCGCCGAGCTGATCCCTCGATAAGCACGAAACGGCTGTCCGGCCAGTGCGCCGCGAGCACGAGACCTGGCAGGCCTCCGCCTGAGCCGAGGTCGAGCACCCGGTCGGGCCTGGTCTTGGCCACCTGCTCGTAGGCTGCGGCAAAGAGCTCGGCGTGTGCCATCTGGGGACCAAGCGGACCGGGCCCGAGAAACCCGGATGCCTGAGCCTCAACCAGCACAGCCCGGACCAGCTCGCCCACGATGGGTTGCCAGCGGTCCCCGTCACCGGGCACATCGCCGAACTCCGCCGGCACAGAACCACCAAGTTCCGCGTACGAGCTGCGCCTCGCTCTGCGCTCGCGTCGCGACTCAGCCGGCAGGGCAGATGACGACGTACCGCTTGGGCTCCTCGCCCTCGGAGCGGGTGGTCACGCCCTCGATGAGATTGATCGCGTCGTGCACGATCTTCCGATCTGCGGCCGACATCGGCTCCAATGCCCGTTCCGAGCCTGTCGACAGGACCTCCTCGGCGACCTGTTGGCTGAACCGCTCCAGGGCAGCCGCACGGCGCTCACGGTAGTGAGCGACGTCGACCAAGATTCGGTCCGTCTTGGTGGGGAAGCGGCGCTGGACGACTGTTCTCGTCACGTCCTGCAGCGCGGCCAGCGTCGCCCCGCGCGGTCCTACCAGGAGTCCCAGCTCCTCGCCGTCGGCTGCAACCTCGACGGTGTCCTCGTCGCGGATACGGGACGTCACCGTCGCCCGCAAGCCGTAGCGGTCCAGCAAGCCCTCGAGGAACTCGCGGGCAACCTCCGCTTGCTCCTCCAGGCTCACGCCTTCAGCCATCACAGCCACCTCTCCCTCGGTTGCCGCACTCCCGACTCCCGGCTCCAGCCTGCTGGCCGGCTCCATGTCGTCGCTCCTCGTCGCCGTCGATGGCAAGGTCGCAGCCGCCCGCTCTGCACCTGCTGGCGCGGAGCGGCTCGTCGAGGCCTGCGCACCTCGGCGGCGGCGGCGTCTTCCCGAGCGGCTCCCGCCGCCCCCCGCGCGCGCTGGCTGATCTGCCGGGCCACGCTCGGGCTCGGCACCGGCCTCGACCCTGGTGCTCACCCCGCCCTGCCCGGCCTCGGCACGTGGCCGGCGGGCGCTCCCCGCGGCAGACTCCCCCCTGCGGCTGCTGCTCCTTGCCGCCTCCCCACGCTGGCCCGGACGGCGGGACCGCTTCGGACGGGGACTGGCAGGCCGGACCCTGGCGCGGACTCGAGCCTCACCCCGAACCCGTCCGAACAACCCTGTCTTCGGCTCTGACAGCACGATCAACTCGGCGTCAGTCTCGGCGACCCCCAGCTGTTCGAGTGCCGCCTCCTTGGCCTCTTCGACCGTCCTTCCCGTGATCTCCACCCATTCCACGCCTCAACGTGCCCTTCTTGCTCGTTTGCTCTTGGACCGAGGGTGCGGCTTGCCGGTAGTACTACTAGTAGTACCGCCTCCGAGGGCTCCCTTCCGCCCGTTGCCCTTGCCGTTGGCCGGCCGGGCCGCGGCTCGGGTCTGGGTGCCGCCCGCCCTCGTTCGTGGCAAGGCCGGCTGTGGCCCCGCCTTTTCCCCACCCGGGGCGGTCCTACCCGTGCTGGGCTGGGCGGCCTCACGCTCGGCCTCCGCGCTCTCCGGGCCGCGCGCTCCCTCCTTGGGCTTGCCCCGGTCCTCGAGCAGGTGCGACGCCGCGGCGATGATCCCCTTGGGCCGTCCGGACGCACGTTGCCGAGGCGTGGGGCTACCCGGCAGCTGCACCATGCCAGTCCGGAAGAGCACGTCCTGGGTGATGATCCTGATGATGGTGGAGACGATCATGTACAGGACGACCGCGGCCGGGATGAGGAAGTAGATGTAGGCGAAGATGATCGGCATCACCCGCTGCATGATCAGCATCTGGCGACCGGCCTGGGTGGCGGTGCTGTTGCGCCTGTTCATCTGTGCCATCTGCACGTACTGCAGGACCACCGCCAGCGCGATGAGCACGAAGTAGGGGATGTAGCCGTACCACGTGGCGTGATGGGAGAATGGCCGGAGGGCCAGGTCCATCCCGAATGCGTGCATCTGCCCATGGCTCTGCACGAGGTCGTGGTACATCCGCGAGCTCGAGGGGATGTAGCGAGGCTGGACCACCACGTGACCATTCCGCGCCACCGTGTTCGCCAGGCCACGGATGACGTCGTAGAGCACGATCAGGAACGGCATTTGCAGGAACATCGGCAGGCAGCTCCCTGCCGGGTTGATGCCCCGCTCCCGGTAGAGCCGCATCAGCTCCTCGTTGAGCTGCTGGCGGTTCTCCGGGCCCCGGTACTTCTGCTGCAGCTTCTTGATCTCGGGCTGGATCTGCTGCATGGCGACCATCGACTTGGTGCTCTTCACCGTCAGCGGCGTGAGCAGGGCCATGATCAGGATGGTGAGGAGGATGATGGCCACCGCGTAGTTCGGGATCACCGCGTAGATCGCGGCCAGCACGTACGCGACCGCCACGAACACCGGGTGGAAGATCTGCCCGATCAGATGGAACAGGCTGTTCTCAGCGGCCGGCACCGCATGCAGGATGCTCATCGGGCTCCCCGGGGCGGGGTCGGCAGCGGCACGAGGTCCACCCCGTGGGGACCGAGCGGGCGGCACCGGAGCAGCCGCCGAACCGCCAGCCACGCGCCGCGCCACGCGCCGTGGAGCTCGACCGCCTCCGCCGCGTACGCCGAACAGCTGGGCCAGAACCGGCACGGCGAGGGGCGCCGGGCAGCAGACGCCTGGTAGGCATGGACGAGCACCAGCACCAGGCGGCCGCCCAGCCCGAGCCGGGTTCCAGCCGTCCCCACGGCCGTCCTCACGACGGCCGGCTCGCCAGCGACGGCGGGTGCACCCCCGGTCGTGGCGTGGTCATCGGTGGATGCCGCCCTCGCGCCGTCGCGAACGCCACCTTTGTGTCCCGCCGGGGGATGTGGCTCGGCAGGCTCCCCGGAGCCGCCTGCACGAACCGTGCCCTCCGAGTCATCCGATTGGGCGCCACTCGCCAACCGCCGGTCGGCACGACCTGACGCCGCCCGCATCGCCTGTCCGACCAGTGCCACCAGATCCTGGTAGGGGAGGGACGCCACCTCGGGTGCGCCAGACACGAGGTACGCGCCCGGCGGCACCCCGGCGCTCACGTCGCGCACGGCTGCCCGCAGGCGACGGCGGATGCGGTTGCGGGTGGCGGCCTTGCCGCATCGCTTGCCGACGGCGTAGGCAACTCGCAGGGCTCCCTCATGACGACCTGTGTCAGCAGGCACCACGGTCACCCGGACCGGGCCGCGCACCGCGACTCCGGCGGCACCCTGAAGGGCCCGGAACGTCGAGCGCTCGCTGATCCGTTCGACGACCGGTGGGGTCACCGGACGTCAGACGGTCAGCCGGTGCCGGCCCTTGAGCCGCCTGGCTCGAAGGATGGCCCGGCCTGCCCTGGTGGACATGCGTCGCCTGAACCCGTGGGTCTTCGCCCGCTTGCGGGTGTTCGGTTGGTACGTTCGTTTCACGTCGATCTGCCTTTCGCCGCCAGGAAGGATCCGGGTGGCGGCGGCCCGGCGCGACCCGCCTACCCCGAACCGGGGGAGCTACGGCGCCGGACGTAGAAGTGCCGGTCCCAATGCTAGGCGAGATCCCGGCGTCCCACTAGTCGAGGCGACCGTTCCGGTGTACCGTCGGGCCTTTCGCGGCGAGGCACCGTGCTCCACACCTGTGGATCACGTTGTGGACAAGTGACGGGGTGGGTTTGCGGAGGGCCAGGTGATCGAGACCAGCGGGCTGTGGAAACGCTGCGCGGCATCGGTGCGTGAGCAGGTCTCGGAGGCCACGTGGCAGATGTGGCTGGCGGCAATCGAGCCCCTCTCCTTCGACGAGGAGACGCTCCTGCTCGGGACGCCCAACACGGTCGTGAAGGACCGCGTCGAGACACGCTTCCTCCCCCTGATCGAGGCCACGCTGGCCAACGAGCTCGGCCGGCCGGTACGTGCCCGGCTGCAGGTCGTCGAACGAGACGAGCCCGCCGCCCGCCAGGTCCTGACCCCTTCTGAGCTGATCGGTCCGGATCCGGGGTTGCGCGCTCGGCCCTCCGAGGCGGCCCGGAGTCCCGTCGGCCCTCGCGACACAGCAGCCGTCTCGCTCGATCCACGGTTCACCTTCGACACCTTCGTAGCCGCATCCTCCAACCGTCTGGCCCACGCGGCAGCCCAGGCCGTCGCCGAGACCCCGGGGCGCTCGTACAACCCCCTGTTCGTCTACGGGGATTCCGGGCTCGGCAAGACCCACCTCCTGCACGCCATCGGGAACTACGTGCAGGAGAACTTCTCGCAACGCCGGGTGCTCTACGTCACCACGGAGACCTTCATGAACGACTTCGTCGACAGCCTGCGCATGTCCACGACGATCGCCTTCAAGCGGCGCTACCGGGACTGCGACGTCCTGCTGATCGACGACGTCCAGTTCATGGAGAACAAAGAAGGCCTGCAAGAGGAGTTCTTCCATACCTACAACGATCTGCACAGTGCCGGCAAGCAGATCGTGCTCACCTCCGACCGGCCGCCCAAGTCGATCGAGACCCTCGAAGACCGCCTCCGCAGCCGCTTCCTCTCCGGCCTCATCACAGAGATCGACCCCCCCGACCTGGAGACCCGCCTAGCGATCCTGCGCTCCAAGTCTGAAGCCGACGCCATCCAGGTCCCCGACGAGGTGCTCGACTTCATCGCCACCCACGTCACGAACAACATCCGCGAGCTCGAAGGTGCTCTCATCCGTGTCAGCGCCTTCGCCAGCCTCAGCCGCGAGCCGATCTCCCTCGAGCTGGCCGAGCGGGTGCTGTCCGACATCGTGTCCACGACCGAGCCGCGCCGCATCACGCCCCAGATGATCCTCGACGCCACCGCCCACGCCTACGGCTTCAGCGTCGAATCGCTCTGCGGCCCCAGCCGCACGCGCCCACTCGTCACCGCCCGCCAGGTCGCCATGTACCTGGTCCGGAACCTGACCGACTACAGCTACCCTGCCATCGCCCGGGTCTTCGGAGGACGAGACCACACCACCGTCATCCACGCGGTCGAAAAGATCAGCACCCAGATGCGCGAGCGCCGGCAGATCTACGAGCAGGTCACCGACCTGATCCACCAGGTCCGCTCCGGCACGTGAGCCCTCACCGGAAGGCCGGCGCCACCCTGCGCCCCGGCCCGGCACACCCAACCCCGGCCCGGCCCCACTCGCTCCGGCGCGCCCCGGGCCACTGTGGGAAACCACCTGCAGCCTTGTGGACCATCGGGGCCGGGCGGAGGACATCCCGCCCGGCGCCTCGGAGCTCGCCCACCGTCATCCCCCGGCCGCCCACGGCCCCGATCCTCCCTGGCCAGGGGAAACCGTACTCCCTCCACAATTCACAGGTCCTATTACCACTATCTGGAGAACCTATTCTTCTCGTCGAAGCCGCCCTGTGGCCGGCCGGCGCCCGAAAGGACGGTCCAACGTGAAGTTCCGTTCGGAACGCGACTCCTTGGTCGAGGTCCTGGCGACGGCCGGGCGCGCGGTCGGTACCCGAACAGCGTCGTCCGCCGTCCTCTCGGGAGTCCTGCTCGTGTCCGAGGGGAACCGCCTGACCGCGACCGGTACCGACCTGGACCTCACGATCCGAGCCAAGCTCGAGGTGATCGGCATCGAGGACGGCGCCTGCGTCGTGCCCGCGCGGCTCATGACGGACGTGGTGCGCTCCCTCGAGCCTGGAGCCGTCACGGTGGACGCGGCAGACGACCGGGTGGAGATCTCCGCCGCCCGCTCCCGGTTCGGTCTCAGGACCTTGCCCGTCGTGGAGTTCCCGGCTGTGTCGCAACCCGCGGGTGACGTCATCGACATCGACGGCCGGACGCTGGTCGAGGGTTTGCGTCAGGTGGTGCGCGCGGCGTCCAGCGACGACGCGCGGCCGCTGCTCACCGCGGTGCTGTTCACGACCGAGAAGGGCTCGGTTCGGCTCGTGGCGACGGACTCCTACCGCTTGGCGCTGCGCGATCTGGTGGGCACCGCCAGCCTGGCGGGGGAGATGGACGTGCTCGTTCCCGCCCGAGCGCTGGCCGAGCTGCAGCGCCTCCCGGCTGTGGCCGGTGGGGACGGCAAGGTCTCGGTCGCCACCAGTCCGAGCGAGATCTCCTTCTCGTTGGGAGCCGTCCGGATCAGCACCCGGCTCCTCGAAGGCACCTATCCGGATTACCGCCAGCTGATCCCGGACCAGTACCCGAACCGCCTCCATGTGGGCAAGGAATCCCTCCTGGCCGCGCTCCGCCGCGTGCGCCTGCTCGTGCGTGACAACACGACGCCGGTTCGCCTGTCCATGCGGTCCGGGGGGGTCGACCTGTCGGTGGTGTCCCAGGAGGTCGGTGACGCGAACGAGAGCGTCGACGGTGACTTCAGCGGCGAGGACATCGTGATCGCGTTCAACCCGTCGTACCTCATCGATGGCGTGGACGCCGTGCTGGGCGACGAGGTGCTCATCGAGACCGCCGACCCCACCCGGCCTGCGACGGTCCGCGATGCCACGGAGGACGACTACCAGTACCTGCTCATGCCGGTACGTGTCTCGTGACCTGTGGACCAAGCAGCATCTCGGCACGGTCCCGTGCCCGGTGAGGCTCCGCGAGCGGCTGCGCCGGTCAGCCTCCGCCGATTGACGCTGACCGATTTCCGCTGTTTCCAGCATGCCGTCCTCGAGCCCGATCCCCTTGGCGCAACCGTCGTGACCGGTCCCAACGGCAGTGGCAAGACGAGCCTCCTCGAGGCCGTTGCCTACCTCGGGCTCCTCCGCTCTTTTCGAGGCGCACCCCGGGAAGCCCTGGTGCGCAGTGGGTGTGCTCGGGCCGTGATCCGGGCCGAGCTCGACGACGACGGGTCCCCGGTGCTGGTCGAAGCCGAGCTCGTGCCAGCCGGGCGCTCGCGGGCCCAGGTGAACCGGCAGCCCGTCCGCTCGCGCCGCGAGCTCGCCCAGGCCGTGCCCCTCACCATCTTCAGCCCAGAGGACCTGGGTGTGGTGCAAGGCGGCCCGGCCCGGCGCCGCGAGCTGCTCGACGACGCGCTGCGGGTCCTCGATGCCCGCCGGGCAGCGGACCTCGATGAGCTCGATCGCGTGCTGCGCCAGCGCGCGGCGGTCCTGCGCCAAGCAGGGGGGAGGCTCTCGGCAGTGGTGGCCGACACGCTGGCGGTGTGGGACGAGCGCCTCGCTGCGTTGACCGACGAGGTGACCGCGGCGCGCGCCAGCCTTGTCGCCGCGCTGGAACCCCTCGTCGACCAGGCTTACCGGGCACTCGCGGCAGGTGAGGACGGAGCGGGAACCCCAGGTGCTCCGGCGAACGGCGGCGGAGCAACAGCGCCCGTGATCCCGACCGACCCGCGGCGCTCGCCGGCGACCTCGCTCGCCTACCGCCGCTCATGGGATGGGGACTTCCGTCACGCTCTGGCGGCCGCCAGGGCCGACGACCTCCGGCGGGCGACCACAACCGTCGGTCCCCACCGTGACGACCTCCTGGTCTGCCTCGAGGGGCGTGATGCTCGCTTCGAGGCTTCCCAAGGGGAGCAGCGATGCCTGGCCCTGGCCCTCCGCCTGGGCGTGGACGGGCTCGTGCGCCGACGCTCCGGGCGGGTGCCGATCCTCCTGCTCGACGACGTGTTCTCCGAGCTCGACGACGCCCGGAGCATGGCGCTCGTGCGCCAGCTGCCCGAGGGCCAGGCCCTCGTGACCACGGCCACAGGCGCACCGGGCGGCGCCCGGGCCGCACGCATCGTCGACGTGCGCGACGTCGGTGCTCGTAGGTCCTGCGGACCTGGGGGACGTCGATGACCCGGGCGAGGCCCCGGCGTCCGCCAGGCTCCGGTTCCGGGCCCCACCGTCTCGGCGAATCGATCGGCGAGGTCGTCGACGGCCTCGGCGGGCCGGCTGCGGCGGCATCGCTGGCGGTGTTCCGTCGCTGGGAGGAGGTCGTCGGCCCGGACGTCGCGGCCCACGTGCGCCCCGTACGGGTCACCGGTACGGCGCTGGTCGTCGCAGCCGACCATCCCGCCTGGGCCACCCAGGTCCGCGTGCTTGCGGGAGCGCTGCTGGCCCGGATCGAGCAGCTCGGGGTCAGCGCGCCCGACCGGATCGAGGTGGTGGTGCAGCGCCCGTGATCGTCGGGCAAAGCGACGTGAGCGGGTAGAATGGGGCGTCCGCAGCGGAACCGTGCCCTTCTCGCGGCGCGCCTGCTGCGCACAGAGGGCGACCGGAGGCACCAAGGGCGCGCCCGTGGAAACGACCGGGGAGAGGCAGGTTGGCCATTGACAGCGCGTCCTACGGGGCGAGCGACATCACGGTGCTCGAGGGGCTCGACCCGGTTCGAATGCGCCCGGGGATGTACATCGGCTCGACGGGACCCACCGGTCTCCACCACCTGGTCTGGGAGGTGGTGGACAACGCGGTCGACGAGGCCATGGCCGGCTTCTGCACCCGGATCGACGTCACGTTGCTGGCCGACGGGGGGTGCCGCGTCGCCGACGACGGCAGGGGCATCCCGGTCGAGCGCCACCCGCAGTTCCCCGACCGCAGCGCGGCGGAGATCGTCCTCACCACCCTGCACGCCGGCGGCAAGTTCGGCGGGGCCGGGTACAAGGTGTCGGGCGGGCTCCACGGGGTGGGCGTCTCGGTGGTCAACGCGCTCTCACGCCGCCTCGTCCTCGAGATCGACCGCCAGGGCAAGCATCACGTGATGGAGTTCACCGACGGCGGCCAGCCCACGGGCCCGCTGCGGGTGACCGGCGAGGCCCCGCGGGGGCGTACGGGCACGACGGTCACGTTCTGGCCGGACCCGGCCATCTTCGAGGAGGTCGAGTTCCGGGCTCAGACCGTGGTGGAGCGCCTCCAGGTGATGGCGTTCCTCAACCGGGGCCTCGACATTCGCTTCGTCGACGAACGCCCGGGCCACGAGCAGCGCGTCCAGTTCAGGTACTCCGGGGGCATCGTCGACTTCGTGAAGCACCTCAACGCCTCCAAGGAGTCGCTGTTCCGCAAGGTCGCCTCGTACCGCCAGGCCGAAAAGGACCAGGAGGTGGAGGTGGCCCTGCAGTGGAACACCGGGTTCCACGAGAGCATCTTCTCGTTCGCCAACGGCATCTCCACCACCGAGGGCGGCATGCACGAAGAGGGGTTCAAGAAGGCCCTCACCAACGTGGCCAACCGCTATGCCCGATCGCGCAACCTGCTCAAGGAGAAGGACGACAACCTCGACGGCAAGGACGTGCGCGAAGGCTTGACTGCCATCGTGTCGGTCCGCCTGCGGGATCCGCAGTTCGAAGGCCAGACCAAGGCGAAGCTGGGCAACGTGCCGATCCGCTCCCTCGTGGAGCGTGCCACGAACGAGAAGCTGACCGAATGGTTCGAGGAAAACCCGACCGAAGCCAACCAGGTGGTGAAGAAATCTCTTCTCGCGCAGCGAGCGAGGGTGGCCGCCCAGCAGGCCCGCGAGCTCACGCGGCGCAAGTCCGGCCTCGACGGCGCCGGCCTGCCCGGCAAGCTCATCGACTGCTCGTCGCGCGACCCCAGGGAGAGCGAGCTGTTCATCGTCGAGGGGAATTCCGCCGGCAGCTCGGCGAAGGACGCCCGCGATCCGCGCATCCAGGCGATCCTGCCCATCCGGGGCAAGATCCTCAACGTCGAGCGGGCGCGCGTCGACAAGATGTTGAAGAACGCCGAGATCCAGGCGCTGATCGCGGCGATCGGCGGTGGGCTGGCGGACGATTTCGACGTCGCGAAGATCCGCTACCACAAGGTGATCATCCTGGCCGACGCCGACGTCGACGGCTCGCACATCCGGACCCTGCTGCTGACCTTCTTCTTCCGCCAGATGCGCCCCCTCGTAGAGGGCGGCTTCGTCTACGTCGCCCAGCCCCCGCTGTACTCGACCCTCGTCGGCAAGGAGAAGGTCTACCTGAAGGACGACGCGGCGAAGGAAGCCTTCCTCGCCGAGCACCCCGACCACAAGCAGGACTTCCAGCGGCTCAAGGGACTGGGGGAGATGGACTTCTCCGAGCTGCGCGACACGACGATCGACCCCTCCAGGCGTTCGCTCCTCCAGATCAACCTGGAGCAGGCGGCGCTCGCTGACGACGTGTGCTCGGTCCTGATGGGCGACGACGTCGAGCTGCGGCGGCACTTCATCCAGACGAACGCCAAAGACGTGCGCTTCCTGGACATCTGACCAGAGGCATCCATGGCACCGCGTCGTCGCAGCAGCACGGCAGTCAACGGGAGCAACGGCAGCTCGCCCAACGGCGACAGCCCGGTGCTCGGTTTCATCGAGCCGATCGAGATCCAAGAAGAGATGGAGCGCTCGTTCCTCGAGTACTCCATGTCCGTCATCATGTCGCGGGCGCTCCCCGACGTGCGCGACGGGCTCAAGCCAGTCCACCGCCGGATCCTCTACTCGATGTTCGACCAGAACCTCCGGCCGGACCGGCCCTACGTGAAGTGCGCCGCGGTGGTGGGCGAGGTGATGGGGAGCTACCACCCTCACGGCGACTCGGCCATCTACGACGCCTTGGTCCGCATGGTGCAGGACTTCAGCATGCGCCACCCGCTGGTCGACGGGCACGGCAGCTTCGGGGGGCCGGGGCCCGACGAGGGGCCGGCGGCCATGCGCTACACCGAGTGCCGGCTGCAGACGCTGACGCTCGACCTGATGGCCGGCATCGACCAGGAGACGGTCGACTTCGTCCCCAACTATTCGAACGACAAGGTCGAGCCGGTCGTGCTGCCGGCACGGTTCCCGAACCTGCTCGTCAACGGATCGCAGGGCATCGCCGTCGGGATGGCCACCAACATCCCGCCCCACAACCTCGGGGAGGCGATCGACGCCACCATCCACCTCCTCGAACATCCCGACGCCACGCCCGACGAGCTGATGGCCTTCGTCAAGGGGCCGGACTTCCCTACGGGTGCCCAGATCCTGGGGCGCCAGGGGATCATGGACGCGTACCGCACCGGTCGGGGCTCGATCAAGATGCGAGCGGTCGCCGAGATCGACGAGGCGCGCGACGGCACGCGCATCGTGGTCACCGAGCTGCCCTACCAGACCTCGGTCGGCGCGATCGCCCAGAAGATCGACGACCTGGTCAAATCAGGCGAGATCGAGGGCATCGCCGAGGTGCTCGACTCCTCGGCCAGCAAGCAGACGCGCCTCGTGATCCGCCTCAAGCGCGACGCCAACGCCAACGTCGTGCTGAACAAGCTCTACAAGCACACGCCGCTGCAGACCAGCTTCGGAGTCAATTGCCTCGCGCTCGTCGACGGCGTGCCACGCACGTTGAACCTCGCCCAGCTGCTCGGCCACTACGTGACGCACCAGGTCGAGGTGGTGCGCCGGCGTTCGGAGTTCCTCCTCCGTAAGGCGCAGGCCCGTGCCCACATCGTCGAGGGCCTGCTGCGAGCGATCGACATGCTCGACGCTGTGATCGCAGCCATTCGGGGCTCCGACGACCGCGCGGCGGCACGCTCGGCGTTGATGGCAGCCCCCTTCGCCTTCAGCGAGGAGCAGGCCAACCACATCCTCGACATGACGCTCGGACGTCTCACGAGGCTCGGCCGCAGCGAGCTGGAAGAAGAGCTCACTGACCTGCGCCGGACGATCGCAGAGCTGCAGGCGATCCTCGCCGACCCGGCGAAGCTGCGGGGCGTGATCAGCGAGGAACTGCGGGAGATCCGCGACAGGTTCGCGGACGACCGGCGCACCGTCATCACCCATGATCCCGGCGAGCTCGGGTTGGAGGACCTGATCGACGACGAGGAGATCGTCGTGACGATGACCGCCGCCGGCTACGTGAAGGCCGTGCCCGCGGCCGCCTTCCGGACCCAGGGCCGCGGAGGAAGGGGCGTGCAGGGCGCTCGCCTCAAGGACGAGGACCTGGTGACCCACGTGGTCCACACGACGGCGCACTCGTACCTCCTCTTGTTCTCCAACCGAGGCCAGGTGTACCGGCTCCGGGGACACGAGATCCCCATGAAGGAGCGCACGGCCAAGGGGACGGCGCTCGTCAACCTCCTGCCGCTCGGCCCCGGCGAGAGCATCCAGGCCATCGTGCAGACCCGCGACTTCCCGGCCGACCACTATCTCGTGTTCGCGACGGCCCGGGGCCAGGTGAAGAAGACCGCGTTCGCCGAGTACGACAAGTCGCGCCGCGAGGGCTTCATCGCCATCAACCTGCGCGAGGGCGACGAGCTGGTGCGGGTGGTGGCCACGCGGGGCGACGACGACCTGTTCGCAGTGACCCGCAGCGGCATGACCATCCGCTTCAGCGAAGGTGATGTCCGTCCGATGGGGCGCGACGCGGCGGGCGTGCGGGGCATCCGGCTCCGCGACGACGACGAGGTGGTCTCCCTCGACGTGGCCCGCGACGACGCCGACATCCTCATGGTCACCGACGCCGGGTACGGGAAGCGCACGAAGGTCGACCGGTTCAACCGGCAAGCCCGAGGTGGCCAGGGCGTGCGGGGCATCCGACTGACGGCCAGGCGCGGCCGGGTGGTCGCGGCGTTCATGGTCGCCCTCGACGAGGAGATCCTCCTCGTCTCGAGCGGCGGCGTGGTGATCCGCACTGCGGTGCGCGAGATCGCCTCCCAGGGCCGGGATGCCACCGGCGTACGGGTGATGCACCTCGACGACGGCCAGCTGGTGGCGGCGGTCGCTCCCGTTGCCGGCTCCGAGCTCGGGGACTGATAGGCCGGCGGCCGGGCTGGGCGGCCCGGGCGGTCCGGTCGTGGCGGGATCGGCCGCCCGGGTCAGCGGACGGATCGGAAGGTGAACGTGAAGGGCGCTGCCGGCGGGAAGACGTAGCCGGCGAGCTTGCCGCGTACCGCCACGTACAGGTGGGCGGCCGCTGCCCCGACCTGAACGGTCAGCGCCTGGCTGGCTTTGAACGTCTGGCTCTGGCCCGGGCCGAGGGTGCCGGTGAAGATGGGCGTCACGTGCTGTGCGTCGGTTGCCTGGATCCAGCTCGACCCGCCCTCGGCGATCACCCGGACGACGAACGACGACGAGCGGATGGTGGCGGTGGCCCCAGCCGGCCCGTTGGGCGCCACGTGGAAGATGCCGGTCACCGCCCGCAGGTGCGGAGAAGCGGCCGGCTCGGTCACCGCCCCCGCCGGTGGTGGCTGGCGAGGCGGCGCCTGCCGGCTCCCCGTCGGGTGTGCCGAGGCCGGGAGTGGCGAGGTCGCGCGTGCGGGGCCGGGCGACGCGGCGGACGTGACGCCGATGTCGCGCAGCCACTGCGGCCGCAGGTGGTCGACCACGAGGCCGGCGACGCCAGCGACGAGCGCGAGCGCGACGAGCGCCACCACCAGCCGGAGCCCGAGCGGCGGGCGGGCGAGCCGGCGGGGATCGGGCTCTTCGACTGCCCGCACGATCCCGGTGGCTGGCACGACCACGGGCACTTGTGCGGTCGCCGGGCCCGTCGCGAGCCCGGGCCCGAGCCACGCTGCCGGCAGCGCAGGGCCGGCGTGGACCGTGCGCACGGCTCGAGTGACGGCGCCAGCTGCTGGCACGGCG
>DATGLW010000110.1:0-4833 GCA_035293965.1 Acidimicrobiales bacterium
TGTCAATGGCCATCAGGATCTCCCCACCCTTGGCCAGATGATTTCCCCGGGGACGGCCATGTGTCTCCCCAGGTATGGCCATGAAATTCCCCACCTCCTGACCTCGGATTCAGTGGGCCAAGGGCTTCACCCCCTTGCCGCTCGTAGCGTCCTGGAGACGGATCGACTCGCCCGAGGTCTGGACGACGTGAGCATGGTGCAGCAGTCGGTCGACGAGAGCGGTAGCCAGGCTCGGCGGCATGAGCTGATCGAACCCGGAGGGATGGAGGTTCGAGGACAGCGCGACCGACCGCCGCTCGTAGGCGGCATCGACGAGCCGATAGAGGCCTTCGGCTGCTTCTTCGGTGATGGGAAGGAGACCGATGTCGTCGACGACGATGACGTCGGCCCGGAGCACCGGCACGAGGGCTTTCACGACGGAGTCGTCGACCCGGTGTCGTCGCACCAGGGTGCCGAGATCCTCGATCGAGAACCAGGCCACCGACTTCTTGGCGTCGACGGCGAGGTGGCCGAGGGCCTCGAGCAGGTGGCTCTTGCCTGTCCCCGAAGGACCACAGACCACGAGGTTCTCGTGGCGCTCCACCCACTCGAGGGTGCGGAGGGCCTCCTGGGTGGGTGGTGCGATCGAACTGCGGGCGGGTTCCCAGGCGGCGAAGGTCTTGCCGGCCGGGAACCGGGCCCGTCGCCTCCGGTTCTCGGTCATCGAGCGATCCCGGCCCTCGACCTCGGCCTCGAGAAGGACACGGAGAGCCTCGGCCGGGTCCCAGCGTTGGGCCTTGGCCGTGGCGAGCACGTCGTCGGCGGCCTGACGCAAGTAAGGAAGACGAAGGCGCCGGGCGAGCTCGGCGATCTCGGTCGTGGCCTTCGTCATCGGTCGATCCCGAGACGGGACCAGGCGGCCGTGCCCGGCTGCAGCGAGTGGTCCTCGGTGATGCGCCGCAACGGTTCCCGTCGGGTGGCAAGAATCGAAGTGAGGTCGCCCGCGGCGAAGCGTCCGGCCAGCGCGGCGAGCCCGAGTGCCTCGTCGAGCACCCCGCGATCAGCGGAGGAAAGGAGCACGAGCGCCTCGGTCATGCGCTCGTCGATGTGCCGCTCGCCCGAGGCTGCTGCCTCGACGACGTAGCGGCGAGCACCTTCGCCGATGGCCAGGAACTCCGCCTCGCGGGCACTCGTCGCCCTCGGGGTCCGTTCGGGATGGCGCCGTCGTGGCGGGTAGTGCCCGTCATCGAGGACCATCTGACCCTTGGCCGCCACCGGATGACGAGCGACTTCCCGCCCGCCGGTCTCGTCGGTGGCGGTGATCACGATCTCGTCGCCGTCCCGGCGAACGAACACCACCTCGGCGCAGTATCGGTGTGGCACTGAGTAGCGCGCCCCCTCGAAGCTCACGAGCGAGGACCACGACACCGAGCGGGTCTGCCCGAAGGTCACGGTGTAGGGCTCGTCGGGGACCCGGTGCAGATGTGGGCGCTCGACCTCGAGACGCTCAGCGGGTCGAACGCCGGTGACGCGGTGCACCCGGGTGTTGAAGCGCTCGGTCGCCTCGGAACAGGCGGCCTCGAGCTCGCTGAACTCGCGATAGTCGGCCACCAGGTTGTCCGGCCGGGGAAGGACGTCGGCCTTGGCGATCCGCACGGTGGCCTCGGTGCCGCCCTTCGACTCCGGATCGGCCACGACGCAGGTATGGATGGCCACCCCGTAGTAATGCGCCACCCCGAGCAGCTCCCGGTTGCGCACGGGGACGCCGGCGACATGGTGGTCGGTGACCGTCTTCTCGTTGTCCGTTAGCAGGTAGGTGGGTGCACCCCCGATCGCCCGCAGGGTCCGGTCGATGCCGACGACGAGTGACGGGAAGGTCCGATCCGGGAGGGCGAGCACCACCCGGTAGCGGCTCCAGGCGAGCCAGGCGCAGAAGAGAACGGTGGGTCGGCCGGCCACTCGAGGGCCGTTGCCCCAATCGAACTGCAGCCAGAGCCCTGGCTCGGTCACCCAGGGCTTGTAGACGCGGTGGGTGCGGCGCACGTACTCGACCTTCAGGCGGGCCACCACCCGACGGGTCGTGCGCGTCGAGCCCGGATAGCCCATCGCCTGGAGCTTGGCGTGGACGACGTCGGCCCGAATGCGCCCCGAGGACCGGTCGATCCACTCGCTGATCTTGTCGTTGAACGGATCGGTGATCGTCGCCCGTCCGATCGTGACCGCCGGGTCGAGGCCGGCGGCTCGGGCCGCGACGTAGCGACGGACGGTGTGATGGTCGACGCCGCAGAGCGCCGCCGTCGACCGGTAGGAACCGGTCAGATCGTAGGTCTCGAGAATCTCCAATGCCTTCTCCTCGGACAACATGGGGTCCCCTCCTCAGGGTTGTGGACGGTGTCACTGCCCACGCTCCCTGGGGAGGGCTTCTCTTCGGTGGATAGGTCCGAGGCACGAGCCATGGGCCCGTGGGGAATTCGGTGGCCGTCCCTGGGGACTTCAGGCGACCGCGGCTGGGGAGTTCTCGTGGCCGCCTATGGGGACTTTCTCATGGCCGCCGTCACCCAGCTCGTCGACGTGGAGCGGGGACAGCTCCTCGACGTCGTCCCTGGTCGGGGCAGCACCGAGCCCATGGCATGGCTGGCCGAACGTGGACCCGCCTTCCGGGCGGCCATCGAGTACGGCACGATCGACCTCTCCGGCCCCTACCGGCGGGTGTTCGAGGTGATGGTGCCCTCGGCCACCCTGGTCGCCGATCCCTTCCACCTGGTCCGCCACGCCAACGCCAAGCTCGATGAGTGCCGGCGGCGGGTGCAGAACGAGACCCTCGGCCATCGGGGGAGGAAGCACGATCCCCTGTTCCGGTGCCGGCGGCTGCTCACCCGGGCGAAGGAGCGCCTCGACGACAAGGGAACGGAGAAGCTGACCGGCCTGCTGCGGGCGGGCGATCCGCACGGGGAAGTGGCCACCCTGTGGGAGGCCAAGGAGGCCGTGCGCGAGATCTACACCCACGTGGACGCCGAGCTCGCCCTCGAGTGGATCGACGAGCTCAGCCGGGATCTCCAGGATCCTGACTACCCGATCGAAGCCCGATCTCTCGGACGGACGCTCCGCCGGTGGCGGAAGCAGATCGCCGCCTGGCACCGAGCCCACGTCACGAACGGACCGACCGAGGCCGTCAACAACTTGATCAAACGGGTGAAGCGCGCCGCCTTCGGGTTCACCAGCTTCCGCAACTACCGGATCCGCTCACTCCTCTACGCCGGCAAGCCCAACTGGGACCTGCTGGCGACGCTCACACCCCGCTGAGATCCGAAGCGCCGTCAAAGGCCTCGGGATTCAATGAATGAAGGCGGTGGAGCTCAAACGGAGATGATTGAAGCGTCTTGACGTGTCCAATCTGATCTGGACGGGTGCGGCGGTTGCGGGCGGCTGACACTGCCGTGTCCTAGGAGACGCCGTACTCCTCGGCCACCGAGGCGACCGATCGGCAGAGCTCGCCGATCGGGCGGGTGACCTCCGCCCCCGCTCGAAAGGTGAGGACTTGGCGAGCGACGACCCCTTCGATCCGCTCCGTCCGGGTCTTCTTGATGGGAGCTCTTCGTCCGCCACCGCCACCATCGCTTGCGTACGAGGAGGTGCGTCGGGCGGTCGAAGCAGTGACGGTCCCGCAGGTGGACGTCGTCTCGGTCGTGGACCTCGGCTCGCTTCCGGCTTAACCTGCTTGTCGCAGAAGTTCTGGCCTTCGGTCGGTCCGTTCGGGGCGTCTGTGCGGTGGTGGTTGAGGATCTGCTCGTGTCAGTTGGAGTGCGTGCGATCTGAGGGTGCGGATCCCTGGCCTGGCACGCAGTCTAGGCTGCGGCCGCCGAAGGCGTTGTCGAGGAGAGCGGCCGCTGAATGTCAGTCAAGAATCGCAGGCTGCGGCTAGCCGGAGTGTTCATATGTCTTGCCGTGCTTTTGTGGGCCGTGCTGGTCGTGCTAGTTGTGGTTGGGAGCTCCCTTCACGCGTCCGCCATCATAGGTGGAGTATTGGGTGGCCTGATTGTGGTTGTCGGGTTCCTATCACCGGGCCTGTACCTCCGAAGAAAAGGACGTAACCGATAGACGGGTGCTCATGACCTACGTGTAGTGAGCGATGGCCATTGGGCGCCATTGACGGGGGCGGTTCTCCGGACGACCTGGTGTGATCATCGGCTTATGGGAAACCTGCCGCTACATTTCCTCTGAACAGCTGACAAGTTCCTGTCGGCTTCTCCTACATCGGCGGGCCCAAGCCCGCCTCGTCACCAACCCAACCACGGGAGCCCCGCTACTGCCGGGGTTGCGTAGCATCACGGAGGTCTTAGCCGGGGGACCAGCGGCCTCGCTTCACTCGGGGGACAATTTCGGTTCGGGCAGGAGACGCACTTGACCCGTTTGGCTGAGCACCGCCGTCCCGGCACCCCGCGAGCACCGGTGTGCGTGGCGGCCCGCAGGACGGCGGCGGCCGAACGGGCACCGGTTGACAGCCGAGACGACGGGCACGAGACAACGGCGACTGGACAGCTGCAGCAACACGGCGACGAGGAGGACGGGTGGAACGGACCGAGCTCGAGACGATCATCTACGAGAAGGACGGCGCCGTCGCCCGGCTCGTGCTCAACACGCCGGAGAAGGCGAACATCCAGACCGCCCAGCAGGTCTGGGACTTCGACGAGGTCCTCTCGCGCGCTGACCGCGACGACGACGTGAAGGTGCTCATCGTGAAGGCGAACGGCAACGGCTTCTGCGCCGGGCACGCCATCGTGTCCTCGGGTGAGATGTCGTCGGTCTACCCGACGACCGGGCCAACCCCCGAGCGCACCTGGAAGCGCCACAACT
>DATGLW010000111.1:0-77751 GCA_035293965.1 Acidimicrobiales bacterium
GAGCTCGCCGGGTGGCCGTTGTACATGGCTCCGTTCCAGAGCTGGTGGCTCGGTGCGTCGAGGTGCGTCATGTAGAGGCCGTGGATCGAAAAGCCCACCCAGTCGGTGCCCCCGCCGGCGCCGTCGTCGTTGAGACGGGCGCCGGTGGACGTCATGAAGTGCAAGGGGCGGTCGTCGGCCTCGAACACCGACACCGCGCTGCCGAAGTCGACGGGGCGGCCGCACGGCACATGGCGGCCCTCGCGAACGAGCGAGGCCGCCGCCACCACCTTGCGGGCGTCGACGAGGTTGAGGGTCCCGCGCTGGTCCGTGGGCCCCCAGCGGCCCCAATTGCTCAGCGCGTCGAAGTAACCACGCCATTCCTCCTCGCTCAGCACCCCGTCACCCTCGGTCGCCATGGCGCCAGCCTCCCTCTCCTGCACCGCGGTGTGCGGCCACCCCAGCGACATGCCCTGGTCCTCGTTGCCACTGCGGGTGACCACGGGCAATCCATGATGCCCGGCGGCAGGAGCGCGGCGCGCCAGCCGCAGCGTGCGGACCCATGCCACCGTGGAGCTGGACAGCCGTCAGCGGTCGGCACCGCCTCCGCCGCCCTGACCGGGCGCGGCGGGACGCTCGGCCCCCGTCCAGGCCGACCCCTCCCACCAACGCTCGAACCCGGCGTGGCCCGGCGAGGGGTACCAGCCAGCAGGAGGCGGCGGGGGCGGGAGGTGCCCGGGCGTCGTGCGCGCGCCGCCGCCCGGGACCGCCAGCGCGTAGAGCTGGCCGAGCGCGGCGAGCGCGAGGAGCAGCCACCCAGCCATCGCCAGGTACGCCGCGACCGCAAAGCCCACCCTGATGCCGGTCAACGAGGCGCCCGGCCCCAGCACGGCGCCCGCGGCGGCGGCTCGGGCGACGCTTGCCGCCACGAGCGTCCACAGGGCGCCGGCCAGCGTCGGGAACCCGCGTGCGACGATCATCCCTTGCGCCCGGGCCACGAGGAGCGCACCGGCCACTGCCGCGACACCCACCGCGACCACTGCGCCCGCCGCTGCTGCGAGCGCAGCCTGGCGGAAGGTCGGCGGCGGCAGGCCGACACCCACCGCGAGCAGGACGAGCCCGCCCGCCGCCGCGAGCCACAGGGGCGCCTGGCGGGGGCCAGCCGGCGCGAGCAGCTCGGCGAAGGAGCGACGGGCGGCGCGGGTCGTGGCGAGGAGCGCCCAGCCCCCGATACCCACGGCAGCCACTACGTTGCCGGCCGCAGAACCTCGAGGGGCATCGAGCGCCGACACGAGCAGGCCGAGCGCGACGAGGAAGGTGGCGACCGACGCGCCGGCTCCCTCGGCCAGCTCCGCCCACCGACGACGCAGCGCCAGGTGCCAGGCCACCGAGCAGACGGCCCCCACCGCCACCACCACGCCGGCGAACCTGAGCCAGGCAGCCGCCGTGGCCAGGTTCCGCGCCGTGCCGAGATCGCCGCGGTGGAGCACGGCGTACGCGGTGCCCTCGAGGAGCGCGCCCAGTCCGAGCAAGCCGGCCACCGCGACCGCGAGCGCCATGGCCGTCCTCGACCTCACGATCTCGGCCATCGACCACCCCTTCGACGCGCTCGCCCGCACGGGACGCCGGCCGGTCCGACTGGTGGTGCCGAGGCTACCAAGGCGATGCCCGACGCGACGGGTTCGCTTCCATCGAGCTCGCAGCCTGGCCGCCGCCCTGGTCGGTCCTTTGCGCGAGGAGGCACGTCACGTACAGGCACCGTCGATCTTGAGCTGCAGGATCTCGTCCTCGCTGCGCCCGAGCTCGCGGAGGATCTCGTCGGTGTGCTCGGCGAACTGGGGCGCCCGCCGGGTGGGCGGGGGGCGCTCGTCGAACTGCACGGGGTTCGCGACGAGCCGTCGCTCGTTCCCGTCGGCGTCGGTGATGGTCACCAGGTACCCGTTCGCCTGCACCTGTGGGTCGTCGACGAGCTCGGCGAGGTTCTGCAGCGGAGCCCACTGGCCTTCCATGGTCTGGAGGTGCGCCAGCCAGTAGGAGAACGGCTTCTTCGCGATGGCATCGGCCACCGCCTGGCCCACCTCGGCCGCGTTCGCCATGAGCCCCTCCGCCGTGGTGAACCGCTCGTCCTCCAAGAGGTGCTCGAGGCCCAGGTGCTTGCACACGTCGGCGAAGTAGCGGCCCGGCTGGAGCATGTTGAAGTTGAGCCAGCGGCCGTCCTGCGTGCGGAAGTTGCCCACGATCGGGTTGACGGCCACGTGCATCGTCGGCGTGTCGAGGGGCTGCGGCGCGAACGTCTCACCCGTGAGCATCGAGTTGGTCAGGTTGAGCGCCATCGCCCAGACCCCCACCCCGAGCAGCGACACGTCGACCACCGACGGCTCCCCGGTGCGCTCGCGCCCGAACAACGCACCGGCGATCCCGCCGGCGATGGTCATGCCGCCGACCGAGTCGCCGTACGCGCCCGCCGGCATGCCGATCGGGCGCGGGCTGTCAGGTGGCGTGGCGCTCCACGCGGCGCCGGAGCGGCACCAGAAGGACGGCTGGTCGTAGCCTCCCTTCTCGGCCTCGGGACCGCGTTGGCCGTGCCCGCTGCCGCGCACGTAGATGATGCGTGGGTTGACCCTGCGGATGTCCTCCACCTCCAGCTTGAGGCGGCGGCGCGCAGCGGGGAGGAAATTGATGAGGAAGACGTCGGCGTCGCGTACCAGGTCCATCAGGACCTCGTACCCGCCGGGGGTGTCGAGCGCGAGGCCGATGCTGCGCTTGCCCCGGTTCGGGTGCTCCATGATCGGGTGGAACGAGCCCACTGCTGCGCCCACTGCGCCGAGGCGGAGCCCTCGCTGGGCGTCCCCCGCCTCGGCATGCTCCACCTTCACGACGTCGGCGCCCCACTCGGCGAGCACCGCGCCCGCGGCGGGGGTGAAGGTGAATTGGGCGACCTCCACCATCTTGACACCCTGCATCGGTTGGTACACGGGGGTCCCCTCCTTCGTCGAGACGGCACGACCAGTTGCGTTCGTCGTTGTGGCCGTCGCCGGCACGGTGGCCAGCCGATCCACGACGGCGACGAACAGTACCGGCGCCCTGATCCCGCCGCCACGGCCCCGGAGCCGGCGGGGCGGGCAGATCCTGCTCGATCGCGAGCCCCGGTCCAACTACGCTCGGTCCAGCCCGACGAACGAAGGAGCCGGCCCCATGACCCGATCGACCGGCAACCTCGACCGCCGGTGGTGGACGCTGATCGCCGTGTGCGGCGCGACCTTCATGCTGCTGGTCGACATCACGATCGTGCAGGTGGCCCTTCCCACCATCCAGCGCCGGCTGCATGCCGGCTTCACCGACCTGCAGTGGGTGATCGACGCCTACTCGCTGTCGCTCGCGACGCTGATCTTGACCTGGGGCTCGACCTCGGACCGCTTCGGCCGCAAGCGCGTCTTCGTCGCGGGCCTCACGGTCTTCACCGTGGCCTCGCTGCTCTGTGCCCTCTCGACGTCGCCCGCGTTCTTGATCTGGGCCCGCGCCCTGCAGGGAGTGGGAGGGGCAGCCATGTTCGCCACCAGCCTGGCCCTCATCGGCCAGGAGTTCCGCGGCGTGGAGCTGGGCAAGGCCATCGCCGCGTGGAGCGCCACGGTCGGGGGGGCGGTGGCGCTCGGGCCCCTCATCGGCGGCGTGCTGACCGACGGGCTGGGCTGGCGCTGGATCTTCTTCGTCAACGTGCCGATCGGCGTCGCGGCCGGCTGGCTCTCGCTCTCCCGGATGCGCAACATCGGCGACCCTGCGGCCAAGCGCTCCGACGTCGCCGGCCTGCTCACCTTCTCCGCGTCGATGTTCCTGCTCGTGTTCGCGCTGATCCGCGGCAACGCCGAGGGCTGGACGAGCACGATGATCCTGTCGATGCTCGGGGCGGCCGCCTTCACCATGGCCCTCTTCGTGACGATCGAGCGCGGCCAGGTCCAGCCCATGTTCGACCTCAGCCTCTTCGCCAAGCCCGGCTTCACCGGCGTGTGCTTCGCCACCTTTGCCATCGGCGCGGGGATGTTCGCGATGTTCCCGTACCTCACCTTGTACCTCCAGAACGATCTCGGGTTCTCGCCCCTGCAGGGAGGGCTCCGCCTCCTCCCGGCGACCCTGCCGGCCTTCGTCGTCCCCCTCGCCATCCGACGCATCGGCGACCGCCTGCCTGCGGGCGCCGTGCTCGGGAGCGGCCTCGCGGTCACCGCTGCGGGGCTCGCCGCCATGCGCGCCCTGTCGGCAACGTCGGCGTGGACGGTCCTCGTCCCCGGGCTCCTGCTGTGCGGCCTCGGCATCGGGATCGCAAACCCGGCCATCGCCAAGATCGCCCTCGGCGTCGTCGACCCGAGGCGCAGTGGCATGGCCTCAGGGATCTCCAACACCTTCCGCATCGGCGGCCTCGCCGCCGGGGTGGCCGCGCTCGGGGCCGTCTTCGAGCGGCGGATCACGACGTCGCTCGGCGCCACCCTCGGGCACTCGGCCCACCTCCTCGGTCCCGCTGTGGCCTCAGGGGGCGTGCGTGCCGCGCAGGCGGCCGCGCCCGGACGCGCCGGCACCGCCGTCGCAGCACGCGTGGCCTTCGCCTCGGGGCTGGACCTGATCCTCGTGATCGGGGCAGTGGCAGTGGTGCTCGGTGCGCTCGCCGGCTTCGCCCTCGTACGTGCTCGCGACTTCTGGCGGGCCGAGCCGGCGGCCGCCGAGGCCGTCACCGCCAGAGCTGCCGGGTCGCTGGCCGAGGTGCCCGGGTTGGGTTGATCGCCGGCCCGCCCGGCGCGTTGGTTCGCAGTCGGCGCGCCACGAGGACCCCGCGAGCCGCAGGCCCCTCGCGACCGCTGCAGGGACATCCTCCTGCTTCTTGACAGTGGTGGCAACGCTCGTTGGAATGGTCGGTCAAGCGCCCGACAGGTGCCGCATGCGCTCATGAACGAACGGCCGGTTGCAACGTCTGCTGGACCCATCGAGGTCGCGTCGAGGGGTGACCGGTGAGCCCTGAGGGTCTTTTGACTTTCGTCGGCAACGCCTCCTTCGGGGTGGTCGCCGTCGCCCTCCTCCTCGTGGGCCTCTCGACGTGGGTGTGGATGCTCCACGCCTGGACCGAGCCAGCGGTCTTCGACCACACCGGCGCCTTGGACCCGGACCTGCCCCACGAGCCGTGCGCCACCTTCTCCCTGCTGGTCCCTGCCCGTCACGAGGAGCGGGTCCTCGGGGCCACCCTCGAGCGGCTGGCCAACCTGCGCCACCCGTGGTACGAGGTGGTGGCCGTCGTCGGCGACGACGACGCTGCCACCCGCCACGTGGCCGAGGCGGCCGCCGCCCGCTGGCCGGGCCGCATCCGCGTGGTGGTCGACGCGTCGGTCCCCAAGTCCAAGCCCCGGGCCCTCAATGCCGGCCTGGCCGAGTGCCGGGGCGAGATCGTCGGGATCTTCGACGCCGAGGACGACGTCCATCCCGAGATCCTCCTCCAGGCGGACGCCGTCTTCGAGCGCACCGGGGCCCAGGTCGCCCAGGGGGGCGTGCAGCTGACCACGTTGCGCGCCCGCTGGTTCTCGCTGCGCAACTGTCTCGAGTACCTGTTCTGGTTCCGCAGCCGGCTCCACGCCCACCTCGCGCACGGGTTCGCACCGCTCGGGGGCAATACGGTCTTCTTCCGGCGCCGGCTCCTCGTCGCCGCCGGCGGGTGGGACGGCGACTGCCTCGCCGAGGATTGCGACATCGGCATCCGGCTCAGCTCGGCCGGGGCCAGGGTGTCGGTGTGGTACGACCCGCGCACCTCGACCCGGGAGGAGACCCCGGGCTCCTTGCGGGCCTTCGTGCGCCAGCGCACCCGGTGGAACCAGGGCTACCTCCAGGTCCTGCGGCACCGGCACTGGAAGGCCCTGCCCACCCGCCGCCAGCGCCTCGTGGCCCAGTACGTCCTGGTGTTCCCCCTCGTCCAGGCGACCACCGGCTTGCTCCTGCCCGCCTCGATCGCCCTCATGGCAGTGGGCCGCCTCCCGCTGCTCCTCACCCTCGCGGCGTTCGCCCCGCTGCTCGTGATGGTCTGCGTCCTGGTCACCGAGATGGTCGGGCTCGCCGAGCTGTCGAGGTCCTTCTCGCTGCCGATCGGCTGGCGCGACTACGTCCGCCTCGCCCTCACGACCATCCCGTACCAGGTCGTGCTGGCCTTCGCCGGGGTGCGGGCGGCCTACCGCGAGCTCCGGCACCGAGGCGGATGGGAGAAGACGGCGCATCACGGGTCCCACCGGGAACCCGCGGGCGCGCTGGCAACCGAGGGATAGCGCCCGTGGGCACGCCCCGCAGTCCCGAGCTGTCGCGCACCGCCCCGGCAGCCGCCGCCGTCCTCGACGCGCCGGCCGCGCTCCCTGCCCGGTTGCCCCGTCCCCAGGTCCAGCGGCCCCGGCGCTGCCGCGCCCTCGTCGCCCGCGGGGCCGCGCTCGCCCTGCCGGCGGCCGCCCTGACCGTGGTGGGAGTGGTCCACGCCGTGGGCACGGCCACCTGGCCCGCCTACGGCAACGACGACGAGGGGACCTACCTGGCCCGCGCCTGGGCGGTGCAGACGGGGCTCGGCGCCCACCACGGTCCCGCCCCGTATACGTACTGGTACGACCACCCGCCCTTCGGCTGGATCCAGCTGTCGCTGTGGACCTGGCTCACCCACACCTTTCGCCCCGGCACGGTGGCCGTGGCCTCGGGGCGTGCCGACATGCTGGTGTACACCCTGGTCTCGGCCGCCCTCGTCTACGTGGTCGCCCGGCGGCTCGGGTGCTCGGTGCCGGTCGCCGCCGGCACGGTGCTCGTCTTCGGGCTGAGCCCGCTGTCGGTCCAGTACCTGCGCCTGGTGATGCTCGACACCATCGCCCTGCCCTGGGTGCTCGCGGCCTTCGCCCTGGCCCTCTCGCCCCGCCGCCGCCTGTGGGCGTTCGCCGCCGGCGGCCTGTGCTTCGCGGGTGGGGTCCTGTCCAAGGAGACCTACCTCATCCTGCTGCCCGCCCTCCTCTGGCTGGTCTGGCAGCGCTCGGCGGGTCCGACTCGCACGATGTGCCTGGCGGTGTGCTCGGGGGTGATGGCCGCAGTGCTCGCCTTCTACCCCCTGTACGCCGCGTTGAAGGGCGAGCTCGTTCCCGGCCACGGCCACGTGAGCCTGATCGGGGCCATCGAGTGGCAGCTCTCGGGGCGTACCGGCAGCGGCAGCGTCCTGCGAGCCGGCACCGATGCACACGGCAAGGTCCTCGACTGGCTCCGCGCCGATCCGTGGCTGCTCGGCCTGGGCGTGGCCGGCCTGCCCGTCGCCTTCCTGGTCGAGCGCCTTCGGCCGATCGGGGCCGCCTACGCCACCTTCGTCCTCATGGTGCTCCGCCCGGGCTACCTGCCGGCGGCCTTCGTCACCGGCGCCCTCCCGTTCGCCGGCCTGACTGCCGGCACGGCCGTCGACGCCCTGTGGCGTCCGGACCCGGCATTGCGCCTCCCCCACCGGGCCGGAACGATGCGACGCCGGTTCGCCCTGCGTCCGCGCCGCCGGCCCCGCCGGCCCCATCGGCCCCGCATGATCGGGTCCGATCCCCGCCTGCCGGCCCGGCGCATCGTCGCCGGCGGCCTTGTGGCGGGCGCCGCCGTCGTGCTCGTCCCCCGCTGGGCGAGCGGCGACCGAGTGGCCATGACGACCGACACCACGGCGGCGTTCTCCAAGGCCGAGGCGTGGGTCCGCCGCCACGTCCCCCGGACGGCGACGATCCTCGTCGACGACGACGTGTGGATCGACCTCGTCGACGACGGCTTCCGGCCGAGCCGCGTGGTGTGGTTCTGGGAGCTCGAAAGTGACCCAGCGGTCCGCGCCCGCTACCCGGAGGGCTGGCGGCAGATGGACTACGTCGTCGCGACGGACACGATCCGGGTGAACGTCGTCTCGGGCGCGAGGTCCGTCCGCTCCGTCGTCCAGGCGCTCGCCCACTCCACCGTCGTCGCCCGCTTCGGCACGGGAACGACCTGGGTGTCGGTGCGCAAGGTGGACCCCGATCGCCCGGGCAACCCACCCTGGTGGCTGCCCGGCTCCGGCACCCTTCGACCTCCGACCTCGGGCCTGCAGGAGGGAGAGCGCCTCTGAGCGCGGGGCACCGACGTCCAGCGCGTCACGGTGTGCGCCACGTAGGCGGCGCGCATCGCGCCCGATCGCTCCGGCCGCGGGTGGCGCGCATCTCGTCCGGAGGACGCTTCGCGCTGTCACCGACGTCGCCCGGGACAGAGGCGTCGCGACGGCTGGCCGGGCCGTGCCGCGGATCACCCGCGGCGATCGTGGGATCTGGGACCATGGTGCTGCCCGCGCGTCGCGAGCGGGGTGGAAAAGGAAGGAGCCGTACGTGAGGGCGCGGGCGCTGCTCGCAGGGGTGCCGGCACCCCAAGGTCGAAGGGGAGCCCGGCACGCCCTCACGTGCCGACGCAGGCGGCAGCGGTGAGCGACCCGGGGCCGCGCCTCGTCGGGGACGGTTGGACCGGGCCGAGGCGACCCGAGGCGTGGGCGCGCCTGTGGTTCGGCGCCACCGCGCTGTGCGTGGCAGGTGGCGTCGCCATCAGCATCTACACCGCGGCGCACAACAATGCCGGCCACTTTCGCACCCCGGTCGAGCGCGCCTTCAACACCTTCGCGTTCTTCACGGTCGACTCGAACCTGATCGTCGGGGTGACGTCGCTGCTCCTCGCCCTCGAGCCGCGCCGAGCCTCCCCGCTGTTCGCCACGTTCCGGCTCATCAGCATCGTCGCCATCACGGTGACCGGTTCCGTCTACCACGTCGCCCTGGCGAACCTGTTCGACCTGCAGGGGCTCGACCAGCTCGGCAACCAGCTCGTCCATACCGCGGTGCCGATCCTGGCCGTGGTCGGATGGCTTATGTTCGGGCCGCGTGGGCTCACCTCGGCCAGGATCGCCCTGTGGTCCCTCGTCTTCCCGGTCGCCTGGCTCGGCTTCACCCTGATCCGGGGAGCCTTCGTGCACTGGTACCCCTATCCCTTCATCGACGTCACCACGCTCGGCTACGGCGGCACGCTCCTCAATTGCGCCTGGGTCTCGCTGCTCCTCCTCGGATTGGCGGCGGGAGCCACCCGCCTCGACCGCGTTCTCGGCCGAAAGCCCGAGCGCCCTTGAGCAGCGCGGCGCCGGGCAGTCGCGCCCACGCGTTCGGCCCGCCGGCACCTCGGTCGTGGCAGCCCGGCACGCCCGCGTGACCGTCTTCGCGAGACCGCCGCACGCGTTCGGCGCGCCGGCACCTCGGTCGTGGCAGCGCTCCTGGTGGTCCGAGCGCCCACAGTGCCTCCGGCACCATCGCGATGCGCGTCTACGCATGTCGGGGATCAGCGTCTCGCGGCGGTGTGGCCCGGCGGCGCCTCGTCGGCGCTCTCGGCAGGATCGGTGCCGGGTTCCGGCCCGCTCCGTTCCGGCTTGTCCAGCATGATCTCCTCCGGGATGCAGCCCCGCAACAGACCGGGGAGGACGTAGCGTCTGGTCATGGTCGATGTCCCGGGAGAGGTGAGCCTCGAGCGAGGGACCCTCCTCGGCCGGGGACCGCACGAGGCGGAGCCGCCCTGGGTACGCAACCCACGTGCCAGGCGCCACGAGTGGCGACGCCTCTTCTCCGAGGCGCTCGGCACCTTCCTGCTCGTGGTGGTGGCCGCCGGTGCTCCCGTCGTCGATGCCGTCTCCCACGGCCAGGTGCCCCTCGACGCCCAGGTCGTCGCGCCGGGCCTGATGGTGATGGCGATCATCTACTTCATGGGCATGGTGAGCGGCGCCCACCTGAACCCCGCGGTGACCCTGTCCTTCGCCGCCCGGGGCAACTTTCCTTGGAGCCGGGTGCCGGGCTACATCCTCGCCCAGCTGGTCGGCGCCATCGCTGCGTCGCTCCTCCTGCGGGCGCTCTTCGGCACCGCCGGCCATCTCGGCGCGACCCTCCCGGGCCCGGGGATCTCCTCGGGCACCGCGCTCGTGGTCGAGGCGCTCCTCACCCTCGGACTCGTGAGCGTCATCCTCGGAACCGCTTCCGGGGCGCGCAACGTGGGCGCCAACGCCGCGCTCGCAGTCGGTGGCTACATCGCCCTCGCTGGGCTGTGGGCAGCCCCCGTCAGCGGGGCGTCGATGAACCCTGCCCGCTCCTTCGCTCCGGAGCTCCTTGCCGGCGAATGGACGAGCTGGTGGGCCTATGTCGTTGGCCCGATCGTTGGTGGCGTGCTCGCGGTCGGCATCGCCTGGATCCTGCGCGGGCCTCCCAGCCCGGCCGCAAACGTCGCGGCCCAGGGGGAGACCCCCGACGACCACACCTCCGAGACGGGAGCAGGCACAGGAGGGAGCAGCCATGACACGTGAGCACTGGAAGGACGAGCCCGAAACGCAGGACTACCCTGCGGCCCGCAGCTACCTGTCCCTCCTCGTCGAACCCAGCGAGGCGAAGCGGACGGTCAAGGCGCTCGCGGACAGCCCCGACGCGGTGCGCTACAAGGCCAAGGACATCCTGCGGGCGGCCGGCCTGCCTCTCCTGCCGCTCGACGATCCCGAGGTGGCAAAGGACCTGGCCAAGGTGCAGGCCGGCACGAAACTCTCCCCGGTCCTGCTCGTGCGTGGCGACCCGCTGTGGGTCGCCGACGGCTACCACCGGATCTGCGCCAGCTACCACCTCGACGAAGACGCCGAGATCCCCTGTCGCATCGTCGCGAGGCCACGTGCGAGCAGCGGGAGGAAGCGCACTCGGTAAGGCTCCATGACCGCGGCCGACGTGCAGGCCCTCGTGGACTCGCGGAGCGCCACCAAGGCCTCTTCGACCCTGCTGCGCCAGCATGCGTGCCTGCGGGCGATCCTCGCCTCCGCCGAGTCGGACGACTTGATCGCCCGGTCGCCATGCCGCGGCATCGGGCTCCCGCGGGTGCACCTGGTGGACCGGCCCTACCTCGACGCCGACCAGCTCACCAGGCTCGCCGGCGCGCTCGGCCCGGACCAGGGGGCGATGGTCTGGCTGGGCGCGGTTCTCGGCCTGCGCTGGGCCGAAGTGGCCGGGCTCACGGTGGACCGCCTCGACCTGCTCGGCGGCTCGCTCACGGTGGACCGCAAGCTCGCCCGGAGCGGGGACCTCGTGGTGCCCAAGTCAACCGCTGGCATCCGAACCCTTGCATGCCCGACGTGGCTGGTGGACGAGCTGGCTGCGGTGCTCAAGCGCCGGGGGCTGACCGCGGCCGACGGCCATGCGTCCGCCGCCGGGTCACCGGACGATCAGCTGGCACGCCGGACGACGGCGTGGCCCTCGCGTACGAGCTTGGCGATGCTGCGGTTCTCCGAGAGGTTTTCACCCACCCCGACCACGAGCTCGGCTCCGACCGCCGACGCGACCTTCTCGAGCGTCTCGAGCGTCGGCCTCGTCCCGCCACCCTCCATCCGGGCGATGGCCGACTGCGTCGTGCCCATCCGGGCCGCCAGCTCGGCCTGGGTGAGCCCCGCTTCGGTGCGCAGACGGTAGACGAGCTCCCGAAAGGCGCTGATCCGGGCCTCGTCCTCATAGGCGGCCCTGCCTTCCACCGTGCGGGGCCGAGCCCCCTTCAGGTCTTCCCATGTCGTGCGATCGGTCATGTGCGTTCCTCCTCTTCGTCGGCGGTGTGCTCCTCGAGAGCGCACCGATCCATCGCCCGCTTCGCCCTACGGACCTCTTGTCGTTCCCTCCGCTGTGACTTCTCGAAGACCGTGAGCAGGATGACCCGCCTTCCCGGAGCGATCCAGTAGGTGACGCGCGTCGGCCGGCCGGCGAGGTAGAAGCGCAGCTCCCTGAGCTTGCCGTCCAGCTGGCGTGTGTGAGGTTCCTCAAGGAGGGGGCCGAGCTCGGCGAGCCGTTCGATGTGGAACCGCACCCGCTCGGCATCGTGATCGGGCAGCCCGAGGTACCAGTCGCGTACCTCGGGCTCGAGCTCGACCGACCCCCACATAGCGTCTATGCTATACCAATGTCTCCCCCACCCGGGAGCTCGCCTTCGGGAAGATGACCCGGGGCGGAAACCGTGGCAGGTTGGCGTTCTGCACCTGGCACTGCTCGGAGCCCTGGGCGGCGGGGGTGGACGTGAAGACTGCGCAGACCCGCCTCGGGCACTCGTCGCCGCAAATGACCCTCGGCATCTACGCCCGCGCAACCGCCGATGCCGACCGCAGAGCGGCCGACGTGGTGTGGAAGATGTTCGCTCCGCGGGATGCTCGCGGGATGGACGCTCCGGAGGGTCCCCGAGGG
This sequence comes from Acidimicrobiales bacterium, assembly GCA_035293965.1. GTDB lineage: Bacteria > Actinomycetota > Acidimicrobiia > Acidimicrobiales > RAAP-2 > DATGLW01. Next base: position 12,240 of record DATGLW010000111.1, read on the forward strand.
GGCTGGGGAAAACTTCCCTGACCAGGGAACACTGGTGGGCGCTGCGGGACTCGAACCCACGACCTCAGCCGTGTGAAGGCTGCGCTCTAACCAGCTGAGCTAAGCGCCCGTGTCGTGCGTGGCGACCCGGCATCCTCCGGGCACCAGACGGCGCCTGGTCACGCAGGCGCCCGGAGCGGCAGACCTCGGAGTCGAGGCCGCTCCGATTGTCCCATCGTGGCGTGCCTGCTGCAACCTCTCCGTCGGCGGGCTCGTCTCTCGGCATCGCCACGATGCGTGCCCACGGCCTCCCCGGATCGGCCCACGTGTGGCGCAGCTCGGCCGGGTGCGCCGCATGCGGCGCCGGCGGCCCCATCCCCTCCTGCATGCGCCCCGGGGCTACCGTGGGGACGCCATGAGCGGCCCAGACGTGGGATCCGACCACCCCGACGACTGCGCCGAGGTGCCCACCTCGCCGGGCGCCGTTCCCTCCCCGGGTCCCTCGCCGGGCACCGTTCCCTCCCCGGGCGCCTCGCCGGGCGCCGGTCCCTCGCCGGGCGCCGTGCCCTCCCCGGGTCCCTCGCCGGGCGCGGGTCCCTCCCCGGGCACGCCGCGGGCGGCATGGGGGCTGCCGACGGTCGGCGAGCACCGCTCGCCGGCGCTGGTGGCGGTGCTCGTCGCCATCGCCCTGCAACTCGTGCTCCCCGACCGGGTGACGCTCGGGCTGGGACCGCGCTGGCTCATCCCGATGCTCGAGGGCCTGCTCGGGCTCGCCCTCGTGGTCACCAACCCCGGGCGCATCACGAGCGAGTCGGCGCGGCTGCGCCAGCTCTCGCTGGCCCTCATCGCGCTGATCGCGCTCGCGAACGCCGTCTCGCTCGTGGAGCTCATCCACGCGCTCCTCTACCAGGTCTCGCGGGTGAGCGGCCGGCCGCTCGTCATCGCGTCGGTCCCGATCTGGCTCACGAACGTCATCGCCTTCGGGCTCTGGTACTGGGAGCTCGACCGCGGTGGCCCGGTCGCCCGGCTCGTGGCGGACCACCGCCAGCCCGATTTCCTCTTTCCCCAGATGAGCACGCCAGGCGCGGCACCTGGATGGACGCCGCGCTTCATCGACTACCTCTACACCTCGTTCACCAACGCCACCGCCTTCAGCCCCACCGACACGATGCCCCTGACCTCGTGGGCGAAGATCCTCATGATGCTGCAGTCACTCGCGTCGCTGCTCACGGTGGCGATCGTCATCTCGCGAGCCGTCAACATCCTGGCGTGACCACCGCCGCGGCGAGGCGGTCACCCCGAGTGCAGGCGGCTCGTCCGTCGCCACAGCCCACCGTCACCCGAGCGCAGCTGCACGTGATCCCCGCCTCAGTCGGGCGCTCAGACCGAGCGTGCGGCCCCCGGCGGCGGGTGCCCGGCACCCTCCTCGATACGGCGCACCACCACCATCGCCACGTCGTCGCTCAGGCGGTGCAGGCGCGTCATGGCATGGACGATGCGCTCTGCCAGGGTCGACGCGTCGTCGGCCGGGCTTGCGGACCCCACGACGACCGACAGCTGGTCGATGCCGGCCGCAAGGTCGAGCGTGCGCCGCTCGACCAGCCCGTCGGTGTAGGCGACCGCCACCGAGCCCGGCGGGAAAGGGATCGCCGTGCGTTCGACCGAGCCCGTCGGCATCCCGAGCGCCGGGCCGCGAGCGCCGTCGAGCGTGCCCACCTTGCCCGCAGGGTCCCGCACCACGATCGGGGGGTGCCCGGCGTAGGCGTAGGAGACCTCGTCGCGCCCGGTGTCGACGACGAAGAGCGTGGCCGTGCCGATGAACGGGTCGTCGAAGTGGGTGAGGAGCGGCTGGGCGCGGGAGAAGATCGCCGGGACCGGCGTCCCCAAGCGCGCCAGCGTGTTGACGACCGCGCGCACGTGGCTCATCTGCGCGGCGGCGGGGATGCCGTGGCCTGCGATGTCGCCCACGATCACCGCCGTGCGCTCGCTCGACAACGTGACGAGGTCGTACCAGTCGCCGCTGAAGCCGAGGTCGGTCGACGCGGGAAGGTAGCGCACGGCGATGTCGAGGCCGCGCACGAGGGGAACCTCGGGGAGCAGGGCCCCCTGCAGCCGCCGGACGAGCTCGTCCTGGGCGTCGAACAGGTGGGTCCGCTGGAGCGTGCGCGAGCACAGGTCGGCGACGGACTCGACGCCGGCGCGCAGCTCGGTGTCGTCGTCCACCGGCTCTGCCCACCCGATCCCCACCACCCCGAAGACGGCACCGGAACTGTCGCGCAGCGGCGCGACAGCCATGGCCGCCAGCTCCGATCGGGCGAGCGCGTAGCCCGCCTCCGGATAGCGGGCACGCCAGATGTCGGGATTGGCGACGACGATCGTCTCGCCACGGCGCACCACGTCGGTCAGCAGGCTCCGCTGGGCCAGGGGCATGCGCGCGTAGCGTCGCACGATCTCGGGATCCGTGCCGGGGGGAGTCTGCACCTCGATCGTGCCCGTGGCCCGATCCACCAGTCCCACCACCACGTGGCTCGACCCGAGCACCCCGCTCGAGCTCTCCACCAGGATCCTCGAGACCTCGTCCGTGGTCAGCGCGGCACTCATCCGGCGGGCCAGGTTCGCCATGCCGCTCAGGTCCAGCTGGTGCCGGCCGCGCCCGGTGACGTCGATGCCCGAGGGGACGATGGCATGCACCTGCCCGCCTGCGACGAGGGGGACGAGGGACAGGTCGAGGCGGACCCGGGACCCCTCCTGCACCCGCATGTCGACCTCGAAGCGACGGGTGAGCCCGCTTGCGGCCCGCTCGATCTCGGCCCGCAGCCGGCGCTGGACCTCGGGGCTCCAGTTCCACCAGTACGTCTCCCACAGTGGCCGCCCGAGCACGTCGTCGAGACGCAGGCCGGCAGCATCCACGGCGGCGCGGTTGGCCTCGGTCAGCTTCCCGCTCGGGGTCAGCAGGCCGACGAAGGTGAACGGGCTCGGCTCCTCCCTCGGAGTACCTCGAGCACCCCCGTCGTCGGCGACCTCGTCGAGGGGCCCGAGCCTCCCACCCCCTGGGTGCCAGCGCGCGAGGTAGATGGCGAAGACCTCGGCCACGTCGCCCACGTAGCTTCGCTCGAGGTCGGTCAGCACGCGGCCGGGGCGGAAGGCGAGCCCGAATGCGCCGACCACCTCGCCATCGGCGCGCAGCGGCACGGCGGCGATGGCTCGGGGGGCCGTCGAGCCCACTTCGGGCCCGGGGCCCGCCGCCCGGCTCGCCGGGTAGGACGCGGGCAGCCACTGGGTCACCCCCGAACGTACCGAGTCGGCGAGCGGAACCGGTTCGGAGAGCTGCACCGGCTGCTGGTCGGCGAGCTCGCCGGTAGCGGCGAGCGGCTGCAGCACGGCTCCCCGGCGGACCGCCAGCACCCCACCCGTGGCACCGAGATCCGCCTCCACCCCCTCGAGGAGGGCCGCCAGCACGTCTTGGCCGGCCGCCGGATCCGCCAGCACGCGCAGCAGGTGACCGAGATTGTCGAGCGCGCGCAGCTCGCCGGTGACCACGGGCCAGGGCCCGCGTGCCAGTCGTCCCTGCTCGTCGCCCACGAGGCTCCCCCACTCCCTGGCAGTGCGTGCCCGCCGCCAATGTGCCACAGGTTCTCTGCAGCCTGCTATCGGGATCCCTCCCTGGGGACCCGCCCCTCTTCCGGGCAGGTAGCCTGTCGGGACCATGGCTGAGAACGGTGCGAGCCGAAGCGGCCGCAGGATCCCCGACGCCCCCTCCGGCTCCCCGGGCGACACCGCCTCAGGCTCCCGACCCGACCGCCCCTCGGGCCCCCCGGGGGCGCGCGCCGCCTCGGGCTCCCCGGGGGGATGGTGGGCTCGCACCTCGATGGCCTTCCTGCGCCTGCTCACCCCGGGCACGCCCGCCGGCACGCCGCGGGCGACCGCCACCGCTCGGGGCTCGACCGCCGGCAGCGGGCGCCCCGCCACCGGCCCGGGACCGGGCGCCGAGGTCGTCCGGCCGGTCGTCGAGCCCCACGGGTCCGACAGGGCCGCGATGATCCGCCAGGTCGATGCCCGCGAGCGCAAGATGGGATACCTCGGCTCGGCGCTGGCAGCCATCCTCGCCCTCCTGGCGTTCGTCCCCTACGTGAGCGACCCGAGCAAGCCGATCTCCCAGACGGTGAGCCGGATCGGCAAGTCGTGCCCGGCCGGCTTCCGCTACGTCGCCAGCTCGCGCAACTGCGTCGGCAACGTCATCTACTCCCGCGGCCACTGGGTGCTCGAGCTCGTCATCGTGCTGTTCTTCGCCGTGGCCCTGGCCGTCGCCACCCGAATCGGCCGTCGCTCCGCGGTGGCCTTCGCCGCCCTGTTCGCCGGGCTGGCCATCGAGGCCACGACGGGCAGCATCATCGGGATCCTCTTCGTGTTCGGCGGCGGGTGGCTCCTGATGCGGGCGTGGCGGGTCCAGCGCTACGGCTCGCCCGACGCCAGGGCCGCCCGGGCCGCCGCGGCCGAGCGCAGCGGCGGCCGCGGCGCTCGGGGCACGTCAGGCGACGGCTCGGCGCGGCGTGGGGGGCTCTTCGGCAGGCGCAGCACCCAGCAGGAGGTGGCAGCCGCCGCCCGCAAGCCTCCGGCGGCGAACAAGCGCTACACGCCGCGTGCCAAGCCCAAGGGCAAGCCCTCGGCCTCCCGCTGAACGCCGACCGCGGGGTCGTCACGCCCGTCGGCCGACGCCGCCGGGGGCACGAGGGCGGAGCGCAGCAGCGCCAGCACGTCGTTGCGCCGGCGGACGAGCGAGCGGGCCGTGGGCTCCTCGCCCAGCGCGCGCAGCACCTCGACCTCGGTGACCATGCCGATCACCGTGGAGTACAGCGCGAGGAGGAGGAGGCGTGGGTCGTGGCGGCGCATGTTCCCGGCCGCCATCTCCTGCTCCAAGAAGGCCGCGGCCCGGTGGACCAGGGGATCGAGCGCGGCCATCATCTGGGTGGCAGCCGGCGGCCCGAGGCGCGCCACCTCCCGCAGCAACCCGAGGAGCTCGGGCCGGCGGGCCGCCAGGCGGAACACCGAGCGCACCACGGCCTCCACGCGCTCCCAGCTCGGACCGGCCCGGTCGAGCGCCGCTTGCATCGCGTCGGCGAGCTCCCCGGCGCTGCGCGCGATGACCGCGTCGAGAAGGGCTTCCTTGCTCGGGAACCAGTAGAGGATGGTCTGCTTGCGGACCGACAGCCCGGCTGCCAGCGCGTCGAGCGAGGTCGCGTCGTAGCCACGCGTGCCGAAGGACCGCAGGGCGGCGTCGAGGATTCGGTCCCCCGTGTCGCTCTTCACTTACCAAATGGTAGACACGCTTCCCTACCAGATGGTAGACAAGGCCCCGATGGCTCTCGCCGACCAGCTCGCGGGCAGGCGGTTCTTCGTGACAGGCGGTACCGGGTTCCTCGGGACCGCCCTCATCGAGCGCCTGTTGCGCTGCGTCCCCGGCTCCCAGGTGGCGGTGCTGATCCGGCCGGGCCGGCGTGCGGGCGCCGCGGGGCGGCTCCAGCGCGAGATCCTGCGCAACGACTGCTTCGACCGCCTGCGCGCCGAGCTCGGCGACCGCTTCGACGACGAGGTGGCCCGCCGCGTGACGGCCGTCGCCGGCGACGTGGGGCGCGACGGCCTCGGCCTCGACGACGAGGGACGACAGGTTCTCGGAGCGAGCGACGTCGTGGTCCACGCTGCGGCCACCGTCAGCTTCGACGCCCCCCTCGACCAGGCGGTGGAGGTGAACCTGCTCGGCCCGCTCCGGGTCGCCGACGCCATCGCCGCAACGGCAGGCGCAAGGAAGGACAGCAGGGGGCGGCCGGCGGCGCCGCACCTCATCTCCGTGTCGACCGCGTACGTGGCCGGCACCCACCAGGGCGAGGTCAAAGAGGAGCTCCTCGACCAGAGCCGGTTCTCCCTCGACGTCGACTGGCAGGCCGAGGTGGCGGCCGCCCGCCGGTTGCGCGACGACTTCCAGGCGGCGTCGCGCGACGCGGCTCGCCTGGCCGAGTTCACGAGCGCCGCCCGCCGGGAGCTCGGCGCGGCGGGCGAGCACCTGCTCGCGGCGCGGGCCGAGCGCCAGCGCGAGGAATGGGTCCGCCGACGCCTCGTCGAGGCCGGCACGGCACGTGCCCAGGCGCTCGGGTGGCCCGACGCCTACCCGTTCACCAAGGCCCTGGGCGAGCGAGCCCTCGTCGCCACCCACGGCCCCGGGCGCGCGACAGGGGCCGGCGCGCTGCCCCTGTCGATCGTGCGGCCCTCCATCATCGAGTCGGCCCTCGCCGACCCCCGGCCGGGTTGGATCCGGGGGTTCCGGATGGCCGAGCCGGTGATCATCTCCTACGCCCGGGGCCTCCTCAAGGAGTTCCCCGGCGTGCCCGAGGGCGTGATCGACGTCATCCCCGTCGACATGGTGGTGGCCGCGATCCTGGCCGTGGCCGCCGCCGGGGCCGATCCTTCGGGGCCGGCCGTCTACCACGTCGCCTCGGGCGTGCGGAACCCGCTGCGCTACGGCAGGCTCGTCGACCTGGTGCAGGACTGGTTCGGCCGCCATCCCCTCTTCGACGACCGCGGCCAGCCGATCAGCGTGCCCCAGTGGTCGTTCCCAGGGCGCGGCAGGGTGCAGCGCCAGCTGGCGCGGGCGACCAGGGCCATGGACGCCGCCGAGCGGCTCTTCCTCGCCCTGCCCCTGCGGGGCCGCCAGGCGGCGCTGTCGGCGGGCCTCGAGGACCGCCAGGCACTGGCCCGGCGGGCGCTCGGCTACGTCGAGCTCTACGGCGCCTACACCGAGACCGAGGCCCGCTACCGTGTCGACCGGCTGATGGCCCTGTGGGGCACCCTGGACGCCGAGGACCGGGCCACCTTCTGCTTCGACCCGGCTGCCGTCGACTGGGACCGCTACGTCCAGGACATCCACCTGCCCTCGGTCGTCGAGCACGCACGGGTTCGCACGGCGCCCGGGCGGCCGGTCGCGGGGAGCCGGGCCGAGCGGGCGCGCAAGGCGATCCTCTCCCCCGAGCGGCACCTGGCGGTCTTCGACCTCGAGCACACCCTGCTCGCCTCGAACGTCGTCGATTCCTACGCGTGGCTCGCCAGCCGGCACCTGCCGGCTCGCCGGCGCGCCGGGTTCGTGGCCGACCTGGTGCGAGAGGCACCCGCGCTGCTCGCCCTCGACCGGCGCGACCGCGGCGACTTCCTCCGCTCCTTCTACCGCCGCTACGACGGGGCGCCCGTGGCCGCGCTCCGCCACGACGCCTGGGAGCTCTTCCACCGGCACCTGCTCCCCCGCTCCTTCCCCGCCGGCTTCGCGCGGGTCCGCGAGCACCGGCGCCTCGGCCACCGCACCCTGCTCGTGACCGGCGCCCTCGACTTCGTCATCGAGCCGCTGCGGCCCCTGTTCGACGACATCGTGTGCGCGGTGATGGAAGAGCGCGACGGGCGCTTCACCGGCCGGATGCTCGAGCTCCCGCCCATCGGCGAGGCCCGGGCCCTGCTCCTCGCCGAGTACGCCGCTGCCCACGGCCTGTCGCTCGACGACTCGGTGGCCTACGCCGACTCCTCGAGCGACCTCGCCATGCTCGAGGCCGTGGGCTTCCCGGTGGCCGTCAACCCCGAGTCGCGCCTGGCGGCCATCGCCCGGCGCCGGGGCTGGCACGTCGAGCACTGGGCCAAGGCGCCCGGCGGGGCCCACCCTCCCCTCCCCCTCGGCCCGCTCGACGCTCGCCGACCCGCCGGAGCAGCGCCGTGAAGGCACTGGTCGTGGAGCGGAGCGTGCCGCGCTTTGCCGCCGCCCGGGTCGCCTCGGCCTTCGGCTCGGGGCGCGGGGCGGGCATCGGGCCCCTGCGGCTCACCGACCGTGATGCCCCGCCGCTGCCGGGTCCGGGCTGGCACCGGGTCCGCCCGGTGCTGTCGGGCATCTGCGGCTCGGACCTGGCCACGCTGGACGGCCGCAGCTCGCGCTACTTCGAGGATCTCGTGAGCTTCCCCTTCGTGCCCGGTCACGAGGTGCTCGGCGTGCTCGACGAGCCGGCGGCAGGCGCGGGGGGCGAGACCCTCGCCGCAGGGACCCGGGTGGTGATCGAGCCGGTGCTCGGCTGCGCGGCGCGAGGCATCGAGCCGCCATGCGCGGCCTGCGCCGCCGGGCAGGTCGGGGGCTGCCGGCACACGGCCTTCGGGCACCTGCGGCCGGGGCTCCAGACCGGCTACTGCGCCGACACCGGCGGCGGGTGGTCCGAGGCGGGGCTGGTCGCCCACCACAGCCAGATCCACCCCGTGCCTGGCGAACTGAGCGACGCCGACGCGGTGACCGTCGAGCCGGTGGCCTGTGCCGTGCACGCCGCGATGGCGGCCGCCGTGCGCGAGGGCGACGTGGTGGCCGTGCTCGGGGCCGGCACCGTGGGCCTCGCGACGACGGCCGCCCTCGCCCACCTGGGCGCGACCGGCCGCCTGGCGCGGCCCGGGGCGCTGCTCGTCGGCGCTCGCTACCCGGTCCAGCGCCAGCTCGCCGAGGAGCTCGGGGCCACGAGCGCCCTGCCCGCCGACCAGCTCGGTCGAGCCGTCCGGCGCGCCACCGGCTCGCTCGTGGTCGGGCGGGCCGGCCGGCTGACCGGCGGTGCCGACGTGGTGTTCGACTGCGCGGGCAATGCCGCGTCCCTCGAGCAGTCGCTGTCCCTCGTGCGCCCGCGCGGGCAGGTCGTGCTGGTCGGGATGCCCGGCAGGGTGCACGTCGACCTGGCACCGCTGTGGCACCGCGAGGTGACGCTCACGGGCGCCTACGCGTACGGCACCGAGCAGGCCGGCCGCCGTCGTGCCGTGCGCAGCTTCGAGCTGGCGATGGAGGTCGCCGCCGCGCTCGGCACCGGGCGGCTCGTGTCGGCCACCTACCCCCTCGACCGTTTCGAGGAGGCCATCGCCCACGCCGGCGCGGCCGGGCGGCGCGGCGGCGTGAAGGTGGCCTTCGACCTGCGCGACGCGAAAGGACGAGCCAGATGAGCCCGCGACCAGGATTCGTGCTCGAAGTCGATCGCTCCACGCCCCCCACCATGTTCTGGAACGGCGAGGGGTTCGTGCTCGAGCGCCTGCCCGAGGGGAGCCGTGTGATCTACGCGCCCGAGCCTCTCGAGCCCCTCGCCGACCCGGTCGGAGCCATCCGCCACGCCCTCGTGCACCCGCTCGGCGACAGCGAGCCGCTGCCGGCCCTGCTGCGCCCGGGCATGCGGCTCACCATCTGCTTCGACGACGTGTCGCTGCCTCTGCCCCCGATGCGGGCGCCCGACGTGCGCCAGCTCGTGATCGAGCAGGTGCTCGACATGGCGGCACAGGCCGGGGTCGACGACGTCGTGCTCGTGGCCGCGCTGGCGCTCCACCGCCGCATGACCGAGGCCGAGCTGCGCCACGCGCTCGGCGATCGCATCTACGAGGCGTTCGCGCCCCACGGCCTGCTCACCCAGCACGACGCGGAGGATCCCGAGAACCTCGTGTTCCTCGGGCACACCGACAAGGGTGAGGAGGTGGAGCTGAACAAGCGGGCCGCCACGAGCGACCTGCTCGTGTACGTGAACATCAACCTGGTGGCGATGGACGGCGGCCACAAGAGCGTGGCCACCGGGTTGGCCAGCTACCGGAGCCTGCGGCACCACCACAACCCCCGCACCATGCAGCACAGCCGCTCGTTCATGGACGCCCCCTCCTCGGAGCTGCACTCGTCGAACTGGCGGATGGGGCGGCTCATCGCGGAGGCGGGCGTGAAGGTGTTCCAGATCGAGACGACCCTCAACACCGACACCTTCCCCTCGCAGTTCGCCTTCCTGCAAAAGCGCGAGTGGGAGTGGAACCTGCGCGACCGGGCCACCTTCGCGGCCACCGCAGGGGCGCTCGAGCGCACCCCGGCCAGGGTGGCTCGCCAGATCTTCCACGCCATCCGCTCCCCCCACGCGATGGCCTCCGTGCAGGCGGGCGAGGTCGAAGCCGTGCACGAGGTGACCACGGCCAACGTGTGGCGCCAGCAGGGCGTCGAGGTCCAGGGCCAGAGCGACATCGTGACCATGGGCCTCCCCTACATCTGCCCCTACAACGTCAATTCGATCATGAACCCGATCCTCGTCGCGTGCCTCGGGCTCGGTTACTTCTTCAACATGTACCGGGGCAAGCCCCTCGTGCGCGAGGGGGGTGTGGCGGTGCTGCGCCATCCCACCCCCTGGGCGTTCCACCCAGGGCACCACCCGAGCTACATCGATTTCTTCGAGCAGGTGCTGACGGAGACGACCGACCCGGTCGACATGCACAAGCGCTTCGAGGAGTCCTTCGCCACCGACCCGTGGTACGTGCACCTCTACCGGACGGGACACGCCTACCACGGGGTCCACCCCTTCTACATGTGGTACTGGTGCGCGCACGCCCTGCAGCACCTGGGCCGCGTGATCGTGGTGGGGGGCGATCCCCGCGCAGTGCGGCGCCTGGGCTTCTCGCCCGCCAGCACCCTCGACGACGCCCTCGAGATGGCGACCGACGTCGTCGGGCGCTCGCCCACCCTCACCCACCTGCACGCGCCGCCCCTCCTCATGGCGGACGTCCGGTGACCGGGCCGAGCCTCGCGGCGCGCCTCGGCCGCCTCCGCTTCCCCCTCGGCGCGCCGAGCTGGCCCGGGTCCGTGCCACGGCCGGCACCCGAGCGCCGGGTCGGCCTCGACTTCGACCACGAGTGGTCGCGGCGCTACCCGGCACGCCTGGTGCGGGCCATGATCCTCGACAACGTCACCCGCCCCCTGGTCCGGCTGGCGGCACCGGCCACGGTGCGCGGGATCGAGCACCTCCGCTACGTCGAGCGGCCCGCCATCTTCGCCGCCAACCACGCCAGCCATGTCGACACCCCCCTCCTCTTGACCACGCTGCCGCCCGACATCCGGCACCGGTGCGTGGTCGCCGCCGCCTCGGACTACTTCTTCGACCGCACCTGGAAGGCGCTGCTGTGGTCGTTCTCCCTCGCCGCCGTGCCCGTCGAGCGCGGCCGTGTGAACCGGAGGTCGGCGGACACGGTCGCAGGCCTGCTCGAGGAAGGGTGGAACCTCGTCATCTTCCCCGAGGGCGGCCGCTCCCCCGACGGATGGGCCCAGCCGTTCCGGGGCGGTGCGGCGTACCTGGCCAAGCGCACCGGGCGCCCCGTGGTGCCGGTGCACCTCGCCGGCACGCGCCACGTGCTCCCGAAGAAGCCGGACGGCGGGGCACCCGGGGGGTCCGGGAGCGAGAGCCGCCAGGGGGGGCGCCTGCGCCGCTCCCCCGTGACCGTGGTGTTCGGGGCCCCCCTCGCCGCCGCCGCGGGCGAGGACGCCCGCCGGTTCGGCGTCCGAATCGAAGCCGCGGTGGCGGCACTGGCCGACGAGGCACGCACCGACTGGTGGAGCGCCCGGCGCCGCGCGGCCGCAGGCACGACCCCGGCGCAGAGCGGACCTGACGCGTCGCCGTGGCGGAGGGCCTGGGCTCTCGGCGCCCGGCCGGGCTCCGCGGCGGCCCGGCCCGCGCCCGACGATCGCTGGCCACCTCGTTGAGCTGACCCTCCAGGCCCACCGATCCCGCCCCGGGCAGTCGGGGTGAGAGCGCCTGCCGGCGGGCCGGCGCGCGGCTCAGCGCACGCCTGGCAGCCGCCACCGGCGGGTCCGGGGCGTGCCGTGGCGGGCGGCACCGATGCGCGCGGCGCGCAGGGCGGCGACCTCCGCGTCGTCGAGCGGGGCAAGCCAGGTGCCGGGGCCCAGAGCCCACAACAGCAGCAGATCGGCGAGCGCGGGGTTGCGCGCCAGGACCGGCCCGTGCAGGTAGGTGCCCACGACCCGCCCCGACCAGGCGCCCTCGGTGCCGTCGCCGGCGCCGTTGCCGACCCCGGTGACGACCTTGGCCAGGGGGCTGGCCTCGGGGCCCAGGCTCGTGGCGCCCGCGTGGTTCTCGAAGCCCGTCAAGGTGGGCAGGGCCGCGCCCTCGGCACCGACGGGCCAGGGCTCGGCCACCACCTCCCCCACCGCGCGCCGCCCGGTCCCTTTGACGGTGGCCACGTCGAGGAGCCCGAGGCCGGGCAGGGCGCGACCGTCGGCAGCCGGGAAGAGGCGCCCCACGATCTGGAAGCCGGCGCACACCGCCAGGACGACGCTGCCCTGCCCGACCGCCCGCCCGAAGGTCGGGTCGGCAGCGAGCAGCGCCGCCGCCCGGGCCTGGGGCAGGTCCTCGCCGCCGCCCAGGCAGTAGAGATCGGCGGTGGGCAGGGGACGGTCCGAGCCCGCCTCCACCAAGTCGACCGTGACTCCCCGCCAGGCGGCGCGCCGGGCGAGCACCAGGCCGTTCCCACCGTCGCCGTAGGTGCCCAGCAGGTCCGGGTACACGACTGCCACCGTCAGCCCGGCGCCGCTCACCGCCGGGCCCCCAGCACGTCGTGGAAGCACGTGTAGTTGCCGATGAACTCGACGACCTCGCCCTCGACGTGGGCTGCCCTGCGAAGGGCGCCGAGCGGGGCGGGGTCGACCTCGTGGCCGACCTCGGCGTAGCGGAGCCGGACCGACAGGTCGAGGCACCGCTCGCCCGTCGCCACGACTCGCCTCCCCCGCAGCCGCTCGAAGGGCACGTCCCACAGCCACGACGGGTCGTGCCCGTCGGCGGTGCGGGCGTTGATGCCGACGACCACCGGTGCCGTCCCCCCTTCGACCAGGCCGAGGAGCTCGGACCAGCCGGCAGGGTTCTTGGCCAACAGCAGGCGAACCCGCACGCCGCCGACCACCGTCGTGGTGAAGCGCCCGGCCACCTCGGTGACCGCTGCCATGGCCCGGGCGGCATGCTCGGGGGCGACGCCGGCCACGTCGGCTGCGGCCAGGGCCATCAGGGCGTTGGCCCGGTTGAAGCGGCCCGGCAGCGCGAGGGCGAGCTCCTGGCGGCGGCCGTCTGCCCACTCGGCCACCACGGGGCCCGAAGGCCCGGGCGGCTCGCGCAGCCACAGGTCCGGGTGCGGGCGCGCCACGTCACATCCCCGGCAGCGCCACCCGGCCGGCGAACCGTCGCCGGCGCAAGGGGTTGGCGCCGGGAACTCGATCGTCCCCCCGCAGGCCGGGCACCCGACCGCGTCGTTGCGCCATCCCAGGCCGGCGGCCACCCACATCACCGACCGTGCCGCCCCGACGCCGTAGACGACCAGGGGGTCGTCGGCGTTGGCGACGACGGTTGCCCCCAGGTCCGCCAGGGCCTGCCGCCAGCGCCCGGCCACCATCCGCACCTCGCTGCTCCGGTCGAGCTGGTCCCTCGAGAGGTTGAGCAGCACCACCACCTCGGGCGACGTGGCGACGGCGACGCGAGGGAGGTAGCCCTCGTCGACCTCCAGGACGGCCGGCACGCCGGCCGCGCGCCCTGCCAGCGCGGCCACGTGCCCGGGCGGCATGTTGGAGCCCGTGGCATTGGTGACCACCTCGCCGTACCGGGAACGAAGGGTCTCAGCCACCAGCCGGGTCGTCGTCGTCTTGCCGTTGGTGCCGCTCACGAGCACCACCTGACGGCCGGCGGCCAGCCGAGCGAGCAGCGCCGGCTCCACCAACAGGCCGAGGCGCCCCCCCGCGACCGTGCCGCTCCCGAACCCCAGGCGCCGCGAGGCGGCGTTGACCACTCTGACGAGCAGCGCCGCCGCCCGCGCTCGCCCGGGCAGATGCCGGCTGGGCAGGTGCGCGCTCACGCCGCGCCAGGGTACCTGGGCCTGCCAGGGTCGCCGGGGCTCGCCCCGAGCCGGCTCCGGCGTGCCCGAGCCGGCGTGCCCCGAGCCGGCTCCGGCGTACCCGAGCCACGAAAATCCCCCCAGACGCGGTGAAGGGATCGCCGGGGGGGGAGGCGATCCCTTCACTCGACACGCCAGGAACGGAGGGGGGGTTCCATCTCCTGCGGTCTGAGGACATCCTACGGGGGACGGACCAATCTGTCAATGAGTTTTGAGAGATATCTTCGATCGTATTTGGCGATAAGATCAGAGGAGCGCGAACGGGTCGCGAACGGGCCTGCTCCACCCAGGCCAGGGTTCCGAGCAGGAGCGTGGCGCCGGGTGCGGCAAGGGCGCGGCAAGGGCCCGGAGAGAGGATCGGACATGGAGCTGAGGCACCTGCAGGCCCTGCTCGGGATCGCTGAGTGCGGCAGCTTCTCGGCTGCCGCCGTGGCAATGGGAACCGTGCAATCCAACGTGTCCTCGCACGTGGCAAAGCTCGAGCGCGAGCTCGGCGTGGCCCTCGTCGACCGCTCGTCGGGGAAGCTGACCGAAGAGGGCGAGCTCGTCGCAGCCCGGGCCCGGCGGATGCTGGTGGAGCTCGATGCCATGATGGCCGACGTCGTGGCCCTCCGCCAGGAGGTCGCGGGCACGGTGCGCGTCGGCACCATCGGCACCACCGGCCGCTGGCTCGTCCCCCAGCTGGCGAGCTACCTCCGGGACCGCCATCCCCACATCCGGCTCAACGTGTCCGACGGCACGAGCGCCTCGCTCGAGCCCCAGCTCCTCTCGGGCGTGCTCGACCTGGCGGTGGTGACCCTGCCCGTCCCCAACGACGAGCTGTCGGCCACCCCCCTGTTCGAGGAGGACCTCATGCTCGTCGTACCTGCGGGGCACCCCCTGGCTGGCGAAGCCGAGCATTCGGTCGTGGCCCCGGCTGCCCCGGTCGAGGGCCCGCTGGCCGAGCTGAGCCCGCGGCGCGGCGTCGGCTCGCGCCGGGTGGTGGCGCCGCTCCCCCTCTCGACGCTGTCGGAGCTCGAACTCATCCTCCCGACACCGGGCACCCCGCTGCGCGACGAGATCGACGCTGCCTTCCAGGCACCGGCACTGCCCCAGCATGCCCTGATGGAGATCGACGGCATCCGGCTCATCGCCTCGCTCGTCTTCGACGGCCACGGTCCGGCAATTCTGCCGGCCACGGCCGTGCCCGCCTACCTGCGCGACCGGGTCCGGCTGCTGCCCGTCGACGGCCTGCCGCGACGTCGTGTGGGGGTGGCCTTGCGGCGCAGGGCCATGCCGTCGGCTCCGGCCCGGGTGGTGATCGAGCTCCTTCAGGAGATCACCTTCGACCCCGACGGTCTCCCCGAGGGTCTCCATCCCTCGCCCTGACGAGCCGGGGCAATCCCAGCCGAGCCCGGGCCCACCGGAGCGAAGCCCTCCCTCGCACGGAGCAGCCGGGCCGACACGAGCACCGACCCGCCGCCATCGACGAAGCCCTTTCTCGCCCGGAGCAGCCCGGCCACGGCCAGATAGCGTGCGGTCGTGACCACCAACGGCAGCCGTCGGCAGCAGCGCGAGCCCGAGCGCGAGCCCGAGCGCGAGCCCGGGGTCGAGCCCGGCGGGGAGGGGCTCGACCCGGCATCCCTGGCACCGGTCGTCGATGCAGCCCTCTCCGAGAGCGCCCGGCTCGGTTGCCGGCACGCCGAGGTCCGGGTGGAGCGGATCCGCTCCCAGGTCGTGCGTCTGCGCGACGGACGAGTCGAGACCACCGCCGACGACACCGAGTACGGCGTCGGCCTGCGGGTGCTGCACGCAGGCGCGTTCGGGTTCGCCGCCACCGTGGCGGTCACGGCCGACGACGCCGCCGCGTTGGCCGAGCAGGCGACCGCTGCGGCAGCGACCGCCGCCAGGGCCACCTCGCGGCACGTGGAGCTCGCCGACGAGCCGTCGCACGGCCAGGTGCGCTGGCGATCGCCCTACCGGGTCGACCCTGCGACCGTCCCCCTCGCCGACAAGGTGTCGCGCCTCGAGGAGTGGAGCCGCCGCCTGCTCGAGGCGCCCGGCGTCGACCACGTGACGGCCACGGTGCTGGCCGTGGTCGAGGACAAGCACTTCGCCAACCTCGAGGGCACGGTGGCCACCCAGCGCCGGGTGCGGGTGCACCCGGTGGTGGAAGCCCTCGCACTCGGCCGGGACAGCTTCGAGACGATGCGCACCCTGGCCCCGCCCACCGGTCGCGGCTGGGAGTACCTCGACGGCGAGGGCTGGGACTGGGACGCCGAGCTCGCCGAGCTGCCCGAGCTGCTGTCGGCCAAGCTTGCCGCCCCCTCGGTCGAGGCTGGCACCTACGACCTGGTCGTCGACCCCAGCAACCTGTGGCTCACCATCCACGAGTCGATCGGCCACGCCACCGAGCTGGATCGGGCCATGGGCTTCGAGGCTGCCTACGCCGGTACGTCCTTCGCCACTCCTGACAAGCTCGGCTCCTTGCGCTACGGGTCGCCGGTCATGCACGTGACCGGCGACCGCACCACGCCGCACGGGCTCGCCACCGTGGCCGTCGACGACGAAGGGGTGGCGGCAGGCTCCTTCGACCTCGTCCGCCAGGGCGTGCTCGTCGGCTACCAGCTCGACCGGGCGATCGCCGCCGAGGCGGGCCTGGGCGCGTCCAACGGGTGCGCGTTCGCCGACTCGCCGCTGCACGTGCCCATCCAGCGGATGGCCAACGTGTCGCTCCAGCCGGCAGCGGGCGAGGGGCCGACCACGGCGGACCTGATCGGCGCGGTGGACCGGGGCATCTACATCGTCGGCGACAAGAGCTGGTCGATCGACATGCAGCGCTACAACTTCCAGTTCACCGGCCAGCGGTTCTTCGCCATCCGCAACGGGAGGCTCGCCGGGCAGGTGCGCGACGTCGCCTACCAGGCGACAACCACCGAGTTCTGGGGGTCCCTCGAGGCGGTCGGCGGGCGGGCCACCTACGTGCTCGGCGGCGCCTTCAACTGCGGCAAGGGGCAGCCCGGCCAGGTGGCGCCCGTCAGCCACGGGTGCCCGTCGGCACTCGTGCGAGGGGTGCGGGTGCTGAACGCCCGCCAGGAGTCCGGGCGGTGAGCCCCCGGCGCTCGGCCCCCATGGCCGGCAGCGGCCTGCCGCCGGCCCACGACGTGGTCGAGCGGGCCCTTGCTGCGGCGGGGGGTGAGAGCGTCGTGATCGTGGAGGACGCCAGCGAGGCCGAGCTGCGGTTCGCCAACAACACGACCACCACCAACGGGGTGCGCCGCGACCGGCGGGTGACCATCGTGCGCATCCGCCCGTCGCCGCAGGGACCCGTGGCAGGTGCCGCCCGCCGCTCGGGCATCGTCGACGTCGAGGACCTGGCCGCGGCCGCCTGGCACGACGCGGAAGGCTCCCAGCCCGGCGAGGACGCGGCCGACCTCGTCGCCGGTGGCCCCGACCCCGACTTCGAGGACCCGCCGGGCTCGACCGACCTGACGGTGCTCGGGGGCGTCGTGGCCGGGCTGTCCGGTGCCTTCGAGCGGGCGCGGGGCGAAGGCACGGTCCTGGCGGGGTTCGCCGAGCACCGAGTGGCCACGACCTACCTCGGCACCTCGAGCGGCCTCCGGCGCCGCCACGTCCAGCCCACGGGGGCGATGCACCTGGTGGCGCGCTCGGGCGACGGGAGCCGCTCGGCCTGGGCCGGCGCGGGCACCGCCACCTTCGACGACGTCGACGTCGACCTCCTCGAACGGCGCCTCGCGGCGCGCCTCGAGCAGGCCCGGCGCCGGGTCGACCTCGAGCCGGGCCGCTACGAGGTCGTCCTGCCACCCGAGGCCACCGCCGACCTCATGGTCGCGCTGTGGGAGGCCGCCTCGGGGAAGGAGGCCGAGGAGGGCCGATCCGTGTTCTCCCGAGCCGGAGGGGGGACGCGGCTCGGCGACGTCCTGTCGCCCCTCCCCTTCGAGCTGCGCAGCGACCCCGGCGAGCCGGGGCTCGAGTGCGCGCCGTTCCTCGTGGCCGGCGCCTCGGGCGCCGACGTGTCGGTCTTCGACAACGGCCTGCCCCTGGGGCGCACGGTGTGGCTGGAGGGCGGTCGCCTGGCCCACCTCCGCTACCACCGGGCCGGGGCCGCCCGCGCCGGCGTCGAGGTGGCGGCCCCGGTGGACAACCTGGTGCTCGAGCTGCCCGGGGGGAGCGGGAGCGTGGAGGACTTGGTCGCCCGGACCGAGCGGGGCCTCTTGCTCACCTCCCTGTGGTACATCCGCGAGGTCGATCCGGCCACCTTGCTGCTGACCGGCCTCACTCGCGATGGCGTCTACGTGGTCGAAGGGGGCGAGATCGTGGGGGCGGCCAACAACTTCCGCTTCAACGAGAGCCCCGTCGACCTCCTGGCGCGGACCGCCGAGGTGGGCGCCACCGTCCGCGCCCTGGGGCGCGAGTTCGGCGAGTGGCTCAACCGCACGGCCATGCCGCCCCTGCGCGTCCCGGACTTCAACATGAGCTCGGTCAGCCAGGCCAGCTGAGGCCGTGCGCGCCCCGCCCGAGCCCACCATCCGTGCTGCCAGGCTCCCGGTGGCCTCGGCAGCGGCCGAGCTCGCGGCACGCGACGCCGTGCTCGCCGGCCTGGTGGCGCGCCACGGCCCGCCCCCGGCGCGCCGGCCGGTGCCGGTGAGCAGGCGTTTCGCCGCCCTCGCCCGCGCCATCGTCTACCAGCAGCTCGCCGGGCGGGCGGCGTCGGCCATCCACGCCCGCCTCCTCGCCGCGCTCGAGGGGGAGCTGACGCCGGCCCGAGTCCTCGCCGCGCCCGACGAGGTCCTCGCCGGTGCCGGGCTGAGCGGAGCCAAGGCGGCCGCCCTGCGCGACCTTGCCGAGAAGGTGGCCACCGGCACCGTGGACCTCGGCCGGCTCGGCCGGCTCCCCGACGACGAGGTCGTCGCCCGGCTCGTGCAGGTCCGTGGCATCGGGACCTGGACGGCGGAGATGTTCCTCCTCGCCGCGCTCGGCCGCCGCGACGTCTGGCCGGTGGGCGACTACGGGGTGCGCGTCGGCTTCGCCCTGGCGTGGTCGCTGCCCGAGGTGCCCTCCCCGGCAGCGCTCCGTCCGCTCGGCGAGCCGTTCCGGCCCCTGCGCAGCCTCGTGGCCTGGTACTGCTGGCGGGCGGTCGAGTCGAGGACCGACGGGCGCGACCCGGGCGCGCTCGCAGGTCCGCGTCGCGGCGCCACCCTCAGGGGCGACCGACGCCAGGGACCTCGACCCGGCACCGCTGCAGGTACCCGACCGCCTTCCCCGCCGCGTAGTCGCGCTGGGTCGTGACCGCCGAGCACAAGAACAGGGTGCGGCCGTCGGCGCCGCCCAGCGCACAGGCCATGGCCCACCGGTCGCCGACGGCCACCCGGTCGGCGACCGCGCCGCCCTCGCGCACGCGCAGGAACTCGCCGGTGCGGTAGCAGGCGACCCACGCGGCTCCCTCCGCGTCGAGGCACAGCCCGTCGGGCGCCTTGCCCGGCAGGTCGGCCCACACCCGGCGCCCGGACAGCCGTCCCTCCGGCGAGAGCTCGAAGGCGCTGATGCGCCCGGCGAACGTCTCGGCCACGAGCAGGGTGCGACCGTCAGGCGTGGCCGCCACCCCGTTGGGGAAGGCGAGCTCCTCGGCGGCCACCTCGGGCATCCGGCCGCGCTCGACGAGGAGCAGGGACCCGCCCGAGAAGCCTGGGCCGTACGCGTCGAGGTACAGGCGTCCGTCGGGGTCGACGAACATGTCGTTGAGGTGCGACGCGAGCGGGCGGAGGTCGGCGAGCTCCTCGGCGCGGCCGCCGTCGACGAGCACCACGCGCGACTGCGACATGGTCGCTGCCACCAGCTCACCGCCCGGCAGGAAGCCCAGCCCCGAGGGCTGGTCGAGGACGGCGACGACCTCGTGGGCGCCGTCCTCGCTCACGCGGTGGACGCCCCCGCCGAGCTGGTCGGCGAACCACAGCCATCCGTCGCGCCAGCGCGGGCCCTCGGGGAACGCCAGGCCCGGGATGTCGACGTCCACGAGCTCGTGCGGGTCGCTGTGCTCCATGCGACGGCGATGCTACGCGGGATCCGTGCCGCGCAGCGCCCCCCAGGCCTCGGCGACGAGCTCGAAGGAGCGGACCCGGTCCTCGGCGTCGAACACCCGCGTGGTGACCATGAGCTCGTCCGCCCCCGTGCGTGCCTGCAGTGCCGCCAGCCCCTCGACCACCATGGCCGGGTCGCCGATCAGCTGGGTGGCCCGGACCGAGTCGACGAGCGCCCGCTCGGATGGCGAGTAGTCGTAGCGAGCGGCCTGCTCGGGAGACGGCAGCGGCGCCGGGCGTCCTGTCCGGAGCCACACGGTCGCGAGGGCCGACGGACCCGACAGCCATGCCGCCTCTTCGGGGCTCGGGGCGCACAGCACGCTCACCGCCACGAGCACCCGCGGCTCGGCGCACATCGGCGAGGGCCTGAAGGCAGCCCGGTAGCGGGCGAGGGCCGGCTCGAGGTACTGGGGGCTGAAGTGGTAGGCGAACGCGTAGGGAAGGCCGAGCAACCCTGCCAGGTGGGCGCCGAACACGCTCGACCCGAGCATCCACAGCTCCGGGAGGTTGCCCTGGCCGGGCACGGCGAGCGGCTGGTCGCCCGCACCCGTGAAGTACCCGACGAGCTCGACGACGTCGTCGGGGAATTGCTCGGGGTCGTTGCGGCGCAGCGCAGCCGCCGTGCGCGGATCGGTCCCCGGGGCGCGCCCGAGACCGAGGTCGATGCGGCCCGGGTACAGCGCCTCGAGCGTGCCGAACTGCTCGGCCACCACGAGGGGGGCGTGGTTCGGCAGCATCACCCCGCCCGAGCCCAGCCGGAGGGTGGTCGTGGACGCGGCGAGGTGTGCGAGCAGGACCGCCGGGGCCGAGCTGGCCACCGACGGCATGCCGTGGTGCTCGGCCACCCACAGCCGGTGGTACCCGAGGGCCTCGGCGGCGCGGGCGAGCTCGGTCGTCTCCCACAGCGCCTGCGAGGCGGAGGACCCCTCGGCGACGGTGGCGAGGTCGAGGACCGACAGCGGGACCGGCGGCATGGCCATCGGCAACGGTAACGTGCCGCCGGTGGAGCGGGCAGCGATCGGCGAGCTGTGGCGCCGCGAGATCGTGCCCGCCCTGCGCGAGTACGTGCGCATCCCCTGCCTCTCCCCCGCCTTCGACCCCGGCTGGGCTGCCCGGGGCGAGATCGAGCGCGCCGCCCTGTTCCTCCGGGACTGGTGCCGGGCCCAGCCGCTGCCCGGCCTGCGGGCCGAGGTGCACCGGCTGCCCGGTCGCACCCCGGCCCTGGTGGTCGACGTGCCCGCGTCAGGGGGCGCCGGCCCGGGAGGCGCCGACCCAGGCGATGCCGGCCCGGGTGATGCCCAGACAGGGGGCGCCGGCCCGGGAGGCGTCCAGTCAGGGGGCGCCGGTCCGGGGGGCACCGGTCCGGGGGGTGCCGAGGGCACGGTGCTCGTCTACGGCCACCTCGACAAGCAGCCGCCCTTCGAGGGCTGGCGACAGGGCCTCGGCCCCTTCGAGCCCGTCGTCGAGGGAGACCGCCTCTACGGCCGGGGTGCGGCCGACGACGGCTACGCGGTCTTCGCCGCCATCGGCGCCCTCGAACTGCTCGGCAGCCCCCGGCCCCGCGTGGTGGTGCTGGTCGAGGCGAGCGAAGAGAGCGGCAGCCCCGACCTCGAGGCGCACCTCGACGCGCTGGCCGACGTCGTCGGGGTCCCTCGCCTCGTCATCTGCCTCGACTCGGGCTGCCTCACCTACGACCGCATCTGGACCACCAGCTCGCTGCGGGGCAACGTCGTGGCCACGGTGCGGGTCGACGTCCTCGAAGAGGGCGTCCACAGCGGCCTGGCAGGGGGGATCGTGCCCTGCTCGTTCCGCGTGCTGCGCCAGTTGCTCGACCGGATCGAGGACCCGGCCACGGGCGAGGTGCGCCTGCCCCAGGCGCACGGTCCGAGCGGCGCGGGTGCCCTGGTCGGCACCGCCGTGGCGGGGGCCGGTCCGCGCCACGCCAGCGCCGGTACCGGCACCGGCACCGGCCTGCCCCCGGTCGCGCTCCCGGTCGTGCCCGGTCTCCGGCTGGCGGGCGCCACCCCCGCCGAGCAGCTGGCGCGCCGGGCGTGGGAGCCTGCGCTGGCGGTGACCGGGGCGGCCGGCCTGCCCGACCCGGCCGCGGCGGGCAACGTGCTGCGGCCGTCCACGACGATCAAGCTGTCGCTGCGCCTCGCCCCGACCGCCCGCGCCCGCGAGGCTGCCGACGCCCTCGTGGCTGTGCTCGGTGCCGACCCGCCCGACGGGGCGCGCGTGACGGTGCAGGTCGAGACCCCGGCCGACGGCTGGGTGGCGCCGGTGCCCGAGCCCTGGGTGGCCGACGCCCTCGACCGGGCGTCGCACGAGGCCTTCGGGGCCCCAGCCGCCTCCTATGGCGAGGGAGGGACGATCCCGTTCCTCGCCTCGCTCGGCCGTCGCTTCCCGGGCACCCAGCTCGTGGCCACCGGTGTCCTTGGTCCCCAGAGCAACGCCCACGGCCCGAACGAGTTCCTGCACCTTCCCATGGGCCAGGCGGTGACCGGTGCCGTCGGGCACCTGGTGGCAGCCGCGGCGCGCTCGATAGGGTAAGTGCCCGATGACCAGCGCTTCGGCCAATCTCACCATCGACACCGACGACGGCCCGATGCCTGCCTACGAGGCGTCGACCAAGGGCGAGCCCAGGGGCGGGATCGTCGTGATCCAAGAGGCGTTCGGGGTGACCTCCCACATCGAGGACGTCGCCCGGCGCCTTGCCGATGCCGGCTGGCACGCGGTGGCCCCGTCCCTCTTCCACCGCCAGGGCTCCCCCGTGTTCGACTACGACGACCTCGCCTCGGTCATGCCGGCGATGCAGCAGCTCACGGCAGCGCACGTCGAAACGGACGTGACGGCGGCGTTCGACTACCTCGACTCCATCGGCTTCGGCCCGTCGCGCACCGGCATCGTCGGCTTCTGCATGGGTGGCACCGTCACCTTCGTGGCGGCCACCCTCCGGCCGGTGGGCGCGGCGGTGACCTTCTACGGCGGCGGGGTACGCCAGGGACGCTTCGGGCTCCCGGGCCTCATCGACCTGGCACCCTCGCTCCAGACGCCCTGGCTGGGGCTGTTCGGCGATCTCGACAAGAGCATCCCCGTCGAGGACGTCGAGGCGTTGCGCGCAGCGACCGCAGCCGTGGCGATCGACACCGAGATCGTGCGCTACCCCGACGCCGACCACGGCTTCCACTGCAACGACCGCCCGGCCGTCTTCAACCCCCACGCCGCCGCCGACGCCTGGCACCGAACGCTGACCTGGTTCGACGACCACCTCGCGGGCTGACCTGCCCGAACCACTGCGGGGGGGACCGCGGCCGGCGGGCGCGCACGTGCGTGGCCCGCTGCCGGGTGGACAGCAGCCGGCGGGCGCGGACGTGCGTGGCGCGCTGCCGGGTGGGCAGCAGCCGGCGGGCGCGGACGTGCGTGGCGCCATGTGCCGGGTCACCCCCGGACCACAGCCGGCGCTCGTCGGTGCCCCGCGTCAGGCGAGGGCGCGGACGCGGTCGACCGACTCGGCGTAGCCCTCCCGCACCGTCTCGATGACGTCCATGCCGGGGCCGCCCGAGGTGGGCAGCTCCGGCTCGCACCGGGCACCGAGCAGCGCGCCGAGCGTCGCCTCGACCGAGCCGCGAAGGGCCCGCAGGTCGTAGCCCCCCTCGAGGAACACCGCCACGCGGCCGGGGGCCGGGGCGAAGTGGCCGACGATGCGGGCCAGCTCGGCGAAATCGCCAGCCGACAGGGCGAAGTCGGCCAGCGGGTCCGCCCGGTGGCCGTCGAAGCCGGCCGACACGAGCACCCAGGTCGGCCCGAAGCCCGCCACCACGGGCGCCGCCAGCTCCTCATACGCGCGCCGCACCACGTCACCCGTCGTGCCAGGGGGCAACGGGACGTTGAGCGTCAACCCCGGTGCCTGCGCGCCCCCGACCTCCTGGGGGCGGCCCGTCCCGGGGTAGAGGGGCCACTGGTGCGTCGACACGTACAGGACCCGGGGGTCGTTCCAGAAGATCGCCTGGGTGCCGTTGCCGTGATGGACGTCCCAGTCGACGACGAGCACCCGCTCCCCTCTGGCCGCCAACGTGGCGGCCGCCACTGCCACGTTGTTGACCAGGCAGAAGCCCATCCCCCGGTCGGCCAGCGCGTGGTGGCCGGGCGGCCGTGCGGCCACGAAGGCCACCCCGGTGCCGAGGCGTTCGAGCTCCGCCACGGCTGCCAGCCCGGCACCGGCCGCCCGCCTGGCGGCCTCCCACGACGAGGGCGTGAGGTAGGTGTCGGCATCGAGCTGCCCCGGGGGTGACGCTGCCAGCTTCTCGAGGTACCCCCGATCGTGCACCAGCGCCAGGGTGGCCAGGTCGACGTCGACCGGCGCCACCAGGCGCAGCTGATCGCCGAGGGCGAGATCGTGCACGCCCGCCATCGCCGCCGCCACCCGGGCGGGGCGTTCGGGGTGGTCGGCGCGGGCATGCCCGTCGGCACCCACCGGCCCCCCGACGACGAGCACGCTCAGCTCGCCGCCTCCTCCACGGACGATGGCCCAGGGGTGGCGGCCGCGGCCGCTGGCTCGGCCGGTGCCGGCGGCGCGGCGGCTGGTTGGTCCTTGGGCTCGGGGCGGTAGCAGGCAGCCAGCAGCGCGGCGGCGTTGACGAGCCCGGCCCCGGCCGTCGCGAGGGCCACCTTCGGCCCGGTCGGTCGCCGCCGACCGAGCAGGTGGTCGAGCGACCAGCGCCCGTTGCCAAGTCCGGCCAGGGCCGTGGCCGCCGCCCCGACCACGGCCACGTACTCCCAGCCGCCCTTGAAGACGAAGAAGCCCTTCCCCCGGTGGTCGGTGGCCGCCGCCGTGGCCATCAGGCCCACGACCGCCATGTTGGGAAGGGGCCCGAGGGCACCGAGGGCAAGGAGGGTGCCCGAGCCGATCTCGGTGGCGGCAGCCAGCCTGGCGTGGAGCCACGCCGGGCGGAGGCCGAGCCCGGCGAACCAGCGCTGGGTCCCCTCGATCCCGCCCTTCCCGAAGAGCTTGTTGCACCCGTGGGCGACCAGCATCGGCCCGATGGCGAGTCGCAACGTGAGCGCTGCGAAGTCACGGTCGTTCCTCTTCCCCTTCATGCCCCCACGTTCTACTCTCCTGGCCGCCGGCGCGAAACACGAGCCGCCCGGCCACGATCGTGGCCGCGACCCCTACCTTGTCGCCCGGGTCGAGGAGGCACAGGTCGCCGGGCGCCCCGACCGTCACGGTGCGCCGGCGTCCCGGGGCGTCGGCCGGCCCGAGGAACAGCCCGACCGCCGCATCGAAGGGCACCGCTTCGTCACCTCCGAGCAGCGCGCCCGACGCCGTGGTGCGGGTGACCGCGGCCCGCACCGCCACCCAGGGGTCGAGGGGACCGAAGGGGGCGTCGGTCCCAGCGGCCAGCGGCACACCGGCGTCGGCCAGCGACCGGCAGCGGTAGAGGTCGCCGCGCTCGGCCGGGTCGACGTCTGCCAGGTAGCGGTCACCGCGCTCGGCCACGAAGGCGGGGTTGGTGACCACGGTCAGGCCGAGACGCACGATGGCTCCCACGAGCGCCGCCGGCACCACCGAGGCGTGCTCGACCCGGTCGCCAGGCCGGGCGCCGGCTTCGTCGAACGCCTGGAGGGCGACGACCAGCTGGAGGGCGGTCACGCAATGCACGGCCACGGGCAGCCCGGACCCGTGGGCCCGTCGCACCTCGGCCGCCAGGTCGGTCGGGGTCGGGATGGTGTCGTCGTCGAGCAGGACCTTCACCGGGCCGCGGGTGACCATCGGGTGCGCCGGGACGTCGACCCCGGGCGGGCACATCACGCACAGGCGCTGGCAGATCTCGCCCGACTCGACCAGCGACACGAGGTCGCGCACCTCCTCGTGGCCCAGGCCGGCAGTCGCCTCGGTGAGCCCGGTCACCCCCCGGGCGGCTGCCTCGGCACTGAGGGCCTCGATCCCGACGGGCAGGCGGGGCACCCGCTCGCCGAGCCACCGGTCGAGCCGGAACAGCCGCCCGTCGGGCCGGCCGTCGGCACCGCGCTCCACGCCGGCGAGGCTCCCGAGCGCCGGGTCGTCGAGCCCGACCTGGCGGGCTGCGAGCGAGTTCAGGACCCAGAGGGCCCCGGTCCGGTGCTGCACCCGGACCGGCCGGTCGGCCACCATGGCGTCGAGGGCCCACCGATCGAGCGGTCCGGCGACCGACTCGTGGTAGCCCACGGCCCTGACCCACCCCCCCGGCGGCACCCGGGCAGCTGCCGCAGCCAGGCGCGCTGCCATCGCCGGCCGGTCCGTGACCTCGGGAGGACCGACCACGACCGAGGACCGGGCGGCGGCTGCCGACCGCAGGTGCAGATGGTGGTCGTGGAGGCCCGGCAAGAGGGCCCCGCCGCCGGCGGCGACGACCGCCTCGCCCCGGCGGGGCTCGAGGCGTGGGGCCACCGCTGCCACCCTGCCGCCGGCCACGCGCACGTCGACCCGGGCCGCCCCCACGAGCGCATCCACGACGAGGAGGCTCATACGGCGACCGGCGGCGGCGGGCACACCTCCTGGACCCTGTCGCCGTGGCGGACCGCCCAACGGCCGTCACCCAGGTCCTCGACCGGGTGGTCGGCCGGGCAGGAGGGCTGGGCGCACACGTAGGCAACGGCGCGCCGCATGGCCGCGTCGACCAGGCAGCCGCCCCCGCCGGCCCACGACCGCAGGGCGCCCAGGGCGGCGAACACGCCGGTCACCGGGTCGGCGATGGCGTCGGCGCAGAACACCGGCCCGCTTTTCGACCACGCCACCAGCCCGCCCGCCACGGCCGCGTCGTCGCCGAAGGCGACCCGGCCCGACCACGGGCCGAGCCGGCCGTAGCCGGTGACGCTCACCCAGGTCCGCCCCGGACGGGCCCGCAGGAAGGCGCCGGGCGTGAGCCCGAGGCGGCGAAGCGCCCGGGGGCGCGAGCCCTCGATGACCACGTCGGCCCGCGCCAGCAGGCGGCGCAGGCGAGCCCTGCCGGTGGGGGAGGAGAGGTCTGCGGCCTCGTGCTCGCACCCCGCGTTGAGGTGCCGGAACAACCAGGGATCGCCGAGGCGCGACCCGTCGGGCCGGCGCGGGTCCTCCACCTTCACCACCCGTGCCCCGCTCTGGGCCAGCAGGTGGGCGCACAGCGGACCAGCCCACATGGCCGACAGGTTCACCACGAGGAGGGATGCCGCCACCCGCTCCGCCCTCGGGCCGAGAGCCACCGTGCGCACGGGCGCGCTGGCCGGCGGCGGGCGCCGGGGCAGGGCGGCCGAGGGGACCCCGCACAGCTGGGCCCGGGCCGCGAGCGCCGCAGCAGGCATCGACGCGCCGGCACGGGCCAGCGCCGCCCAGGGATCCTCCGGCACGGGCCCGCCCACGACGGCCGGCACCACCTCGACGTCCTCGGGACGGGCGAGGTTGACGGCCACCCAACCGTCGGCGGCGCGGAGCAGCCGGCACCGCCCGCCGAGCGAGGTGCGGCCGCGGCGGCGAAAGCCGCGGCTCGAGGCCCGCTCGGTGAGGACCGTGCGGGCACGCTCGGCCAGGTCGCCCCCCGCGGCGGCGGCCAGGGCCGCCGCCTCCTCTAGCGCGGCGTCGAGCACCGGGACCACCGGAGCGGCCGGGTACGCGGGGGGCCCGCCTTCGTGCCCAGTCAGCCACATGGCCCCCGAGGCGGCCCACTCGAGCACGGCACAGCGCATGCGACCGAGGTTAGGGCGGCACCGGCCGGGTATGGGTGGGCCCTGCCATGAACCCGGCGCGAGGGACTCTCGGTGCCGCAGGGGTGCTCGTCGCCATCGCAGCCGCGGCCGGCGTCGGGGCACTGCTCGGCAACATCGACGGCTCGGTGAGCGTGCGGACCACCGAGCCCGCCCTCCCGGCGGCCCAGGTGCCGGCGGCTGCCGAGGCCGCCCCGACGACGACCGTCGCCGGGATCGCCGCCGGTGCGAGCTCGAGCAGCGCCTCGGCCTCGAGTGGCAGGCCGGCGGCGGGCCGGCGCGCATCACGGTCCTCGGGCGAACCGGTCAGCACCAGCGCCGAGCGGTCGACCTCGGCCAGCGCGCGCCAGCGCCGGGCGATCACCACGGGGGGCGCCCAGACGGGGGCGGCCTCCGCGCCGCCGCCAACCGGGCTTCCGACCCTTGGTGGCGGGGGTCCGACACTGGCGCCACCGGTGCCGGTCACCCAGGGCACCGGACGTGCCCCGGCCCAGACGACCACCACCAAGCCTCCGACTTCCCCCACCACGACGACCGCGACGACTTCCCCCACCACGACTTCCCCCACCACGGCGACCGCCACGAACCCACCGGCCACCACCACCACGGCGACCACCACGGCGACCACCACGGCGACCACCACCAAGCCGCCGGCCACCACCACCACGATCACCCCGCTGCCGCTGCCACTGCCACTGCCGCTCCCGCGGCCCTGACGCTGCCTCCTCGCCCTGCGCCTCCACCCCGGTCCGGCTCACACCAGGACGCCCGGCTCCCCCGCGCCCAGCTCCACCCGGCACCTCCCCGGGCCCTTCGTCGGCGAGCCCGACGAGCGACCGACGACCCGCCCGCGCGCGATCCACTACGTTGGCGCCCATGGCCCGCGCCACGCACGGGGCCCGGGCACCATTGGCCGCGGGGCGACTGCCGAGCACTGGCACCGTCGAGGCCGAGCCCCCGCTCGGTCCGCACCTCGGAGGCGACGTCGCCGCGCCCTTCACACACCGAGGAGGCCGCTGATGGCCATCGGCGCCGGGCGCCCGCTCCCGCTCGTCGACGACGAGAACGCCTTCTACTGGCAGGCTGGAAGGGACGGGGTCCTGCGCTTCCGCCAGTGCCGCTCGTGCGGCGCCCTCCTCCACCCCCCGCCGCCGGTCTGCCGGTACTGCCGCTCGGAGGACATCGGGACGGCGGAAGTCTCCGGGCGCGGCGTGGTCGTCGGGGTGACGGTCAACCACCAGCCGTGGGACCCCGCGTTCCCCCCGCCCTTCGTCATCGCCTCGGTCGCCGTCGACGAGGACCCCCGCGTACGGGTCCTCACCAACCTGGTCAACCTCGAGCCCGACGACGCCCGCGTGGGGATGCGCGTGCGCGTCTGCTTCGAACAGGCCGAGGACGTCTGGCTCCCGATGTTCGAGCCCGACGGCACCGAGGAGGCGGTGCTCCCCGACGACGAGACCCCCCCGGCCGACCACCGGCGATGGGTCCGGCCCATGCGTACCGCCGACAAGTTCGAGGACAAGGTGGCCATCACGGGCATCGGCATGTCGCCGATCGGCCGGCGCCTGATGCTGCCGCCCCTCAAGCTCACCGTCGCCGCCGTCAAGGCGGCGGTGGCCGACGCCGGGCTGACCATGGCCGACGTCGACGGCCTCTCCACCTACCCTGGCGCCCCGGCGGCCGGCGGGTTCTCCGAGGGCGGCGTGAGCGCCCTCGAGGACGCCCTCGGCATCCGGCCCAGCTGGTACAACGGCGGCGGCGAGACGTTCGGCCCCGCCGGCTCGGTGATCGCGGCCATGCTGGCCGTGGCCGCCGGGCTCGCGCGCCACGTCGTGTGCTTCCGCACGGTCTGGCAGGCGACCTACGCCGCCCGCCAGCGCGCCCTCGACCCCTCGGGCGCCAACCCCTACGGCATGGGCGGGGCGCGAGGGCGCGTCCCGGGCTTCATGGCGCCCTACGGCATCGGGTCGGCTGCCAACAACTTGGCTCTGTACGCGTCGAACCACTTCCACCGCTACGGCACCACCCGCGAGACGCTCGGGTGGATCGCTCTCAACCAGCGCCGCAACGCCGCTCTCAACCCCAACGCCATCTACCGCGACCCCCTGTCGATGGACGACTACCTGTCGGCCCGCATGATCACCACCCCTTTCGGCCTCTTCGACTGCGACGTGCCGGCCGACGCCTGTGTGGCCGTGGTGGTGTCGGCCATCGACGCGGCACGCGACCTGGCCAAGGCCCCGGTGCTCGTCGAGGCGGTGGGCACCCAGATGACCGAGCGGGTGGCCTGGGACCAGAGCACCATGACCCACGAGCCACAGGTGCTCGGGCCCGCTGCGCACCTGTGGTCACGAACGACCCTGCGGCCGTCGGACGTGCAGGTGGCCGAGCTCTACGACGGGTTCACGTTCAATTGCCTGTCGTGGCTCGAAGGGCCCGGCTTCTGCGGCATCGGCGAGGCCAAGGACTTCCTCGACGGCGGCCGCAACATCGCCCGCGACGGCGGGGTGGTGGCGCTCAACACCCACGGCGGACAGCTCTCGGCAGGGCGGACCCACGGGATGGGCCTCGTCCACGAGGCGGTCGTGCAGCTCCGGGGCGAGGGCGGCGACCGGCAGGTTCGGGGCGCGTCGGTGGCCGTGGTGAGCAGCGGCGGCCTCACCCCGGCGGGCGCCATCCTCCTGCGCAGCGAGTAGGCGCAGGCTCCCGGGGCCCGCGGGCGCGTCGGCGCCTCAGCCCGAGGGACCGCCGCGCGGGAGCCATCCCGGATCGGCGGCACCGGGCGTGCCCGCACCAGCCCCCTCGTGCGCCGGGCGGGCCGGCCTCGTCTGCTCGAGCAGGGCATCGAGGTCGGCAGGGGACAGCGGATGGGCGAAGAGGAACCCCTGCGCGCTGGTGCAGCGCTCGAGCTGGAGGAACTCGAGCTGCCCCCGTGCCTCGACCCCCTCGGCCACCGTGTCGAGGTGGAGGACGTTGCCGAGGGTGAGCAGCGTGTGCACGAGGGCAGACGACTCGTTGGACTCCGACAGCGCGGCGATGAAGGACTGGTCGATCTTGAGGCAGTCGACGGGGATCTGGCGCAGGTAGGCGAGCGAGGAGTAGCCCGTGCCGAAGTCATCGATGGCGACCCGGACGCCCAGGTCGCGCAGCACCCTGAGCACCTCGCTCGCCCCGTGCACGTCGCGCATGAGGGCCGACTCGGTCAGCTCGACGATGAGCGACGTGGGCGCCAGCCCCGAGGCGCGAAGCGATGACCGCACCACGTCGAGCAACCCGCAGTGGAGCTGCTGGGCGGACACGTTGACCGACACGTCGATGCGGTGGCCTGCCGCATGCCAGCGGGCGCCCTGCTGGCAGGCCTGCTCGAGCACCCAGGAACCGACCTTCTGCATCACGCCCGATCGCTCCATCATGGGCACGAACACGCCGGGGGCGATCGTGCCGTGCTCGGGATGGTCCCAGCGCAGCAGCGCCTCGGCCCCGGTGAGGCGCAACGTGCGCAGCTCGACGATGGGCTGGTAGACGAGGCGCAGCTCACCGTTCTCGAGCGCCGACCTGCAGTCCATCAACAGCGCGTGCTCCTTGCCGGTCGCGCTCCCCATCGCCGGCTCGTACGCCTGGGAGCGGTCGCGCCCCCCCGCCTTGGCCGCGTAGAGCGCCACGTCGGCCCGCCGAAGGAGCTCCTCGGCGTCGGCGTCGGTGCCGGTCGCGATCCCCACGCTGGCCGACACGCGCACGGGCGGGTGCTCGGACCCGGCGATCTCGAAGGGCTCCCGCAGCACGTCGAGGAGCTTGGCGGCGACGCGCTCGGGCTCCGAGGCCGGCGCGCCCAGGAGCACGACGAACTCGTCGCCGCCGAGGCGGGCCACGGTGTCGCTCGCCCGCAGGGTGCCCGACAGCCTCCGGGCCACCTCCACGAGGAGCCGGTCGCCGGCCGAGTGCCCGAGGTTGTCGTTGACGTCCTTGAAGCCGTCGAGGTCCATGAACAGCACGGCCGGAGAGCCGCCGTTGCGCCGCGCCGTCGCCACGGCCTGGTCGATCCGGTCGAGGAGCAGCGAGCGGTTCGGGAGCCCGGTCAGCTCGTCGTGGAGGACCCGGTAGCGCAGCTCGTCGTGGAGCATGGCGTTGCGCACCGCCACGGCCGAGTGCGCGGCCAACCCCACCAGGCGCGACTCGATCGACCGGGCGATCGCCTCGAGCCCCTTTTCGCTGCGGAACATGGCGATCATGTGGCCGAGCACCGCGTGGCCCGCACGAATGGGCACGGAGGCGGCGCCACCCATGCCGACCGCCGCCATCACCTCCGAGTAGCGGTTGGCGGGATCGCTCACCCGGTACAGCTGCATCCCCTCGACCGGGCCCTGCGCGTAGGTGACGTGGCGGAACTCGAGGAGCGGGGCCGCGTCGGCCGGGTCGATGCCCTCGAGGCCGACGGAGCGGCCCTGGGGACCGGACACGTCGCCGATGGTGACCATCGCCGCGTCGCAGGCCACCACGGCGCGCATGGAGTGGGCGACCCGGTCGGCGACCTCGTCGAGCGTGCCGAGCTGGGCCAGGGAGCGTGCGAGCTCCAAGAGGACCTGGGTGGCGCGTGCCTCGGCGGTGGCAGCCTCGATGGCCGTGGCCGCGTCGAGCACCGAGGCCGTGAAGCGGGCGTAGACCTCGAGGAGGTCGCGCTCGGAGGCCAGGTAGCCGGCCGAACCCGGGTCGACCGCCGAAAGCCACCCGTAGTGGCGCTGGGCCGAGGACACCGCCACCGCCAGGAAGGCGGGATCGGCCCGTTGCACCGGGTCGGCCAGGCGGGCCGCCACCTCGGCTGCCGCCTCGTCAGAGAGCCCTCTCGCGAAGATGCGGCCCGCAGAGCCCTCCCGGCCTTCGATCGCGAGCACGAACCCGCTGGCGTGCACGGCTGCCGCCGACTCCTCGAGGACCCGGTCCACGGCGGTCTCGAGGCTCTCGGCCGACACGAGGTCGCCCACGGTCCGCTGGAAGGCCCCGAGGCGCTCTTCGAGGACGCGGCTGCGCAGCCGGTAGAACTCGGCGCGCGATGCGTCGTCGTGTGCCTCGCGCCAGCGCACCCGGAACTCGCACGCCGGGGCCCCCCGGCACTGGCAGCGCTCCTCGACGACCTGGGCCAGGGGCAGCCCGAACATCCGGGGCACGGCTGCGAAGATGCCGCCGGTCAGCGCGCAGGAGGCCTCGAAGGGCTCGTAGCCCTCCACGAAGTGCATGCGCACGAGGAACTCGCTCGGCCCCACCTGCTCGGGCTCGATCACCCCCACGCTGTTGGCAGCTCGCGACGAGATCGGAAGCGTGGCGAACACGTCGGCGCTCGAGGCCACCGCATGGGACGCGGTCAGGTGGCCGAGGAAGCGGCTGCCCAGGCTCTCGCCGATGTTCGCGGAGGCCCCGATCGCGGCCAGGCCGTGGAGGCCGCCGAGCGCCTCGGCCGCCGCCTCGAGCAGGGCGCGTACCTGGCCGTAGGAGCTGCGGGCCGCCTCGTCGGTGAGCACCGAGAGGTCCCTCGTCTCGCCGGCGCGCTCGAGCACCGTGTCGAGGAGGCCCTTTTCCTTCAGGTGGGACACCACCATGCGGACCAGGAGCCCGGAGAACTCGGAGCCGGCCACGATGGCCGGACGGGCGGCGCTCGGTGAGCTTGCGTGCGGTCCTGCAGCCACCGCTGCAGGATACTGCAGGATCGTGCTGAAAGTGGTGTTTTCGCTAGGATCGGCACGGGTCGTACCAGGGCTGCTGGCCGTCGAGCGCGTACAGCGCCACGGCCAGCGTGTCCTGGTCGGCCTTGGTGGCCGTGTTCGGGGGCACGCCCACGAGGCCGGGCAGCCCGGCGGCCCTCGCCGCCTGGTCCCACGTGGCCTGGCTGAACTGGAAGGCCCCCATGAAGCGGCCGTCGGGCGACACGGCGGCGTAGTTGCCACCCGACTCGGCCATCACCACGCAGCGAAGGAAGGCGTTGAGTGGCGGGTCGGAGGTGGCGTGCTGGCCGGTGCCGGCCGCCCCAGGCGCGCTCGCTGCTCCCGGGGCGCTGCCGGGCCCCGGCGGCGGGCTGCCAGCTGCGCCCGGCGAGCCCTGGCCCGCAGGTCCCGCCGCAGAGCCGGCGGGCACGGCCGCGACCACCGGCCGTGGCGGCACGAGACGCCGCAACGCGGTTGCAGCCTGCGCCGCCTGGACCTGAGAGATGGCCGCGGCGAGCTGGGCCGTTACCTGGGCCTGCTGGGCCTGCAGCTGCGCCTCGACCTGCTGGGAGCGGGTGAGCAGGGCCGACGCGCTCGACGCGTCGGCCCTGTCGCGGGCACTCGCCGCCGCGAGCGTGGCGCGGTCGGCCTCGAGCTGGCGCTGGGCGAGCCGCAGCTGGGCGAGCGCCGTCCCGACGTCGCCGACCACCAGCTGGCGGTACTGCGACCTGGCGATGGCCTGCGCCTCGTCGGTGTCGAACATCAGCGCGGCGTCGCCACCCTCGCCGGGGCGGGCGTCGAGGAAGGCCGCCAGCGCCTCCTGGGCCAGCCGGTGGCGGTCGCTCGCCACCTGGCGGCGATCGTCGGCCAGCTGTGCGCCGGTGCGAGCGATGGCCGCCTCGTCGCCGGCGACCCTGGCGGCGGCCTGGTCAGCCTGCTGCTGGTAGCCGCCGATCTGCAGCTGCTCCACGGTCATCTGCTGGGCAAGGCGGACCGCCGTCGCGCGCAGGTCCGACACCTGGTCCGCCGCCGACGGCGCGACCCCCAGGGCGACCGCCACCGCCACCGCGGCCACCGGCGCCGCGAGGCGTGCGGCGCGGCGGGCCCGGGTTGCCGGGCGACGGCCGACGCCAGCCACGAAGGACAGGTTCTAGCGCCTGGTGCCTGGTGCCTGCAAACGGCCGTCGGGGCCCGGCAGCCGGCGGCACGTCAGGAACGGACCCGGGCCAGCACGGCCCCGACCTCCTCGAGCACGCCGGGGTCCTCGATGGTCGACGGCACGGCCGCGGGCCTGCCGTTGGCGATGTCGCGCATCGTGGCGCGCAGGATCTTCCCCGATCGGGTCTTGGGGAGTCGCGCCACCACGGCGACCTGGCGGAGCGCGGCCACGGGGCCGATCCGGTCGCGCACCAGCCCGACGACCTCGGCCGCCACCACCTCGTCGTTGCGGCCCGACGCCGCCTCGAGCACGACGAGCGCCACGGGCACCTCGCCCTTGACCGCGTCGGGGACTCCGATGACCGCGCACTCGGCCACCTCGGGATGCGACGCCACGACCTCTTCCATCTCGCCGGTCGACAGGCGATGGCCGGCCACGTTGATCACGTCGTCGACGCGCCCCATCACGAACAGGTACCCGTCGTCGTCGACGTAGCCGCCGTCGCCCGTCAGGTAGCAGCCGGGATAGCGAGACAGGTAGGCGCGCTCGAAGCGCCCGTCGTCGCGGTAGAGGGTGGTCAGCGTGCCCGGCGGCAGGGGCAACCTGATGACCACGTCGCCCTGGACCCCCGGTGGGCACTGCCGTCCGGCGGGGTCGAGGACGGCCACGTCGTAGCCGGGCACCGGCTTGGTGGGCGAGCCCGGCTTCACCGGCAGGGCCTCGATCCCGAGGCAGTTGGCGGCCACGGGCCAGCCCGTCTCGGTCTGCCACCAGTTGTCGACCACCGGCACGCCGAGCAGCCGGTGCACCCAGTGGTACGTGTCGGGGTCGAGCCGCTCGCCTGCCAGGAACACGGCGCGCAACGACGAGGTGTCATGACGCGCCAGGAACGCGCCGTCGGGGTCCTCCTTGCGGATGGCCCTGATCGCTGTCGGCGCGGTGAACAGCACGTCGACCCGGTGGTCCGCCACCACCCGCCAGAAGGCCCCCGGGTCGGGCGTGCCCACCGGCTTGCCCTCGTAGAGGACGGTGGTGGCTCCCGTGAGCAACGGCCCGTA
The DNA here is from genome assembly GCA_035293965.1 of Acidimicrobiales bacterium. Classification (GTDB taxonomy): domain Bacteria; phylum Actinomycetota; class Acidimicrobiia; order Acidimicrobiales; family RAAP-2; genus DATGLW01. The sequence continues at coordinate 47,659 of DATGLW010000111.1, forward strand.
GACGATGTAGGAGTGCCCCACCACCCACCCCACGTCGCTCGCCGCCCAGAACCGGTCACCCGGCCCGACACCGAAGACGTGGCGCATGCTCCAGCGCAGCGCCACCGCGTGGCCCCCGTTGTCACGCACCACCCCCTTGGGCGCACCGGTGGTGCCCGAGGTGTACAGCACGTAGAGCGGGTCGGTCGCGGCCACGGGCCGGCACGGCACCGGCTCGGCGCCGGCCATGACCTCGGACCATACGAGGTCGCGGCCGTCCACCAGGGCCGCCTCGGCCTCGGGCCGCTGCACGATGACGCAGCGTGCCGGCGAGTGGGCGGCTTCGTCGATGGCACGGTCGAGGAGCGGCTTGTAGTGCACGATCCGGGTGCCCTCGATGCCGCACGACGCGGAGACGACCACCTTGGGCGCCGCGTGGTCGATGCGGACCGCCAGCTCGTGGGAGGCGAACCCGCCGAAGACCACCGAATGGACGGCGCCCAGCCGGGCACAGGCCAGCATGGCCACCACCGCCTCGGGGATCATGGGCATGTAGATGACCACCCGGTCGCCGGCGCCGACCCCGAGGGACGCGAGCACCCCGGCGAACCTCGCCACCTCGTCGCGGAGCGCCGCGTAGGTCCGGTGCGCGACGGTGCCGGTGACCGGCGAGTCGTACACGACGGCCGGCTGGTCGCCCCGGCCCTGCTCCACGTGGCGGTCGAGGGCGTTGGCGCAGGTGTTCAGCCGGGCGTCGGGGAACCAGCGCCACGTGCCGGGCCGGCGCTCGGCCACGCGGCTCCCGACCGGCACGTCCCAGTCGATGTCCTTGGCCGCCTCCGCCCAGAAACCCTCGGGGTCCGTCACGCTGCGGCGGTGGACCGAGGCGTAGTCCGTCGCGCCCGTCACGTCCATCGCGTCCCCTCCCCTGCCGTCCCCAGTCCCGGTGCCCTCTGCGGCGCCGGTGCCCTCTGCGGCGCCGCTCAGCCTACGACCGCTGCGCGAAGGAGGCGGCGGTCACCGCCGGCGTGATGGGCACCGACGGCGCCGGCGCCAGATGGCGGGCAGCCCGGTGGGCCACGACCCGATCCCGGGGACCCCTGCGGGTCACGACCAGCGCACCAGGACGCTCGACCATGACATCCCCGAGCCGAAGCCCGCGAAGAGCACCAGGTCGCCGGCCGCCAGCCGCCCGGCGCGAGCGGCCTCGTCGAGCGCGAGGGGGATCGAGGCCGACGAGGTGTTGCCCGTGCGGTCCACGACGACCGCCGTGCGTGCCATGGAGAGACCGACCCGCTCGACGAGGGCCTCGATGATGCGGACGTTGGCCTGGTGCGGCACGAACAGGGCCACCTGGTCGGGGGTGACCTGCGCTCTGGCAAGGGTGGCCCTGATCGACGCCTCGGTGACCCGCACCGCCCGGCGGAACACCTCGCGGCCCGACATGACGATCGGGCCGCCGAGCTCGGCGTAGAGCAGGTGGTGCGCCGTTCCGTCGGAGCCGGCGTCCCACGCCAGCAACTCGCCGGGCCCCTCGACCGCCCGGAGCACGACGGCCCCGCCGCCGTCAGCGAAGAGCACCGCGGTCGTCCGGTCACCCTGGTCGGTGATGCGCGACATGGTGTCGGCGCCGACCACCACCGTCGTGCGCACGTGGCCGCCCGTCATCGCGGCGCCCGCGGCCAGGCCGTAGGTGAACCCGGCGCAGGCAGCGTTGAGGTCGAAGGAGCCCCCGGTGATGCCGAGCTGCTCGCACACCGCCGTGGCGCTGGCCGGCATGGTCTGCTCCGGCGTCGAGGTGCACAGCACGAGAAGGTCCACGTCGCCGGGGCCGAGCCGAGCACAGTCGAGGGCCGCTCGCGTCGCCTCGACGGCGAGGCCCACCGTCGTGCCGCCGATGCGGCGCTCTCGGATGCCGGTCCGCTCCACGATCCAGCGGTCCGAGGTGTCGAGCGTCGCCTCGTAGTCGGCGTTCGTCACCACCTTGGGCGGCAACGCGGCGCCACACCCTGCGATCCGGACGCCGCTCACGCAGGCGTTCCCACTGGCGCCACGCTCCGTCCTCCCTCGCCGGCCCTTCGTGGGCATGCTACCGACCCGCCGGGGCCGGCCCCGGGAATGCCGGCCCTGCCGGCCACCTCCTGCCCGGCCCGGCCTCCCGGTGGTCTGCCCCGCCGGCGCGAGGCCGCGTCATTCGTGGCGGGGTCGCCCACGCTCATCAGCCCGCGGCACCCGCCGCCCGCAGCCGGGCAATCTCCGCCTGCCCGAAGCCCAGCTCGGCCAGGACCTCGTCGGTGTGGCGCCCCGGCCGGGCGCCACCGGCGCCGGCTGCGGCCGGGGTCCTGCTGAACCGCGGTGCCGGCGCCGGTTGCACCATCCCGCCGACGTCGGTGAAGGTGGAGCGGGCCCGTAGGTGCGGGTGCTGGGGTGCCTCACCGAGGGCCAGCACGGGGGCGAAGCAGACGTCGGGCTCGGGCTCGAGCAGGGCGCACCACTCGTCGCGAGTACGGGTCCGGAACACGGCCGCCAGGCGGCGGCGGTGCTCGGGCCAGCGTTCACGGTCCCACTGCCCGGCGACCAGGTCGTCGTCGCCGTCGAGCCCGAGACACGCCAGGAGCCGCTCGTAGAAGGGGCCCTCGATGCACCCGACTGCGACCCACTTGCCGTCGGCCGTCTCGTAGGTGTCGTAGAAGTGGGCGCCGGCGTCGAGGAAGTTGGTGCCGCGGGGGCCGGGCCAGCGCCCGTCTGCCTGCAGCCCGCGGACGAAGGCGGTGAGCAGCGCGGTGCCGTCGACCATGGCCGCGTCGACCACCTGCCCGAGCCCCGAGCGCTGGCGCTCGAAGAGAGCTGCGACGACGCCGAGCGCGAGGAGCATCCCTCCGCCACCGAAGTCGGCGACGAGGTTCTGGGGCGGCGTGGGCCGGTTCCCCGCCAGCCCGATGCCCTCGAGGGCTCCGGCGAGGGCGATGAAGTTGATGTCGTGCCCTGCGTTCGGCGCGTAGGGGCCCTCCTGGCCCCAGCCCGTCATGCGGGCGTACACGAGCCTTGGGTTGCGGCCGCAGCACGAGTCCGGCCCGATGCCGAGGCGCTCGGCGACACCGGGGCGGAAGGGGTCGATGAGCACGTCAGCCTGCTCCACGAGGCGCAGCAGCACGTCGCGGCCAGCCGGCTGCTTGAGGTCGAGCACGATGGAGCGGCGGCCCCGCATGAGCGGGTCGACCTCCGGGTCGGCCGGCGGGGTGCGCCCGGCCCTGTCGACGATGACGCCCCGAGCCCCGAAGTCGGCGAGCAGCATGCCGCAGAACGGGCCGGGCCCGATGCCGGCGAGCTCCACGAACTGCACCCCTTCCAGCGGCCCGCTCACCGCCACACGATCGCGCGGCCCCACCGCCGCCGCCATGGATCCCTCGGTCTCCGTGCCCCCGACGACCGGTGCCTCGGTCCCCCGGCCCCCCGCCGCTCGTGCGAACGGGCCTGCCGGATGCCCGGCCGCGGATCGTGGGGGATGCCCGGCCGCGGATCGTGCCGGGTCACGCGCCTCGCGCGTCCGCGCCGAGGAACGGGGCGCCGAAGGCGAAGATGCCCCCGTCGGCGGCCACCAGCCAGTAGCCGCCGGTGGCCGGGTCGGCGGCCATGCCGACAATGGGTTGGTTGAGCGGCTGGTTCCCCATCGAGCCGAGGAACGGGGCGCCGAAGGCGAAGATGCCCCCGTCGGCGGCCACCAGCCAGTAGCCGCCGGTGGCCGGGTCGGCGGCCATGCCCACGATGGGCGCGGCGAGCGGCAGCCCGTTCGCGGCGCCGAGGAAGGCCGCACCGCCGTGCACCGACACCGCCCCCTGGGCGTCGGCCAGCTCGTAGCCCCCGCCGGCGCCCGCCATGCCGACAACTCGCTGCGGCAGCGGGTTGGCGGAAGCCGAGCCGGGCGGGAAGAGGGGGCCCTGGCACGTCCAGTCCACGCCGGTGGCGAACGGTCCGCCGGCTGCGATGGGCTCGGTCGGGTAGACGAAGTGGGCGTCGTCCGTGCCCCCGCCGTCGGCCGCCGGCTCGGGCACGGTCAGCACCGTGCCGCCGGACTGGGCGTACACCGAGTTGGCGGCCAGCTCCGCCTGGAGGCGCTGCTGGCCCGCCTGCCACGCCGGCAGGCCCACGTCGGCGAACAGCTCGACCTCCCAGGCGCGGCCCTGGCCGTCGCAGGCCACGCCGATGCCGGCGACGTCCGACGCCGCCGACAGCACCGCTCCCGCGTGGCCCGGGGACTCCATGACCGACAGGTCCTCGCCGGCCGAGTCGAAGCCCGGGCCGCCGGCGTTCTCACCCGTGGCGTACTCCCCGGCCGGGAAGGGTCCGCTGTAGTCCTCGAGGACGCCGGTCGCCGCCAGGTGCTCGGCTGCCGCCTGGGCCGCCTGCTGGAGGGCCGGGTCCTCGGCCAGGGGCGCCAGGGCCTGCGTGGCGCCCCCGTCGGGGTAGTCGCGCGCAGGCTGGGCCCGCTCGGCGTCGAGGCGGGCCAGCACGTCGGCGGCGAACGCCTGCTCGGTCGCCGTGGGCGGGGCATACGGGCACTGGGCACCCGGGCAGGTGGCCGTCCAGAGCGCGGCTGCCGGTGCGGCGCTGCTCGCTCCCCACGCGCCCATGCCCGCCGCCAACGCGATGCCTGCCGCCAACGCTCGCGCCACCCGCCTCACTGCCGCTCCCTCCCACCGGCCGCTGGCCTCTGCCGTCGCAACCGCCGTTGGGCATCATCGCGCCGCTCGCCCACGATCCGCAGGGCGCCCCCGCCGGCCAGGAGCAGCAGGGCGCCGCAGGCCAGCCACATGCTGGGGGCTCCGGTGAACGCGAAGGGGAGCGGCAGGGGGAGCTCGGGCAGCGCGATGCTCGCCGCGGCGGCCGGCGTGTCGGCGGTGACGACCGCCGTGCAGTGGTAAGCGGGGTCGGGCCGGTAGCCGGCCGGCGCCCCCAGCTCGTGCAGGCACCAGGAGGACCCGGCCGGCACAGCGAAGGTGAGGATGCCCCCGGGCCCGCTCGTCCCCTGGCCCCAGTAGACGTCGCCGGGCGGCACCGGGGTGCCGGGGGGCGGCGCAGGCGGTCGGCTGCCGGGCGGCGGGGCGCCCTGGACCAGCAGCTCGTACGTGGCGCCGGGAATGACGGTGCCCGGCTGGAGGCTGTCGTACTTGCGTGCCGACAGGTGGACAGTCGCGAGGGTCTCGGGGAGGGCGAGGACCGAGGCGCCGGGCGGCGACCCAGTGGTCAGGACCGCCGTGCAGTGCAGGGCCGGGTCCGCCACGTAGTCGGGAGGCGCCTGGTGTTCGAGCAGGCACCACGCGTAGCCGGCTGGCACTGTGAAGGACAGGTTGCCCGCGGCGTCGGTGGTGCCCCTCGCGTACCAGGTGTCGCCGGGCTCGGCCCGGGCGTCACCGGGAGCGGGCAACGGCACGCCCGAGGGTGGGGGAGGTCCCTCGACGTAGAGGTCGTAGGTGGCACCGGGGATCACCGTGGCGGGAACCACGGAGTTGTACTTGTGCGCGCCCAGCGTGACCGTGGCCTCGGTGTCGGCGACTGTGATCGTCGTGACCGCCGGCGGCGCCGAGGCACTGCCGGCGAGCACGGGGGTGCAGTGCGGCGAAGGGTCGGCCACGTAGTCGGGGGGCGCCTGGTGCTCGACCAGGCAGTAGGCGTAGCCGGGGAACTGCAGGGGGAAGCTCGCCAGCCCCTGGTCGTCGGTGGTCGCCCGCGCTAGCCAGGTCTCCCCTGGCGCCGACGCCGCGTCGGCCGGCGGCTCGGGGACCGACCCCGGCCCGTGCCCCCCGTCGACCCGGTAGAGGTCGAACGTGGCACCGGCGAGCGTCACCGAGGGGTCGGCGGCGTCGACCTTGCGCGCGGCCACGGCCACGAAGGTGCCCGGATCGGTCACCGTCACCGGCTGGGAGGACTGCCCGTCGGTGGCCGTGAAGCAGCCGTGGGCCCCGGCGACCAGCCCCGGCGGCGCCGACGTCTCGCTCCAGCAGTAGGCGGACCCGGCGAGGAGGACCGCAGCCGTCGTGCAGGTGCCCGAGGCATCCGTGGTGCAGGTCGCCACGGGCGCTCCGCTCCCGTCGACCACCTGGACCACCGCCCCGGCGAGCGTCACCTCGGCCGGGTTGATGTTGCCCGCTGCCACCTTGTGGAAGCTCGCCGCGACGAGGCGCGGGTCGGCGAAGGTGAGCGACCCGGCCTGCCCCGGTGAGAGCGTGAGCTCCCGGGTGCTCGTCGCCGGGTCGAGCGCGTAGCCGGGCGGTGGGCTCACCTCGGTCACCTGGTAGTTGCCGGGGAGCAGCGCGGCGCCGTCGTTGCCCGCCGGCGTGCACGTGCCCGAGGGGCCGGTGGTGCACGTGCCGAGGTCCTGGTCGTAGACGCCGTCCGCCGCGGTGGAGTAGCGGACGTCGAACACGGCCCCCGCCAGGGGGGCGTTGGTCTGGGCGTCCACCTTGAGGAGCGACACGGTGGCGGGCACCACCCGGTCGGCCACGTCGACCACCGTGGTGGCGTGCCCGTCGGCCACGGCCACCGGCACCGGCGCCGCTGCCGCGTACCCCGGCGGGGGGCTCGTCTCGGTGAGGGTGTAGGTCCCCGGCACGAGGCCCCCGAGCACGTTCGAGGAGCCGTCGGCGCCGACCGTGAGCGTGCCGACGGGAGCCGCCGAGGGCGCCGGCCCGGCGACCGTGAACGTGGCACCCGCGACCGGTTCGTAGGCGGTGTCGTCGCCCGACTTGCGGACCTGCAGGCTGCCGAGCAGGAAGTCCGAGAAGGTCACGGTGCCCTGCTCGCCGGGGGCCAGCGTGACGTCCTGGACGTTGGTGGCGGGGTCGAGGTCGTAGCCCGGCGGCGCTGCGACCTCGGTCACCTGGTAGTCGCCGGGGAGCAGCGCAGTGCCGTCGTTGCCCGCCGGCGCGCACGTGCCCGAGGGGCCCGTGGTACACGTGCCGAGGTCCTGGTCGTAGACGCCGTCCGCCGCGGTCGAGTAGCGGACGTCGAACACGGCCCCCGCCAGGGGCGCCCCGGTCTGGGCGTCCACCTTGGCCAGGGTGAGCCCGGCGGGGACGATGTGGTCCTCGTCGGCGCCGGTGTACGCCACCACCGTATTGGCACCGCCAACCACAGCCACGGTCTGGTCCGGCGCCGGCCGGTACCCGGGGGGCGGAGTGGCCTCGTGCACCATGTAGGTGCCGGTCGGGAGCAGGGGGCTCGGAGGGGTGCCGCCAGACGCGTCGGTGACCAGGGTCGCCACGACCGTGGCGCCCTGGAGGACCTGGAACACCGCACCGGCGAGGCCGTAGTAGGCGGTGTCGTCGCCAGCCTTCTGCACTGAGACCGTACCTTGCATCGCTTGCGGCTGCCCGGTCGACGTCAGGGACTGGCTCGCCTGCAGCACGGTGGGCGCGGCGAAGGCTGCGAGGACCTGCGCTGCGTCGTCACCGGCGGTCGGGTGGAGGAAGCCAAGGCCGGGCTGCCCCACCCCTGCGGTCGCGGTGACCGTGACCGTGACCGGCGATGTGTTGGTGGCGTACACGGGCACGAGGACGTTGCCGTTGGCGTCGGTGGCCACGCCGACCGTGGTCGGGCCGGTGGGCGAATCGAACCTGCCGTTCGTGATGGTGACCAGCAGCGGCTCCCCCACCACCGGGTGCCCGGTGCCGGGGAACTGGAGGTGGATGTCGTCGGTGGCCGAGCCCGTGAACGAGCTGGCGGCGCTGGTCAGGCCGACGAACAGCTGCGGCGGGGCGCCCGCCATGCCGACCGCCTGGTTGAACCAATTGTCGAACGCGTCGTACGCGGCGAGGACGCCGGGGTCCATGGCCGGCACCGGCGTACCCCAGACCACCGTGTCGTAGAGGAGCTTGGCTGCTGCGGCGGCCTGGTCGGCGGTGAACTGGCCCGTCACCCCATTCCACCAGCCCTCGGCCTGCCCCTGGCTGAAGGCGAAACCGAGCGCGTTCCAGTCCCCGTGGGCCCCCGTCGGGGCGCCGCCGGGGGCGTAGTCGTAGCTCGGTGCCGGGAAGGCTCCCCCGCTCGCAGGGGAATCGGCGCACAGCCCGAACCCCTGCGCCGTCGGGAACCCGGGACCGTAGGTGCCGTACCAGGTGACGTCCCCGTCGTAGTCACCGCAGAAGCCGGCGTAGGGGTACGCAGGCCGGGTCGTGGGACCGCACGGCACCGGGCCGTCGGCGAATGCCGGCACCGGGTGGGGGACGAGGTCGCCGGGGGTGCCCGTGACGACGATCGCCGCGCCCAGGAAGCTCCCGGCGCACACCGCCCGCAGCACCCATCGCAGCGCGAGGCGGTTCCGGGGCCGGCGGCGGCGGGCAGTCGGCGCGTGGGGGCACCCGACCGCCGCGGTCCGCCGCCGCCTACGCAACGCGTCCTCGTCGATGGGGAGCCGCCACGCCATCCGGTCTGCAACTGTAGTTGTTCAGCAACAATCTGCAAGCGCAGTTGCACCGCTTCGAAACAGGTAAGCCCATGGCGCCACGGTGAGGCGCCGTGCTCCCCCTTCCCCTCCCATCCGGGTGACGGGTGTGCCCTCCATGCCTCCCACCTGCAGAGAACCGAGGCGCGACCGAAGCGGGGGGAGCGGCGGGGGATGGAGAAACCGAGGTCCGGAGCCCCACTGGCTCGCGGACCCCGGGCTCTGGGTGTGCGCAGTGGCAGCCTCCGCCCCCTCGCGGCCGAACCCCAGTAGGGAGCACCGCCTGGACCGCCTGGACGGCAGTCAGCCGGACAGCCTCGTCTCCCACTGCTTGGCAACATGGGCCCGTGCTCCACCGGGACCGCGTCCGAGCCGGGTCGTTCGGCAACGACGCCGAGCGCTACGACCGCTCCCGCCCCTCCTACCCTCAGGCGCTCGCCGACGACCTCGCGTCAGGGCTCGGCACCTCACCGCGGGTGCTCGACGTGGGCTGCGGCACGGGCATCGCCGCGCGGCTCTTCGTGGCACGGGGTTGCACGGTGCTCGGCGTGGAGCCCGACGCGCGGATGGCTCGCGTGGCCCGGCGCCACGGCGTGGAGGTCGAGGCCGGCACCTTCGAGCAGTGGGAGCCGGGGGGCCGCCAGTTCGACCTCCTGGTGGCCGGCCAGTCGTGGCACTGGGTCGAGCCCGATCGCGGAGCGGCCAAGGCGGCGGCCGTGCTCCGGGCGGGCGGGCGGGTCGGGCTGTTCTGGAACCAGAGCCTGCTCCCCGCCGCGCTCCGCCGCAAGCTGTCCGCCGTGTACCGCGAGCTGGCTCCGGGGCTCGACGGCAGTTCCGTCGCCCTCGGCCACCTGAGCGACGGCCGCTTCGCCAGGACCGCCCGCGCACTGGTGGACACGGGGTGGTTCCACGTGCCGGCGCTGCGCGCCTATACCTGGCGGCGGGTCTCCACGAAGCAGGAGTGGCTCGACCAGCTCCCGACCCACAGCGACCACGGGGCGCTCGCCCCCGGCGACCTCGCCGCGCTGCTCGAGGCGGTCGGGGGTGTCCTCGAGCGTGCCGGCTCCCCCTTCGAGCTGACCCTCCGGACCTGGCTGGTGACGGCGCGGCGCACCGCGGCACGCCGCCAGCCGTGACCGGCGGAGACCGGCCCCGGGCACCGGGCAGCCTTCCCCACGAGCGAGGCGGGTTGCCGGCTGCCGGTCAATCGCGCCGGCGCCGGACGACCTCGACCTCGTGGTAGACGGAATCGGGGACCACGAACCCGCCCAGGTCCTCGATCTCGTCGAGGTGCTCCTGGACGTCCTCGGCGCTGGGCGGCGTGGGTCCCTCGGCCAGCCAGCCGCGGGTCGCACCGACGAACACCCGCGCGTAGCGACCCTCGATGGCCGAGTAGTAGCGCCGGGTCCGGTCGCACGCCTCGCTCGCCAGGTACGCGACCATCGGGGCCACCCACTCCGGCAGGGACCGGGGTCGCAGGGCACGCGCCTCGGAGCGGAGGACCTCAGCCGCCTCGGAGGTGTCCCACGGCTCGGGGGCGCCCGACAGGCGTGTGTAGGCGGCGGGCATGACGGCGTTGACGAGCACGCCGTAGGGCTCTGCTTCGAGGGCCAGCGCGTTGACGAACCCGACGATCCCAGCCATGGCCACGGCGTAGTTGGCGCCGTTGGTGCGACCGAACATGCCCGAGCCCGACGACGTGAAGACCAGCCTTCCGTAGCCACGCTCCACCATGCCGGGGTACACGGCGCGGGCCAGGTGGATGGCCCCGAGCAGCTGAGTCTGGAGCACCGGCCAGAGGTCTTCGTCGGTCATCGCCTCGAACATGGCGTTGCGCAGCACGCCGGCGCTGTGCACGAGCGCGTCCGCCGACCCGAACGACCCGACCGCGGTCGCGACGACACGCTTGCACCCGGCCTCGTCGGCCACCGAGTCGTAGGAGGGCACCGCGATCCCGCCCGACGCCCTGATCTCCTTGACCACGTGATCGGCGGGACGGCGCGACGCGCCGCGGCCGTCGACTGCCGAACCGAGGTCGTTCACGACGACATGGGCGCCGCGGCGCGCCAGCTCCAGGGCGTAGGACCGGCCGAGGCCGCTGCCGGCGCCGGTCACGATGACCGTTCGGCCGTCGAAGCGGATCGTCATGCCCTTCGCGCCTCCTGGGCCGGGGCCGATCCGGCCGCCGACGGCCCGGGGCCCGCCGGCCCCGGTGGGAACCAGCCTAGAGGCTCTCCACCTCGCACCCCTGGGTGCCGGCGAGCCCGGCAGCTTCCGTGGCCCGCCGGACGATGTCCTCGGTGATGCGGGGATCTCCCTGTGCCGGCGCGCCGTCGTCGGGCCACGTCTCGACGATGGCGGTCGCCCAACGCGCCCACTCGCCGACCAGGGCATAGAAGTCCGTGAGAAACCTCGCGGTGAGGTCGAGCTGCGGCCCTCGTTCGGGGAATGGCCCCCGCCCTTCGAGGTACTGGCGCCCGATGGCTGCGCTCTCGGCGCTGCGTGCACGGGCCCACTCCCCCGCCGCGGCCAGCGTCGCCAGGACGTCGTCGCGAGTGCCGTGCTCGGAGAAGAACACCTTGAGGAGCTGCTCGGACTCGAGCACCGGGCCTGCCCCGGGCTCGGCCAGCCAAGCGGCAAGGGCTGCCCGGCCCTGGTGCGTGATCGCGTACACGGTCCGGCGCCGCCGGCCGAATCGCTCCTCGCTGGCCTCGGCGAGGCCGTGGGCGACCAGCTTCTTCGGCTCCTCGTAGAGCTTGCTCACTGCTCGGGGCCAGATCCGGCCCAGGGAACGGTCCATCTGCCGGGTGAGCTCGTAGGTGCGCCATGGCTTGATGGCGAGCAGGCCGAGCACAGCGTAGGAAGTTGTGGTGAGCGAACCCCTTGACATTTTCCTCCCTTTGGGAGTACATACATCTACTACCGAAGGGAGTCTACGGAGGGGTGCGGCATGGCAGCGGCACGAGAGAGCACGCCAAGAGCGGCGGAGCCGCCCGTCGACCCGTCGAACGTCGAACAGGCTCGGGCCTGGGATGGCGACGAAGGAGCCTATTGGGCCGCGCACGCAGCGAGGTTCGATCAGGCCTTGGCCCCCTTCCACCAGCCCCTGCTCGACGCGGCGGGCATCTCGGCGACCCACGCTGTGCTCGACATCGGATGCGGCACGGGGCAGACGACGCGTGACGCGGCGCGGGCCGCCCACCGGGGCAACGCACTGGGAGTCGACCTGTCCGCGCCCATGGTGGACCTGGCCCGCCAGCTCGCCCGCGACGAGGGGGTGGCCAACGTCCGCTTCGAGCACGCCGACGCGCAGGTCCACCCCTTCGAGCCCGGCGGCTTCGACGTGGCCATCTCGCGCACCGGGTCGATGTTCTTCGGCGACCCTCCCCGGGCGTTCGCCAACATCGCCGGAGCGCTCTGTCACGGCGGGCGTCTGGCCCTGCTGACCTGGCAGGCCATGACGAGCAACGAATGGATCCTGGAGCTGTCGACCGCGCTGGCTGCCGGCCGCGACCTGCCCTCCCCGCCACCAGGCGCACCGGGTCCCTTCTCGCTCGCTGAGCCCGCCCATGTGCAGGCCCTGCTCAGCGGTGCCGGGTTCGAGAACGTGCGCGCGGAGGGGCTCGAGGGTGCGATGTGCTTTGGCGCCGACGAGGCTGACGCGTTCACCTTCGTGGTCGGCCTGATGGGCTGGATGCTCGACGGCCTCGGCAAGGCCGACAGGGCGCACGCTCTTGATGCGCTCGCAGCGACGATCGCCGCCCACCGCGGGCCCTCGGGCGTGGCCTTCGGCGCCGCGACCTGGTTGGTCACCGCCCGCCGGGCGTGACCCGGCCGCGCGGGTGGAACCTCCCCAGGCGGAGGCTGTTCGTGACCGCCAGCGGCGACGAGCATGCCATCGCCGCCCCGCGATCATCCGGTTGAGGTAACCCGCCGACGGGCTCCGCCCCCCGCACCTGGGGGTTTGGCGGCGCCGCCGGGCGGGTACCTGCCTGTTTCGAGGATGCGGTGGAGGCTCCACCGCTCGGGCGGGCCACCGACCGAGGCGGGAGCGGCGCCCACCAGTCTGGTGCCGCGTCATCGATTCGGTGACGAGCCAGCGGCAGCCGGCCCTTCCCGCCGGTGGCCGGCCGGTGCACACTGGGAGTGGCGACACGAGGAGGTGCTCGATGGCATCCGTGCGACCCGAACCGACTCGCGGCTTCCCCGCAGGGCGGGCCCCGGAGGGTTCCGCCGGCGGGACCGCACCGGGGTTCCCCCGGGGACCAGCGGCGGCGACCAGCCCCGTGCGAAGCGTCGCCCTGAGCCTCCTCGGCCTGAGCGTCGTCGCCTTGGTGATCGGCGCCTGGGGCGGGATCGCGCCCTACGTGGGACCCGCCTTCGGCTACAGCGCAGACGGCTCGGGCTCCTGGCACTGGACCCTCTCGCACGCCTTGCTCGGGCTGGTGCCCGGCGCGGTCGCAGTGGCCGTCGCCATGGCGTTCGTGCCCCTCGCGGCGAGAGCCGGCAGGGGCCGGGGCCGCGTGCTGCTGTGGCTGTCGGGCCTCGCATGCCTCCTGTGCGGTGCGTGGTTCGTGGTGGGGCCGGCGGCCTGGCCGGTGCTCACCGACGCAAGCCGGTACTTCGTGCCGGCGGCGCCGCTGCAGGCCCTGGGCAACGTCGTCGGCTACTCGCTCGGGCCCGGGGTGGTCCTCGCCGCCTGCGGGGCGTTCGCGATGGGGTGGGCTGTCCGACATCGCCGCGACGCCGTTGCAGTCCAGCCCGTCGCGGCCGGCACCGGCGTCGGGCAGGCGGTCACGAGCGGCGAGCAGGCAGCGACGGCCGGGCACGTGACCGTCGGCCCCTCCGCCCGGCATGCCAGGAACCGGCGCTGGTTCGGTCGCCGCCGAGAAAAGCCTCAGATGCCGGCTTTCTGACCAGCTACCCTCGACACGAGCCCGCCTCCCGTGGTGTCACGCTCAGTGGCGCCCAACGCGCCGGGTTCTCCGTCGGCGTCAGACCGGCCAGCGCACAGTCAGCCATTCCGTGCCCGGCTCGGTCGAGACGAGCACGTGTGGGGTCCCGGCGGGCAGCCACACCCAGTCACGTGCCACCAGGTGGAGCTCGCGCCCCTCGACGACGAGGACCGCTGCCCCGCGCAGGACGAGCGCCCATTCCGAGTGGTCCTGCTCGTAGGGCACCGGTGCGCCCAGCGAGCCGCTCTGGACGTGCTCGACGGCCACGCCGATTCCGCCCGCGGCACCCCGGGGGACCACGAGGTGCACCTGCTCGCCGGTCGCAGGGGCCTCAGCGGGATCGGTGAGGCGCCCCTGGGCTGGCCGGTCCACGCACCGGACTGTAGAGCGCAACGGTGCCGGCCGCTGGGGCGAAGGGCCGGGGTACTCTCGGATCGACTCCCCAGGACCGGATCGGCCCCGACCGCCACGTGGGGGGCCGTGGCCGCCGGCTTCGAAGTTGGAGCGCGGTGGGCACCCGTGGCAGGGTGGGGGGATGGACACCGGTCAGGGGACGGACATCGTCAGCGAGCGGAGGGGCAACGTGCTCGTCCTCCGCATCAATCGCCCCGAAGCGCGCAACGCCCTCAACCAGGCCGTCGTGGCTGGCATCGGCTCCGGGCTTGCCGAGGCGGAGGCCGACCCGTCGGTACGGGCGGTCGTGGTGACCGGCACCGGTGACCGGGCCTTCTGCGCCGGCATGGACCTGCGCGAGTTCGCCGCGGGGCGCCAGAAGCCAGACGATCCGGCCGTCGCCGAGCAGCGGCGGAAGGGCGCCGAGGGGTATCGCCGGTTCATCCGTGAGGGGGTGGACGTGCCCGTGGTGGCAGCCGCCAACGGGCCTGCGGTGGCCGGGGGCTTCGAGCTCCTGTTGGCCTGCGACCTGGCGGTGGCCGCCGAGCACGCGACGTTCGGCCTGCCCGAGGTGTGCCGGGGACTGTTCCCGGCCGGGGGCGGCGTGTTCTTGACCCGGCGCATCCCGAGCGCGGTAGCCCTGGAGCTCGGCCTCACCGGCGAGGTCGTCGACGCCCACCGCGCAGCGGCGCTCGGGCTCGTCAACCGTGTCGTGCCGGCCGACCGAGTGCTCGACGAGGCCGTCGCCCTGGCCGAGAGGATCGCCGCCAACGGACCCCTTGGCGTGCAGGCGACCAAACGCCTCATGCTGGCCGCGCGCTCTGCCCCCGCAGATGAGGTGTGGCGCCTCCAAGAGGAGCTGCAGCCCAAGGTCTTCGGGAGCGAGGACGCCCGCGAAGGTGCCCTCGCCTTCACCGAACGGCGGGCGCCCGTGTGGAAGGGTCGCTGAACGCGGTGGGCGCCGGTGTGGAAGGGTCGTTGAGCGCTGCACAGAGCGCCTGAAGAGAGGGGAGGGGCCGTGGCGACGAGCACGGCAGGCGGCGGGCTCGACACGAGCGCCCTGGCCGCCTGGATGGACGCCCAGGGTCTGCCGGGAGCCGGCGAGGAGCTTGTGACGGCGTTCGTGTCGGGGGGCAGCCAGAACGAGATCTTCGAGATCCGCCGGGGGGAGCTGCACTGCGCGCTGCGCAAGCCACCCGCGACCGCACCGGCAGCCCGCGACGAAGGCATCTTGCGCGAGTGGCGCATCATCGAGGCCCTCGACGGCACGGACGTGCCATCGACCGACGCCGTCGCCGTGTGCACGGACCCGTCCGTCCTCGGCCGGCCCTTCTACCTCATGGGGTTCGTCGACGGCTGGTCGCCCATGGGCAGCCGCACGTGGCCGGCGCCCTTCGACACCGACGCAGAGGCGCGCCGAGGGCTGGCATTCGAGCTGATCGAGGGCATCGTCCGCATGGCCGGGGTCGACTGGCGTGCGAGGGGGCTCACCGACCTCGGCCGCCCCGAGGGCTTCCACGACCGACAGGTGGAGCGGTGGACCCGGTTCCTCGAGCGGATCAAGGGCCGCGAGCTGCCCGGGCTCGAGGAGGCGACGCAGTGGCTCGCCACCCACCGGCCCCTCGACTTCGTGCCCGGCATCATGCACGGCGACTACCAGTTCGCCAACGTGATGTTCCGGCACGGCGCGCCGGCGCGCCTCGCCGCCATCGTCGACTGGGAGATGGGGACCGTCGGCGACCCGAAGCTCGACCTGGCCTGGGCGCTCCAGGGTTGGCCCGAGGACACCGGGCAGACAGGGCAGATCGGTTACGTCGACGTGTCGGGGATGCCGGGCCGGGCCGAGCTCCTCGACTACTTCGCCCGGGGTTCCGGGCGCCAGGTCGACGACTTCGACTACTACATGGTCCTTGCACGCTGGAAGCTCGCCATCGTGCTCGAGCAGGGATACCAGCGGGCAGGCGACGACGAGAAGCTGCAGGCCTTCGGCCCGATCGTCCTCGACCTCATGCGCCGCGCCGCCGAGCTGGCCGAGACGAGCAGCTACAAGGGCCCCAGGGTCGAGGCGACGCGGTGAGGAACAGGCGGTGCCGGGTGGCGCCATGACCGAAGCACACTTGGTCCGGGTCGGCTTCGTGGGCGCCGGCCAGATGGGTGAGCCCATGGTTCGCCGCCTCCTCGGGGCGGGCTTCCCGGTCACGGTCTTCGCTCGCCGACCCGAGGTCAAGGCCCGCCTCGCCGCTGCCGGCGCCGCGCTCGCCGGCACGGTGGGCGGCGCCGCTGCCGGGGCGGACGTCCTCGTGCTCTGCCTGTTCGACGGGGCCCAGCTCCTCGAGGTGGCACTCGGCGACGAGGGGGCCGTGCGGAGCCTCGGCGCCGATGCGGTCGTCGTGAACCACACCACGCTCAGCCCGAGCGCGTTGCGGGCGCTCGTGAACGCTGCCGGCTCGGCACGCGTCGTCGACGCGCCCGTGAGCGGCTCTGCCACCGACATCGACGAGGGGCGGCTGCGGGTGCTCGTCGGGGCCGAGCCTGCGGCCTTCGCCCGAGCCGAGCCTGCGCTGCGCACCTACGGCGACCCCCTGCTCCCCACCGGGGAGGTTGGCAGTGCCACGCTCGTCAAGCTGGTCAACAACGCGCTGTTCGCCGCCCACGCCCAGGTGGCGAGCGACGCCCTGCGGCTGGCGGACGACCTCGGGATCGACCGCGCCCTTCTGCTCGGCGCCCTCGCCGTGTGCAGCGGCGGCAGCAACGTCCTGCACTACCGCCAGGCCCAGCCGGACGACGACGGCTCCCGTGCCGTGCCCTACATCCGCAAGGACGTCGCCGCGTGCCGCGAAGCGGCACGCGAGCTCGGGGTGACGCTCGGCTACCTCGAGGAGGTCATCGCCTCGGGGCCCCTACCCTTCACGTGACCGCGACCCGGCCAGGTGGGCCGGGGTAGGCGCGGGGATCGCAGGCCCGGTCGACCTCGGCAAGGGATCCGGCCTGGTGGGCCGGGGTAGGCACGGGGATCGCAGGCCCGGTCGACCTCGGCAAGGGATCCGGCCGGGTGGGCCGGGGCGGGCGACCGCGCCAGGCCGTCAGGTGCGCATGGCGCGGTTCAGCGCCTCAGCCACCTCGTGGGGGTGCGTGACCCGCGCGAAGTGGCCGCCGCCGATACGGGCCAGGTCGCGGGCCAGGGCCTCGTCGTGCTCGCCCTGGGCTTGCACCAGCACGTGGAGCCGGGGAAGCCGTGACGCCAGGGGGCGAGGATCGGGGCCGGCGTTGTGCACGCAGTCGGACAGCAGCACCGCGGCCCGCCGCGGCGCACCGGACCGGCTGAGCTCGCGGGCCGCCACGTGGAGCCCGACCCCGACGTTGGTGAGCCCCTCGGCGCGGAGGCGCACCAGGTCGCCCAGCACCGCGTCGAGGGGTCTCGCATCGACCGCCCCGCGAAGGACCGCGGCGTCCTGCCAGAACGCGACGACCGTCAGCTCCTCACGGGCCAGCTCGGCACCGAGGGCTCCGACTGCGGCCGCCGCCAGCAGCGCCTTGGGGCCGCTCATGGAGACCGAGGCGTCGACCACGAGGGCCACCGCACGCCGCGGCGCCTCCCGGACCCGCACCACGATGTCGTGCTCGTCGAGCGGGCGCCGGGCAAGGAGCGCCTCGACCGTCCGCTCGACGTCGACGTCGTCCTCGCTGTCGCGCCAGCGGGCGCTGACCGGTGGCCCGGGCCCCCGCCGGTCGCCTCGTCGGCGAGTCCGGCGCACCGAGAGGCGATCGGCGACCTGTTGGCGCAGCCGCCACAGGGCCGGGTCCAGCTCCCCTTCGCCCAGCACCTCGGCGAGGTCGCGTACCGATCCCGGCTCGCTGCCGAAGAACACGCCGGGCCGGCCCCGCTCGCCGGCCGAGCCACCGCCAGCCGCGCGCTCGCCCGCGGCACCGACGCCGCGCAGGAACAGGAGTGGTGCGCCCTCGAGCGCCTTGGGTCGTACCTGCCGAGGAGTGGGGCGGTCGCGCTCCCCGGCCAGCTCGACCGCGACCGGCGCGTCAGCCCGCCTTCAGCCGGGCGCCGCCCGGTGCGGAGCCAGGTAGAAGCGCTCCTCCCAGATCTCGCGGATCACGTCCTCGGCCGTGGCGTCGCTCGTGTCGTGGAGTCGGACCCGGCCCGACAAGGCGACCAGCGCGGCGTCGAGCACGACTGCTGCGTACTCGGGCCCGGCGCCGGGCTCAAGCTCGGCGGGCTCGAGCCCGAGGAGCTGGCGGGCCACGAGCACGAGGTCGATGGCCCCCCGCACCGAGCTGCCCTGCCGCACCTGGGGATGGTGGCGCGTGGCGCGGGCCAGCGCCACGGCGTCCTCGGCCAACCGGCGGTCGCCGGGCCCGGTCCGGAGCTCCACGATGCCAAGCTCTTCCTCGGCTCCCTGGTAGCCCACGGCGATCCGGCACAGCCGGTCGTGGACGCTGGCGCTGATACGCGACGTGCCGACGTTGTCGAAGGGGTTCATGGAGGCCACGACGCGAAAACCGTCCGCGGCGCGGATCCGCCCCACGCGCGGGACCACCACCTCGCGCTCCGCGATGGCGGCCAGCAGTGCGTTGAGCGTGTCTTCTGGCGCCCGGTTGACCTCCTCGACGTAGAGGAAGCCCCCGCCGGTCATGGCGCGTACGAGCGGGCCCGGCACGAAGGTCGCCGCGGTGAAGTCCTCCTGCAGCACACGAGCGGGGTTGTGGTGGCCGACGAGCCGCGGCGTGGTGAGCTCCGAGTTGCCCTCCACGAGCTCGAGGGGGACGCCCCACGCCCGCGTCACTTCGCGCAGCAAGGTGCTCTTGCTGGTGCCCGGCGGGCCCTCGAGCAGGACGTCGCGACCTGCTGCCAGCGCGGCGAGCAGCAGCCGCAGCTCGCGCTCGCGCCCGACGAGGCACGCCGCCACCTCCTTGCGCGTCCGGGCCAGGTCGGGAGTTGCGCCGCTCGCGCCAGCGCCGGTCATGCGGACCGGCCGCCGGACGCGCTGGCGCCAGTGTGCCCGTGGGCCCGGCTGCTGCCTGCCATCCCGGCGGCCCTCCGGAGCAGGGCGCTCAGCGGTCCCAGCTGAGCGAGAGGGAGTCGATCCCGAACATGCCGCCGTGCTCGACCACGTCGACGCCCTCGGTCAGCCGGTACTCGGGGATCCGCCGGTGCCATTCCTCGAGCGCGATCCGCAGCTCACGGCGGGCGAGATGGGAGCCCAGGCACCGGTGCGGACCGAGCCCGAACGCGATGTGGCTGTTGGGCGAGCGCGCCAGGTCCACGTGCTCGGGATCCGGGAACAGCCCGGGGTCGCGGTTCGCGGCGCACAGTGGCAGAAGGACGCGGTCCCCCGCCTCGAGGGGGCAACCATGGAAGTCGGCATCGTGTCGCACCTTGCGGCCAGGGGCCACGAAGGCGTACGCACGCAGCAGCTCCTCCACCGCAGAGGGGATGACGGCCGGCTCCTCGACGATGCGGCGGCGGTCGGCATCGTGGGTGGCGAGGTGGAAGAAGGAGTACGCGAGCTGGATCGACACCGTGTCCAGCCCGGCCATGAACATGAGCAGGCAGAAGGAGAGCAGGTCGTCCTCGGAGATGGGCTCGCCGTCGATCTGCCACCCGATCGCGGCCGACAGGAGGTCGGACCCGGGTTCGGCGCGCTTGTTCTCGATGAGCTCGGCGAAGTACCCCTGGACGGCCACCATGGCGGCGACCGCCCTCGACCGGTCTGGGTCCTCGTCGAAGGTCAGGTGGAGGATCTCGTGCTCCCAGGCCAGGAACTGCTCGAGGCCGTCGATCGGCAGGCCCATGAGGTCCATGAAGATCGACGTCGGGTAGCGCCAGGCGAAGTCCTGCAGGAAGTCGCACCGCCCACGGTCGGCGAACGTGTCGATGATCTCGATGCAGCGATCACGGACCTGGCCCTCCATGCGCTCCATCACCTTGGGGGCGAAGTGGGGTGCCAGCAGCTGCCGCCACTTCGTGTGCAGGGGCGGGTCGAGCATCTCGGGTATCCACAGGTACTGCGGATCCGGCTCCATCGGGGTGACGATGCTGCTCGAGAAGAGGTCGGGCCTCTGGAGCGCGTCGCGCACGAGCTCGCCGGTCGTCATCACCCAGAACCCGGGGCCGAACGTGCTCCTCACGAAAGGATGGACCTGGCGGAGCCGGTCGAAGGACTGCGCGTGGGACAGCACCGGCCCGCGGTCCATGTAGTTGTGCTCGACCTCTGGGATCCCGTCCCTCCACACAACGGCGTCGGTCAACGTGTCGGCCATCTCACCTCCTGGGATCGGGCTCCGCCCGATGCTACCGAAGGAGGCGGCGACCGCAGCAAGGCAGCACGCGGCGCCGCTCCGTGTCGCCTGTCCCCCGTCAGCGACGGTCGCAGCCAGGGCCTTCGGTCAATCCCGCGGGCTGGCCGCCCGACCGATGAGGTGGTTCACGCGGGCGTCAGGCCCTGGCGACCTGCGCCATGACCTCCTGGGCGAACAGCTCGAGCATCGAGCCCTCGCCGCGGTCGGCGACGAAGAAGACGAAGTGGCTCATGCCGGCGTCCGCCAGCTCGCCGATGCGGTCCACAATGCGCGACGGGGTCCCGACGAAGCCCCCCTCCGCCAGCCCCCAGCCGGGCCCCTGGTAGCGGCGCTCGTAGCGTGCGCGAGCGTCGCGCAACGAGGGCTCGTCGGGGGCCAGCACCAGCACCGCCTCGAGGGACCGCCGGATGGTGCCGGGGTCGCGCCCGATCCGCTCGCAGCACGCCTCGAGCGCCGGGACCCGCTCCTGCCAGACGCCGAGCCCGTAGGTGGGCACGTTCCAGACGTCGGCGTAGCGGGCCACGAGAGGCAGGGTGTGGCGCTCCCCCACCCCGCCCACCACGATGGGTGGGCGGGGGCGCTGCAGGGGCCGGGGGAGGCTGGGGAGCTCCGCGAGGCGGTAGTGCCGCCCCTCGAAGGAGACGGGGCTGCCACCGAGCATCCGGGTGATCACCTCCAGCCCCTCCGCCAGCCGCTCGGAGCGCTCGGCCAGGCTGCCCCAGGGGAACCCGCCCTGGCGATGCTCGGCCGCGTACGAGCCACTGCCCATGCCGAGGTCGAGGCGCCCCCCGGAGATGACGTCGAGGGTGGCCGCCATCCTGGCCACGAGCGCCGGGTGCCGGAGGTTGTTGTCGAGCACGAGGTGACCGACGCGCAGCCGGGCGGTCCGGGCCAGCAGTGCCGTGGCGAGCGTCCAGCCCTCGAGCGCGGGCTGGTCGGGGAGGCCGGGGGTGTAGAGGTGGTCGAAGAGCCAGAACGAGCCGAAGCCGAGGCGCTCGCACCGCAGCGCACGCTCGAGGAGCTGGCCGAAGTCGAGCGCCACCTGGGGGATGTACACGCCGAACTCGAGGTTGTCCCCTGCAGCTGCCATCGCTGCCCTCCCTTCCTCAGCCCCTCCTGGCCGCCGGCGGGCGGGCGCCGTCGAGGACGATGCCCACCCTGCGCCGCAGCGCCTCCACCAGTGAGCCGGTCATCTGGTCCTGAGCCCACGCGGACAGGGTGTTCATGGCCACCGCCTCGAGGATCGCCGCCAGCTCGGCCGGGTCGATGTTCAGGTCGACGACACCCTGGCGTCGCCCAACCTCGATCGCCATGGTGAAGGATCGGCCGATGCCGAAGTGCTGCCCGCGGTCGTGGGAGGGCTTGCGGCGGCCGAACTCGGCCACCGAACGGGCGACGGCCACCTTCGGGACCGACTCCACCCGCCGCGCCAGGGTGACGAGCAGCCCGTCGAGCAGTTCATCGGCGGGCCGGTCCTCCGCCCTGCCGTCGGCCGCCTCCTCGTAGAGCGCCTCGGCGGTGCCCCAACCGAGCTCGAGGAGGATGTCCTCCTTGTGGGCGAAGTGGAAGTAGAAGGTGCCCTTCGTGACGCCTGCCGCTCTGGCGATCTCCTCGACCGTCGTCTCTTCCACCCCCCGGTCGAACCCGCGCTCGGTCCACAGGGCGAGCGCCGCCCGGACCAGCTTGCGCCGGGTGCGCCGCGAGCGGTCCTGGAGGAGCGCGGAACGGCGCGGACCCTCGGGCCCGAGGGAGCCCGAGCCGTCCCCACCCGTTGCCCGGGCCTCGGTATCGGGCAACCGTGCCTCCTGATCACGACCGCGGCCCGCCGCGGACCGGGTCCTCGCTGCGACGGGCACACGATACAAGAGGCGCTCCCACCGCCCCTTGTCCGGAGCCCGGTCAGCGGATCGGCGGCCAGGTCCGCTCGCGCAGCGCCCCCGACGCCGTCCGCATGAGGTGGTCGTCGCGGCGCACCTTGTTCCAGACGTAGGCGATGTAGTCGCGGTCGCTCACCGTGCCCTGGCGGAGCGCCTCCGCCAAGCGGCGCCGGCCCTCTTCCACCGACGGAGGCGCCGTGCCGAGCAGGCGCGCCAGGTCGTCGAGCTCGGCCTGCTCGAAGGCACGCCCGGCTCGGTCCATCTCCTTGAGGTACTTGACCACCCGGGCCACCCCCTTGCTCCACTGGGAGGCCAGGGGGTCCTCGATCCGGGGCACGATCGTCTGGAGCATGCCGAGGGCGGCGTCGTAGAGGTAGTGCCATTCGACGGGCTCGGGCTCCTCTGGGAGCGGCTCGTCGGGTAGCTCGATCCCGGCCACGTGGGCCAGGGCCTCCACGGTCAGGCGCCGGTGCAACATGCCGTAGATGAGCCCGTTGCCGACGTCGCGGACCGCCGGCTGACCCGGCTCGGCCTGCCGGTCACGGGCCGCGCCGGCGCCACCCCGACGACCGGAATTGAGGCGCGTCTCGGCGAAGAGGCGGTAGTACCAGATCCGGTCCTCGTCGAGGGTGTGCCCCGAGAGGGCCTCGTACTCGGCCAGCCGGTCGGGGAGATGCGTGAAGGTGTCCTGCACCGTGCGCAACGACAGCCAGGCGATGTCGTCCATCGGGTCGCCGAAGTGCGCGAGCTCCCAGTCGACGACGGCCGTCACCCTTCCCCCCTCGTACAGGAAGTTCCCGGGGCCGGTGTCGCCCTGCACGAGGACGACAGGCCCCTCGTAGTCGGGGACGTTCTTCTCGAGCCAGGTGAGCGACAGGTCCACGAGCGGGTCGATCCACCCGTCTGGACCCGTCGCTCGCCGCCGCATGTTGGCCACCTCGTCGAGCGCCAGCTCGCGGCAGCCCTTGAGCGGTCCGAGGCTCGGCAGCTCGAGGGTGGCCGGGTCGAGGCGGTGGAGCGCGGCCAGCTTCGTGATGAAGTCGCGGGCCACCGCCACCTGCTCGTCAGGGTCCTTGATCCGGTAGAACCAGGTCTGCCCGGGCACCCGCTCCTCCAAGATGGCCTCGTGGACCGGGTGGACGGCCAAGGTGGTCGGGACCGACACCCCCGTCCCCTGCAGGGCCATGATGATCTCCCCCTCGACGTGCAGCGAGTGGAAGAGGTCGCCCGGAGGCGTGGGGGTTCGGCTGTAACGAAGGAAGAGGGGCCGCAGGGAGCCCCCGGGACCGCGGACGTCGAGGAACCATGCCTCGCGGCTGGCACCTCCAGGCATGCGGTTGCTCGAGACGACCTCACCGCCGGCCACCTCCCCAACCCACTCGACGAGGTCGGCGGGCAACGTCAGGACCGGCTCTGCCATGTGCTCCCCTCCCTTCGGGACCCTCCTCGCCGGACCCCAGGGGCGCAAGCACCGGCGCCGGCGGGGCTGGCCAGCCTGCCCGGCTCGAACGAGGACCGGTAGGCGGAGGCTACGCCGACGTTACCGGGCGGCGGCGCTCTCGGCTGCGGCGGTCGCCTCGCCGAGGTACTGGTCGAGGACCTCCCTGCCGGCGTCGGCAGCTGCCCCGCGCCAACCGACGGTGCCCCTCGTGAGGATCACGCAGGTGTCGGCGAAGGCGAGAGCCCGGTGGACGAACTGCTCGATCAGCACGATGGAGATCCCCTGGTTCCGGGCCTTCTCGAGGCTGTCGAACACCTGGTCCACCATCAGCGGGGCGAGGCCGAGGGACATCTCGTCGGCGATGATCAGCGCCGGGTCGACGGCCAGGGCGCGCGCCATGGCCAGCATCTGCTGCTCGCCGCCTGACAGGCTCCCCGCCCGCTGCTGGCTCCGGTTGCCCAGGATGGGGAACAAGCCGATCGCCCGCTCGATGGCCGCCTGGCGGGCGGCGCGCCGGCCCACCTGGCGGGTGGCCATCTTGAGGTTGTCGAGCACCGACAGCCCGGGGAAGATCCCCCGACCTTCGGGGATGTAGGTCAACCCGGCGCGGCGGACCCGGTGCGGCGCCCACCCCGTGATGTCGACCCCGCCGAAGACGACCTTGCCCGACTTGGGCTTGACCAGCCCAGACACGGCGCGCCCGAGCGTGCTCTTACCAGCGCCGTTGGGGCCCAGCACGGCGAGCACCTTGCCTCCGTCGACGCTCAGCGACACCCCGAGCAGGGCGCGCGCGGGGCCGTAGCGGACGTCGAGGTCCTCGACGACGAGAGAGCCGGCTTCGCTCACTGGTGGCGCTCCTGGTGCTCGTGGTGGTCCTCGAGGCTGGTCCGGGACTCGACCGCCTCCTCGTCGCCGAGGTAGGCGGCCCGGACCTCGGCGTTGTGCCTGATCTCGTCGGGCGGGCCCTGGGCGATGAGGACGCCGAAGTCGAGGACGTAGATCTGGCTGGAGAGGCTGAGGACCATGCCGACGTCGTGCTCCACCAAGAGGAGCGACACGTCGCCCTTCTCGACTGTCCGGCGCAGCGCCAGTGCCAGGCGCTCGGCCTCCACCACGTCGAGACCGGCCAGCGGCTCGTCGAGCAGGATCACCCGGGGGGCGGCAGCGAGTGCCCGGCCCACCTCGAGCAGCCGGCTCGTGCCCAGCGGCAGGGTGTCAGCCATCTGGTGGGCGATGGGCTGCAGCGACAGCAGCTCGAGAATGGCGTCCACCCGCTCGTTCTCTGACCGGTCCGGCCGGCGGAGGCTCGCGGCCGTGAACATGTCCTTCCACAGCCGCGGGCGCTGGTGGCGAACACGATCGGCCAGCACGAGGTGCTCGCGGACCGTGAGGCCCATGAACAGCTCCGGCTGCTGGAAGGTGCGGGCGAGGCCGCGCCGGGCGCGGGCCTGGGGCGTGAGCCCGGTGATGTCCTCGCCGAGGAACGTCACCCGGCCCGCGTCGGGCCTGAGCAGCCCGGACAGCACGCCGAAGAGCGTCGTCTTGCCGGCGCCGTTCGGTCCCACGAGGCCCGTGATGGTGTTGGCGCCCACCTCGATGCTCACGTCCGAGAGCGCTCGCACACCACCGAAGGTGACGGTCACGTTGCTGGCCGACATGAGGGGCCCGCCCGCCGGTCGGCCGACGGCACCCGCCTCGGCGGCCACGCTGGGGACGCCGGTCGTCGTCACTGGAGCCCCATCTCCGCCACCTCCGACGGCGCCCGCTCAGGGACGGGCCCGTTCGACGACACGGCGGCCATGCCGTTGGCGCTCGCCGCCAAGGTGGGCGCCTGCCCGGGCACCACCGCGCCCGCCGGCGCGCCACCGGCGTGGGCGACCGCCACCATCGGCCCCTTGACCAGGATCCACACGATGAAGGCGTGGTAGATGACCGAGCCGATGATGAGCGCGATCCACCAGTAGTGGGGGACCTCGATCACCCACAGGATGAAGTAGGCCAGCGTCGCCAGCCCCCCGCCCGCCATGAGGAAGCGCTGTCTGGGGGGCATGAGCCGGTAGCGGCGGCCGATCTCGCGGAACTGGCGGGCCTGCATGGCCAGGGTGCCCTCGGGGAACTTGGCCACGAAGATGGCGCCCAGGGCGAACAGGATCGGGGGCACGTTGCCGAACGCCTTGGGCAGGTAGACGAGCGCGACCCCCGACGACAGCGTGAAGCTCAAGCCGGCGAACAGCGCCGCCACGTTGGAGCGGATGCCGAGGGTGACGAGCACTGCCAGCCACACCATGCCGCCCAGGGTGGCGTAGTTGGCCGGCAGGGCGACGCCGAGCGAGATGGCGAGCATCCCCCCCCCGATCCCGGCCACGAAGGAGGCGACCGCCGCGATGACGACCTTCATCTGCAGCACGCTGATGCCGAGTGTCTTCGACCCGCGCTCGCTCCAGCGCACGGCGTTGAGCGCCAGGCCGGTCGTGGACCGCCGGATGTTCACGATGAAGATGGCGATGACGGCGAAGATGGCCAGGAACAGGTAGGAGAGGACCCGGGCCGACGAGGCCCAGTCCGGCGCCCCCACGTTCACCCCGATCCCCAGGTTCAAGAAGATGTTCCGGCTGAAGACGAGGTTCTCCATGAGGAGCCCGAAGATCAGGGTCACGAGGGCCACGTAGAGGTTGCCCATGCGGATGGTGAGGAAGCCGATGACCGCCCCGAAGGGGACGGCGATCACGCCGCCGAGGAGCACGGCAGCCAGCACGGGCCACCCGTGGTTCGTCGCGAGCTGTGCCGTGGCCAGCCCGCCGATGCCGGCAAAGGTGGCCATGCATAGCCAGATCATCCCGCCTTCACCCACCACCATGGTGAACGACAGGTAGATCACGGCGTAGGCCACGCCCTGGGCGACCAGACCGAGCCAGAAGCCGTGCAGGATGACCGGCAGGAGGCAGACGAGGGCGAACCCGATCAGCACTGCCCGGTAGCTGACCGAGCGGGCTGCCGGCCGGTCGCTGCTCGCGGTCACCACCTGGGCCTCGCCGCCCTGGGGACGGATGGCCCGGTCCAGGGCGCCGCCGACGCCCTCCTCCTCGTTGACGCCCCCACCCCTGAAGATGAAGTAGATGAGGAACAGGGCGGTGAAGATGAACGGGATGCTCGGGATCACCGCCGCGGTGAAGGAGCTGTTCGGCGGGAGCCCGTACTGCACGAGGGCGCCGGCGATGCCCATCGCCAGGCCCACGCCCACCGCCACCGGCAGATTGCGGAGCCGACCGGCGATGACCGCGGCGAACGCCGCCACCATGAGCAGGGTGAAGTCACCGGCGTCGAGCCCGATGATGGGCGCCGAGAGGACGCCGACGAGCCCGGCCAGGCCGATGCTGGCGGCCCACACCCCCACCGACACGAGGTTGGGGCTCGTGCCCGACAGCGAGGTCATGGCGGGCGAGTCGACCATGGCCCGCACCCGGAGGCCGACGTCGGTGTAGCGCAGCACGACGAAGCCGATGACCATGATGCCGACCACGCAGCAGTACACGATGATCTGGTCCATCGTGACCGGCACGCCCAGGAACTTGAACACCCGCACCGGCTGGGGGGCGAGGCCCGGGGCCTTCAGGATGGTCTGGTTGCCGAAGACGAGCGTCGTGACCGGCGGGATGGCCACCGAGATGCCCACGGTGGCCACCACCTTGACCAGGGTGCTCGACATCCGGAGGAACTGGAACAGCAAGAAGTAGAGGAAGACCCCGAGCGCCGGCCCCACCACGAGGATCGACAGCAGCCCGGCGGGCACGATGCCCCAGTGGTTCTCGGTGTTCAGGTAGTAGTAGAAGCGCGCGACGAAGAAGGCGAGCGCGCCGAACCCGAAGTTGAGGATGCCGGCCGACAGGTACGTGACGACGAGACCGGACGCTGCGATGGCGTAGATCCCGCCGAGCACCAACCCAGCGATCACATATTGCAGCACCGCGCCCCCCATCCATCTCGCTTCGTGGCTGGTCTCCGGCAGCCTACCCGGCGGCTACCGCCGCGCGCTAGGCGCCCTGGCTCCGATTCGCTCACGTTTGCAGCCCCTGCCAGAATTGTCGTGCGGCTCGTTCCCGGCGGCTCGTTCGAGTCGTGGCGGCGGAGCGTAGCAAGCAGCGCGGCACGGTTCCAGCAGGCCGGCCAGGCCCGGGTCGCGTGCCGGCGCGCGTACGCTGCACGCGCGCGCCTGGCAACCGCGCGCTCGGGAGCCCCGAGGGCGGGGGCACCGCCCCGGCAGTGGGGTCAGGGCCCGGGCGGCCTCGCCGACCCGCCGAGCAGCGGCGCGCCCGCGCGACGATCCCTCCCCGGCTGGCTCCCCGCTCGGCGAGCACGCACCCAGCTCACCAGCTCGTCGGGATCGAGGGGCTCGGCGATGAAGAAGCCCTGGCCCAGCTGGCAGCCGGCCGCCCACGCCGCGTGGTAGAGCGCCTCGCTCTCGATCCCCTCGGCCGCACAGCGCAGCCCGAGGCGCCGGGCCAGGTCGGCGATCGAGCGCACGATGGCGTCGTCCTGGGTCCGCTCCACCATGTTGCAGACGAAGTCCTGGTCGACCTTGAGCTCGCACACCGGCAGGTGGCGCAGGTAGCCGAGCCCGGTGTACCCCTGACCGAAGTCGTCGATGCTGATGCGCACCCCCATGCGGTGCAGGGCCTGGAGCACCTGGCGTGCCCCCTCGTCGTCGACGACGAGGGCGGTCTCGGTCACCTCGAGCGTCACGCGCTCGGCCGCCACGTGGTGGGCGCGCAGGAGCGCGGCGAGCGTGTCAGGGAGCCGGTCCTCGCGGTGGAGGTTCCTCGTCGACACGTTGACGGCAATCCCCGGCACCGCCTCGATACGGTCCCAGCGAGCCAGCTGGGCGAGGGCCTCGTCGAGCACCCATGCGGTGAGGTCCCCCATGGTCCGGCTCCGCTCGGCGACTGCAAGGAACTCCCGTGGGCCGACCAGCCCGCGCTCGGGATGCTGCCATCGAACCAGCGCCTCGGCGCCGACGAGCGCGCCCGTGCCGAGGTCGATCGTGGGCTGGTAGCGGAGGCGGAGGTCGCCGGCTCGCACAGCGGTACGCAGCTGGCCCGCCACGCCCAGCCAGTCCGCCTGGCTGGCGTCGAGCGCCTCGTCGTAGAACTGCACCGACGTGTCGGTGCTCTTGGCCCGGTACATGGCAGCGTCCGCGTGCTGGAGGAGGAGGTCGCCGTCGTCGCCGTCGTCGGGGAAGACGGCCACGCCGAAGCTTCCCTCGAGCGACAGGCGCACGCCCTCGTACTCGACGTCGGCGCGCAGGCTGGCGCGGACCCGGTCGATCACGGCACGGACCGCGTCGTGCCCGGCGGGACCAGCCAGGACCAACGCGAACTCGTCGCCACCGAGCCTTGCCACGAAGTCCCGCGAGCGGATCGAGGAGCGGAGCCGATCGGCGGCCTCGCGCAGCAGCTGGTCGCCGACCCGGTGGCCCAAGCTGTCGTTGACGTGCTTGAACTGGTCGAGGTCGGCGACGACGAGCGCGAAGGGCTCCCGCCGGCGCCGAGGCCGGGCGAGCAGGCGGGCGACGTGCTCGGCAAGCGCGAGGCGGTTGGGCAGCGCGGTGAGCAGGTCGTGTCGCGCCAACTGCGCGTTCAGGCTGGCCTCCTGGCGCAGGCCGCGGGTGACCGAGCGGGTGATGAGCACGAGCACCACCCACAGCACGGCCAGCCCGAGGCCCAGCCCGAGCAGGATCTGGGCGAGCTCGTGGCCCAGCTCCGCCTGCACGAGGTCATAGGGCAGGATCACCGTGAGGTAGCCGCCCCCTGGCCGGCCCGGGATCATGAGCTCGGACACCGCCACGGCCTGGTGGCCCCCACCGGGCACCGGCTGCACGTCGGCCACCTCCTCGCCCCGCCGCACCGCGGCGAGCTGCGCCGCCGACAGCCGGTACCGGGGGAAGGGCCCCCCTACGTCCACGTCCATGCCGGACCCGTGCAGCCGCAACCCGTAGAACCGGTGCTCGGACGTCATCGCCCGGAGCTCGTCGACGAGCGCGGATTCCTGGGCAGCTGTGAGGTCCACCTTCTGGTCCGGCCCGACGAGCGCCAGGAGGGCCTGGTCGATGATGGCACCCTCGGACTTGGCCTGGGCGAGGCCCTGGTCCTGGAGCTGGCCGCGGGCCACGAGCCCGACGATGAGCCCGATCGCGACCACCGGCACCAGGCTGGCCAGCCAGTAGGCGAGGAACCGCCGCCGTGGGAGCCGCCTCCCCGGGTCGGCCGGCGGCACCCCGGTGGCTGTTCGCCGCCGGTTGCCGGGCCGCCGGTTGCCGGGCCGCCCCTCGCCCGGCCGCCAGGTGCCCGGCCGCGGCCGTCGATCCTGGCCCCGGCATCGTCGGACGTGGCGCCACCGGCGCCACTCCGGCCGGCGCCACCAGGGCCACGGTCCGTGGGGGCCGGACGCGTCAGAGGCGTGCTCCGAACGCCGGCCTCGCATAGGAGCCGGAAGCTAGGTGGCCCAGGTGTCCGCCCTGTTGCGGGCCGGTTGCGAGGAGGTCAGGACGGGCGTTGCACGCCCCGGCCCTCCTCGCAGGAGGCGACGCGCCTCGCAGCGTGGCGGACGGCTGCCACCACCTCGTCGACCGACGCACCGGGGCCGACCACGCGCGACACGCCGCCCGCGAGGAGCGCGGGCACGTCGACGGCGGGGACGATG